>CALMBF010000001.1 GCA_937860145.1 uncultured Geobacter sp.
GCCGAGGTGCAGCAGGCGGTGATCGACTCCGGCCTGCGCGGCCGGGGCGGGGCGGGGTTCCCCACGGGGAAGAAGTGGTCCTTCGTCCCCCGTGATCTCCCCGGACCGCGCTGGCTCATCTGCAACTGCGACGAGATGGAGCCCGGCACCTTCAAGGACCGGGTCCTTCTGGAGGCCAATCCCTACCTGCTCGTGGAGGGGATGATCCTCGCCTGCTATGCCCTCGGGGTGCACCGGGCCTTCATCTTCATCAGGCGCGGCTACGAGGCGGCGGCCGCCAACCTGGTACGGGCCATCGGAGAGGCGCGGGATGCCGGCTTCCTGGGCGAGAACATCCTTGCCAGCGGCTTTTCCTGCGCCCTCGAGGTGCACCTGTCGGCGGGGCGCTACATCTGCGGAGAGGAGACCGCCCTGATGAACGCCCTGGAGGGGAAGCGGGCCAACCCCCGGGCAAAACCACCTTTCCCGGCGATCAAGGGACTCTGGGGGGGACCGACCGTGGTGAACAACGTGGAGAGCCTGGCCAACATCCCGGCGATCATCGCCGAGGGGCCCGAGCGGTTCAGGGCCAGGGCCCGGATTCCCGAGGCCGCGGGGATGAAACTCTTCTGCATCAGCGGCCATGTGAAACATCCCGGCTGCTACGAGCTCCCCCTCGGCATCCCCCTGGGTGAGATCATCGACGGGGTCTGCGGTGGCATGGCCGAGGGGAGCAGCTTCAAGGCATGCCTCCCCGGCGGCGCCTCCACCCCCTATTTCACCGGCGAGCACCTCGCCACCCCCATGGATTTCGACAGCGTGGCACAGGCGGGGTCGCGCCTGGGGACCGGCGGGGTGGTGGTCTTCGACCAGGGCACCTGCATGGTGGGGGCGACCCTCAACCTGGTCCGTTTCTACGCCCGGGAGTCGTGCGGCTGGTGCACCCCCTGCCGGGAGGGGCTCCCTTACGTGGTCCACCTCCTGGAGGAGATCGAGGGGGGGAGGGGGAGCATGGAGCAGGTGGCGATCCTCCGGGACCACGTGAAGCTCCTGAACTACGCTTTCTGCGCCCTGGCACCCGGCGCCATGGGGCCCGTGGAGGGGCTCCTGCGCCACTTCGAGGACGAGGTGGTGGAGCACATCATCCGTGGCCGCTGCCCGCTCACCTAAACCCTCTCCCCTCAGTGGGAGAGGGCTGGGGTGAGGGAATGTATTTTCATCAAGGTTCTTATGCCAAAACTGATAATCGACAAGAGGGAGGTTGACGCTCCTGAAGGGGTCTCCGTGCTGGAGGCGGCGCAGAGCGTCGGCATCGTCATCCCTCATTTCTGCTGGCACCCTGCCCTGGGGAAGGCGGGCGCCTGCCGGGTCTGCGCCGTGAAGATGCTGGACGGGCCGGTGAAGGGGATCCAGATGTCCTGCATGCTCCCCGTGCAGGAGGGGATGGTGGTCTCCACGACCGATCCCGATGCGGTCGCCATGCGGCGCCAGGTCATCGAGTGGCTGATGATCAACCACCCCCACGACTGCCCGGTGTGCGACGAGGGGGGGGAGTGCCAGCTGCAGGACTTCACCATTGCCGGCGGCCACGGCATCCGCCGTTTCGACGGGCCCAAGCGGACCCACGTCAACCAGTACCTGGGGCCGAACATCGAGCACGAGATGAACCGCTGCATCCAGTGCTACCGCTGCGTCCGTTTCTACCAGGAGCATGCCGGGGGGAGCGACTTCGGCGTCATGGGGAGCGCCGGCCGGGTCTACTTCGGACGTTTCGAGCATGGCCCCCTGGAGTCCCCCTTTTCCGGCAACCTGGTGGACATCTGCCCCACCGGCGTCTTCACCGACAGGACCGCCCGCTTCCGGGCCCGCTACTGGGACTACGACATGGCGCCATCGGTCTGCCCCGGCTGCTCCGTGGGCTGCAACATCACGCCCGTGGCCCGTTACCGGGAGCTCCTGAAGATCGTGGCCCGCCGCAACGACCGTGTCAACGGCTGGTTCATCTGCGACCGCGGTCGCTTCGCCCCGAAGGAGGCCAATGACCCCCTGCGTCCCCGCACTCCCCTGGTTGATGGCCGCGAAGCAAGCTGGGAGGAGGCCGAGGACGCCCTGCTGCGCCGGCTGAACGAGATCGTCGAGCTGTACGGCGAAGGGAGCGTCCTGGTCGTCGGTTCGTCCCGCCTCCCCTTCGAGGGGGCAAGCCTGTTGCCGCTCCTGTCCGGCGTCCTCTCCTCCGGTGCCCCGGGGTGGTTTGCCACCAGGCGGGAAACCCGTGCCGCCCATGCGGCGGTCTCCCTCATGACGCGGGAGAACGGGGCCTCCATGGCCGATGTCATGAATGCCGGCTGCATCGCCATCTACGAGAGCGACCTGCGGGAAGAGGGGCCCATGCTCCTCCTGGCGGTGCGCCAGGCCTGGCGCCGCGGTGCGCCGGTCCTCCTGGTGGGTGAACACTCCCCCCTGGAGCAGACCCGGGCCGTCGGCATCGAGGCGGTGCAGCTCCACTACATGGAGGAGGCTCCCCTGGCGATCTTCGACCGGCCCGTGGTGATCGCGGGAACGAAACACGGCGATCCCGAGGTCATGGCCATGCTCGACCGGACCGGGGCGCGAATCGCCGCTCTCTTCCCCGGCCCCAACGGCTTCGGGGCGGCGCTCCTCTCCGCCGAACAGGGGGGGGGACCCGTCGGGGCAGCCCTTGCCTCGGGCCGTGTCAAGGGGCTCGTGGCCGTGGAGGCCGACATCCCGGCGGAGCTGCTGGAGGGAATCCCCGTCGTCGCGGCCCTGGACTGGCGGGCAACTTCCGCGGTGCAGGCGGCAGCCATCGTCCTCCCCACGACCGCACCGGTGGAGAGCGACGGCACCTACGTCAATTTCGAGGGGCGGGCCCAGAAGTTTTGCCGCGTCATACGCCCCGGCCTGCCGGTGAAGGGGCTCGACCCAGCCGGCCATCCGCCGCGGGTCCACGAAGCCGCGCCTCCGGGGGGGGATCTCCGTCCCGCCTGGAGGGTGATATCCGACCTGGTCCGCCTGGCGGGAGGGACCCCGCCCGAGGAGCCCCTGTCCGGCCGGTGGGCTCGCCTGGCCGGCCTCGACCCGGAAGGGGAGGGGATGGTACTGGGAGGGAGGGTGTTACCGAATGATGCCTGATCCCGTGGAGATAGCGTTCGTGATTGCCAAGATAGGCATGGTCCTGTTCGTCATCCTGACCCTGGCGGCCTACCTGGTCTATGCCGAGCGGCGACTGCTGGCCTGGATCCAGGATCGCAAGGGGCCCAACCGGGTCGGCCCCCAGGGCTTGCTCCAACCCCTGGCGGACCTGGTCAAACTCCTCACCAAGGAGGATGTCTGCCCTCCTGCCGGGGACCGGTGGCTCTTCTTCCTGGCGCCGGCCATGGCCGCCATCCCGGCAATCATGACCTTTGCCATCGTCCCCTTCGGCGCGCCCCTGCGTCTCGCCGGCCGCGACCTGCCGCTGCAGGTTGCTGACCTGAACGTGGGGCTGCTCCTCTTCATGGCCCTCTCTTCCATCGCCGTCTACGGCGTCGCCCTGGGGGGGTGGGCCTCCAACTCCAAGTATGCCCTCCTGGGGAGCCTGCGGGGGTTGGCCCAGCTGATATCCTACGAGCTCTCCATGGGGCTTTCCCTGGTCCCCGCGGTGATGCTGGCCCGCTCCTTCCGCCTGTCGGACATCGTCGCCGCCCAGGCGGGCTGCTGGTTCATCCTCTACCAGCCCCTGGCGTTCGTGGTCTTCCTGGTCAGCATCCTGGCCGAGTGCAAGCGGATCCCCTTCGACCTCCCCGAGGCGGAGGGTGAGCTGGTGGCCGGCTTCCATACCGAGTACTCGGGGATGCGCTTCGGCCTCTTCTTCGTCGGCGAGTACATCAACATCATCGTCCTCGGCGGGCTGGCGGCCACCTTTTTCCTCGGCGGCTGGCACGGGCCGGTCCTCCCGGGGATCCTCTGGTTCTGGGGCAAGGCCCTGGCCTTCGCCTTCCTCTTCATCTGGATACGGGGGACCCTGCCGAGGCTCCGCTACGACCAGCTGATGCATTTCGGCTGGAAGGTGCTGACCCCCCTGGCCCTGGTCAACATCCTGGCCACTGCCTGGTGGCTCTTTCTCACGGGGGGAGCATGAGAGTGGTCGACGACATAACGGCAATCCTGACCGGCCTCTGGACCACCTTGAAGCATATCCTCCGGCGACCCGTGACGGTCCAGTACCCGGAGGAGAAGCGGACCCCGTCCCCCCGCTACCGGGCCCGGATCATCCTTACCCGCGACCCGGACGGGGGGGAGCGCTGCGTGGCCTGTTACCTCTGCTCCGCCGCCTGCCCGGTGGACTGCATCTCCATGCAGGCCGAGGAGGTGGAGGGGGGGCGGCGCCGGGCCGCCTGGTTCCGCATCAACTTCTCCCGCTGCATCTTCTGCGGTCTCTGCGCCGAGGCCTGTCCGACCACGGCGATCCAGATGACGCCGGACTACGAGATCTGCAAACGGGATGTCATGGACCTGGTCTTCGAAAAGGAGGACCTGCTGGTGGCCCATGGCGGCAAGGATGCCCGTTACAATTTTTACCGCCATGCCGGCATCGGCGTTACCCAGCCCCGGGGGGAGGGGGCGGAGGAGAGACCGCCCGTGGATGTCCGGGGCCTCCTCCCCTGACCGGGGCGGCGTTCATCAAGAAAGCGTTTCGCCCCTGCCGCACGGGGGAGAGAATCAACCAGTGGAGGATTCATGCAGGTTCGTATCATGCTCATCGACGACAGCCCCCTCATCGCCCGGATCATCAAGTCTCACCTCGGCGTCCAGGGATACCTGGTGGAGGTCGTCTCTTCGTCCCTGGGGGCACTCAACCGGATCGTCGAGTTCAGCCCCCACGTGCTCCTCGTGGATCTCGGCCTGCCGGGGCTCCGGGGCGACAGGATCATCGCCAGGCTGCGGGAGATGGGGGTCTTCATCAATCCCCGCATCATCATTATTTCGGCTGAGGATGAAGCCGGGCTGCAGAAGCTGGTGGCGGAGGGGGTCGCCCACGACTATTTCTCCAAGGGGAAACCGATAACCGAACTGCAGGAAAAGATCGCGGCCCAGCTGAAGCTTGCCGGCCGGTCCACCTGAAGGAGACCATGGGAGCCCTCCTGTTCTACATACTGGCAACGGTCATGGTGGTGGCTACCGTGCTGGCCATAACCGGCAGGCACCCGGTGCATGCCATCGTCTACCTGGTCACCTCCTTCTTTGCCCTGGCGGGGATCTTCTTCCTCCTCCTTGCCCCCCTGGTGGCCATGTTCGAAGTGATCATCTACGCCGGCGCGGTCATGGTGCTCTTCATGTTCGTCATCATGATGCTCGACCTGGGGCATCCGGAGTCGGGGGTGCGGCCGGGGTGGCGGCAGTGGTTCCCGGCGCTTGTCCTCTCCGCCGTGATCCTGGTCTCCCTGCTCCTTGCCGCCGGGAGCCCCGCCACGGCCCCCCGAACCGGCGGGGAGGGGGTGAAGGAGTTCGCCACCCTCCTGTACGGCCGTTACGGGGTAGCCATCGAGATCATCTCCCTGCAGCTGCTGTTTGCCGTGGTGGGGGCACTCTACCTTGGGAGACGGCGATGAGAAGTGCGACTTTTTCGCAATCGCGGCGTTGCTCTTCAAAATGCCTTGTGATTCGACCTGCGGTCGACCCCTGCGGGCCGCAGTTGCGGTCCAATTTCGCCGGCGAAATTGTGCAACGGATACAATGCACGTCTCCGCGCCATTTCTTGAGCGCCTGGCGCTTATCGAAAAATCCGCACTTCTTGAAGGATGTGAAATGATCGTCCCCCTGGCCCATATCCTCATCCTGGCTGCCGTGATCTTTTCCCTCGGCCTGGTCTGCGTGCTGGTCTGGCGGAGCAACGTCATCATGCTCCTCATCGGCATCGAGATCATGCTCAACGCCGCCATGCTGGTCTTCGTCGGCGGCTCGGCCCGCTGGGGGGCACCGGACGGCCAGGTGTTCGCCCTGATGATCATGGCCATGACCTCCGCCGAGGTCTCCCTCGCCCTGGCCCTGGTGGTCTACCTCCATAGGCGGCGCAGGACGGTCGACGTGGATGCGTTCCGGGAGCTGCGCGACCCATGAGACTCCTCCTCGAACTGATACTGTTTCTCCCCCTCTGCGGGGCGGTTCTGCTGGCCCTCGCGGGGGGGAGGCTCCCTCGCCGGGTGGTGGAGGCCGTCGCCTGCGGGACGGTCTGGGGAAGTTTTGCCGCGACTCTCGGTGCGGCGACCCTCTTTGCCTCACCGGCCAAGGTGGAGATCGTCAACTGGCTGACCGATTTCGAATTTGCCGCTCCGGTCACCCTCTACCTGGATCCCCTCTCCCTGGTCATCGCCCTCATGGTCACTTTCGTCTGCGGCCTGATCCACCTGCATGCCGTGGCCTACATGGCCGGTGATCCCGGGTACGTCCGCTTCTTCGCCCTGCTGAACCTCTTCGTCGCCGCCATGCTCCTCCTGGTTCTGGCGGAAAACCTCCCCCTCCTCTACATGGGGTGGGAGGGGGTCGGTTTCTGCTCCTACGGCCTGATCGGCTTCTGGTACCGGGAGGAAAAGAACGCCACCGCCGCCCGCAAGGCGTTCATCGTCACCCGCATCGGCGACGTTGCCCTGGGGATCGCCATCGTCTGGCTCTACGAGCTGTTCAGCACCACCTCCCTTACCGGCATCAACGAGACGGTCTTCCTCATGCCGCTCATGGTCATTACCCCCATCGGCATCCTCCTCCTCGTGGGAGCCATGGGGAAATCTGCCCAGCTCCCCCTCATGGTCTGGCTTCCCGACGCCATGGCCGGCCCGACGCCGGTCTCCGCCCTGATCCACGCCGCCACCATGGTAACCGCCGGGGTCTACCTGCTCATTCGCCTCTTCCCCCTGGTCTCCGTCTCGCCGACCGTCATGGCGGCCATCGCCGTCACCGGGGGGGCGAGCGCCTTCTACGGCGCCAGCTGCGCCGTGGCCCAGCGCGATCTGAAACGGGTCCTCGCCTACTCCACCATCAGCCAGATCGGCTTCATGATGCTCGGGGTCGGCGCAGGAGCCCTGGCAGCCGCCACCTTCCACCTCATCGTCCACGCCTTCTTCAAGGCGCTCCTCTTCCTGGGGGCCGGTTGCATCATCACCGCCCTCCACCACGAGCAGGATATCTATCGCATGGGCGGTATCTCCCGCTCCCTGCCGGCGGTCTCCCGCCTCTTCCTGGCCGGTGCCCTCTGCCTCGCGGGGTTCCCCCTTACCGGCGGCTTTTTCAGCAAGGACGCGATCCTGGCGGCGGTCTGGGGACGGGGGGGGATGCTCTATCTCCTCCTCTTCCTCCTCGGTCTCGCCACCGCCTTCCTCACCGCCTACTACACCTTCCGCATGGTCCGTCTGGTCTGCGGCGGCGAGGGTCCCGCGCCCCAGCCCCTCACGCCCCTCATGACCGGTCCCCTGGTCCCCCTGGCCATCCTCGGCCTGGGGGGCGGGCTGCTCAACATCCCCCACTACCTGGGTGAGGGGCTCCTGGGAAGGGTGCTCGCCTCCGGCGGGGTCCGGGTCGAGCATGCCGCCACTGCCACCGAACTGGCGCTGCAGGCCGTCGCCGCCCTGACGGCCGTGGGAGGCATATCCCTGGCCTGCCACCGCTACGCCGATTCCCGGCGGCCACTCCGCATCGCGGAAGGGGCGCAGCCGGCCGGGGGGCTGACCGCCTTCCTGCTCCACGGCTGGTACGCGGACCGCCTCTACGCCCGCATCTTCGTCGAACCCTTCACCGGGACCGCCCGGTTTCTCTGGCAGCGGGTCGATGCCGGCCTGATCGACGGCGGGGTCGACCGCCTGGCGGAGCTGCTCGGCCGCTGCGGTTCGTGGCTGGGGCGCTGGAGCAGCGGCCGGGTGTCGACCTACCTCATCTATCTCGCCGTCGGGGCGGTGCTGCTCCTCGGCTGGCTGGCGGGGAGTGCCGCCGGAAGGGGAGGGTGGTGATGTCCGAGCCGCGGATCGTCGTCGTCAACGACCTGATGCAGCAGGGGTACAGCTACACCCTCTCCGAGCCCATGGGGGAGAATTTCCACCCCGACTTCCGGCCCGAGCTGACCCCTAAGGAGCTCCTGGCCCTCGGCATCTTCGGCGGCAAGTACATGACCGATTGCCGGGACGAGTTCCCGGCCGACTGGTTCGAGAACGCCAGGTTCTGCCACGAGCGCCACGTGCCGGAACTGAACTTCTTCGGGGTGAACGCCTCCAAGCCGCTCGCCTACTGGCGGGCCAGGGGGTGGATCTATCACGAGGACCCCCGGGGGTGGTTCCAGTGGTACTGCCGCTACTACATGGGGCGACGCTGCGCCGACGACGCCCGCCAGATCAGGCGCTGGATTGCGGTACGCCGCCACGTCGCCCAGCTGCAGAAGAACTGTCCTCCCGGGGTCTGGAGCTGCCGGCCCCGCCAGCGCCAGGCGCTGCTCCACTGGGCCTACGACAGCCGGAAGCTGTGAAACTGCCGGCAGCGGGGGTGAATGCCGCTGCCACGTGAGAGAACCATGTCCGATCCCTCCCACATCCTGACCCTGCTCCTCTTCCTCCCTCTGGCCGGGGGGCTGCTCCTTGTACCGCTCCGGCAGCGGCCGGCGGCGGCCCGGAGGCTTGCCCTGGTCGTCGGGGTGGGGGAGCTG
>CALMBF010000002.1 GCA_937860145.1 uncultured Geobacter sp.
TTCCCAGACCGTCGCCTCCTTCCGCTCCAGCTGCAGGTAGGCGATCTCCTCGGAGGTGAGGCGCCGTTCCCGCTTGCACTCCGTGCAGATGGTCCGCATGAGCCGCTGGGCGATGATCCCGATCACGGTGGACGAGATGAGGAAGGAGGGGACCCCCAGGTCGATGAGACGGGTTACGGAGGAGGGGGCATCGTTGGTGTGGAGGGTGGAGAGGACCAGGTGCCCGGTCAGGGCCGCCTGCACCGCGTTCTCCGCCGTCTCCCGGTCCCTGATCTCGCCGATCATGATGATGTCCGGGTCCTGGCGGAGGATATTGCGCAGCACCGTGGCGAAACCGACGCCGATGGCGCTCTGCACCCCGACCTGGTTGAACTCCTCCATCACCATCTCGATGGGATCCTCCACCGTGACGATATTGACTTCCGGCGACGAAAGCGCCCGCAGGGAGGAGTAGAGGGTGGTGGTCTTGCCGCTGCCGGTGGGGCCGGTCACCAGGATGATGCCGTTGGGCTTGTCGATGAACGACCGGTAGAGCTGGTACTCCCGGGGGTAGAACCCGATGTTGTCCAGCTCCTGCATGAGGATCTCGGGATCGAAGATACGGATGACCACCTTTTCGCCGAAGGCGACCGGCAGGGTCGACACCCTCAGCTCGATCTCCTTCCCCTTGTGGGTCGTCTTGATCCGGCCGTCCTGGGGGCGGCGCTTCTCGGCCAGGTCGAGGCGGGCAAGGAGCTTGATCCGGGAGACCATCGGCGGGTGCAGCTGCTTGGGAACGGTGTGGATATTGTGCAGCACCCCGTCGACCCTGAGCCGGATCAGGGACTTGTCCCGTTTCGGCTCGATGTGGATGTCGCTGGCCCGCTGGTCGAAGGCATACTGGAGCAGGAACTCCACCGCCGAGATGATATGCTTGTCGCTCCCCTCGGCCTCCCCCTGTTCCCGCATCATGACGAACTGTTCCAGGTTCGCCAGGTCGGTGCCGGCCGCAACCTGGCTCTGGGCGGCCATGACCGACGCCCGGAACCCGAAGAATTCCCGCAGGATCTTGAGGATGTCGCTGCGCGACGCCAGCACCTGGCGGATCTGGATGTGCCGCGTCTGGCGCAGGTCGTCGATTGCCTGGCTGTTGAAGGGGTCGGCCTGGGCAAACACGATGGCGCCGTCCCGCTCCGCAATGGGCACGATCAGGTTCTTCAGGGCAAAACCGCGGGTGACATGCTCGGTGACCAGCTCCAGGTCCATCTTCAGCGGGTCGATCTTGACGTACTCCATGCCGACAGCCTCGGCAATGGTCTCGGTGATGGCATCCTCGGTGAGAATCCGCCCCGTGCCGGGGATCTCCAGGTTGAAGGACGAGATGATCTCCGCGGGGGAGACCTGTTCGGCCGCCTGGAAGAAACGGCGGGAATACCCCGTCTGCTGGTGGCTGTACAACCGGGCCGCCTGGGCCTCCGCCCGGCCGAGCACGGTCCCCAGCTGCTCTTCGCTTATCAACCCCTTTTTCAGGAGGATCTGGCTGACGTTCTTCACGGTAACTGCGCGGGTCTGTCCCATGGCTCACCTCGGAAAAGAGTGGAGAGATAGTAGCACAGTTCCGGCGAGTTTGCCCACCACTCTCGCAGCACCCCGGCACACGTGGAATTTGACATCATCACGGCGATTCTCTATAAATGGTATTGATCCATTACTCGTGAAAGGAGTACTACATGCGCTTTCTTGCAGCTTCATGCATTACCGCGGCCCTCGCCATCACGCCGGTCCTGGCCACGGCCCAGCCGCCGGCAGGTCACGGCGGGGGGATGGAACCGGTCATGCTCGGCACGAACGACAACGCGACCATCCCCGCGCCCGCCCAGCCTCCCGAAAAACCCCACGTGGGCAAGGTCCTGCGGGTCATCAACAGCGGGGGCTACACCTACGTGGAGTTGAAGCAGACCGGGGGAGAAAAGATCTGGCTTGCGGTCACTGCCGCGGAAATCCCGGTCGGCTCGCAGCAGACCTTCAACCCCGGGATGGCCATGCACAACTTCGAGAGCAAAACCCTGAAGCGCACCTTTGACAAGATCTATTTCACGGAACTCGTACAGAGCGGCAAGGGGGCGAAGGAGAAGAAGGACGTCAGCGGCACGTCGCCGGGGAGCAAGGGGACCGTCTCCCCCGACGTCAAGGTGAAGGTGAAGAAGGCCAGCGGCAAGAACGCCTACACCATCGCGGAGCTGTACAAGAACAGCGGGAAGCTGAACAAGAAGAAGGTCGTGGTGAGGGGAAAGGTCGTCAAGATCTCCAGCAACATCATGGGGAAGAACTGGGTGCACCTGCGTGACGGCTCCGGCTCCCACGCCACCGGCGACTTCAACCTGGTGGTCACCTCCAAGTCGATCCCTACCGAGGGGGAAGTGGTGCTGGTCAACGGCACGCTCTACAAGGACAAGGATTTCGGTGGCGGCTACAAGTACCAGGTCATCATCGAGGACGCCGACTTCACCGTGGAATAGCGGCAAGCTTTCCCAAACGACAACGGCCTGCGGGGATCCCCGCAGGCCGTTGTCGTTTCTCACCTCCGGCTCTTCACCGGCCACCCCTTCTCATACCCGTCGGGGAAGAACCTCTCCTTCGTCCGGTTGAAGTAGCCGAACTGCACCTGTGGAAACTCCTTCTTGATCTTCTCCAGCAGGCGGTACATGCCGATCCCCCTCCCTTTCACCCCCATTTGCCCGGTGTAATAATCGGGATCGATGGAGAGGTTGCGCATCTGCAGCATGTCCACCCCGGTCTCGGCCAGGAACGTCATCAGCGCCTCCACCTCGGCCGGGCTGTCGGTCACCCCCGGGGAGACCAGGTAGTTGATCATGGTGAACAGCCCCCGCTCCTTGGCGCTCTTCACCGACTCGACCACGTCGCCGAAGTGGTAGTTCACCGGCCGGTAGTAGCGGTTGTAGAGCTCCTCCTGCACCGAGTTCATGGAGAAGCGCATGGAGTCCATGCCGGCGTCGCAGAGCATCCTCACCCGGTCGGGGAACGAACCGTTGGAGTTGAAGTTGACCGTCCCCCGGCCGCCGGCGCCGTTCTTCAGCCGCCGGGTCGCCTCGGCCACCGTGTCCGCCTGCATGATGGGATCCCCCTCGCACCCCTGGCCATAGGAGACGATCGGCTCCGGCGCCTCCAGCAGGTGGGGGAGCATCAGTTCGCAGATCTCATCGGGGGTCGGGACGAAGCCGATCCGTTCGTGGTTCGAGGGGCAGCAGTCGGAGGGTTGCAGACTGATGCAGCCGAGGCAGCGGGAGTTGCAGGCCGGCGAGGTGGGGATGGGAGCCTCCCAGCGGCGGTAGAAAAGGTTCTTGGCGGCGAAGCAGTGGTAGTCGATGGCGCAGCGGGAGAGCTGTTCCAGCAGACGGTTGTCGGGAAAGGCCTTGAGCATCCTGTGCACCAGCGGATCCAGTTGCCGGTCGTCGTAGTTCCTGGGGAGCCAGTTCTCGTTGGCATCCACCCGGGTCGCCGCCACAACGATCCGCTCCTGCTCCTCGTCCCATCCCACCGCCGTGTAGGACCAGAGGGGGAGATGGACCCGCTTCTCGCCGTAGGCGCACGCCGGCAGGAGGGTCCGCATGTATCCGGGGGCCATGAACGCCGAGACCGCCTGCACCCGCAGCTCGCGCCGCCCCTCCCGTACCGTGGGGACGGTGACGAACGCCCCCTTCCGTTCATCCCACGCCACGGGAGGTGTGTCGGGAATGGTGAAGAGACGGCTGTCTTCGGGAAGGGGGATCAGCTCCACCCCCTCCGGTAGGACGGCTTGGTCCCCGCTCATCCCCGCCATGGCCAGGGTCGGGTGATCGTAGATATTCCCCTGGGCATCGGCATACAGGAGCCGGGGGAGGCGTCTGGGCCGCTGCTGCGCTTTCTTGTTCATGAAACACCCCTGTTGCCCGCCGACCTGACGGAACGAGCTGTGCCGACCTTTATACCGCCAGTCGCGGTGAATGGCGAGGGCCGGACGACATGCCGTCCCCCCCATCCGCAGCGTCGCTTGACTTTTCACGGTCGTTTATGAAATATAGATTAATGTCTGGAATCTATCAGGGCTGGTAAAGGGTTTTCCGTGTCGCGAGCAAAGAAGTCTTACCATTGGGTACTGATGCTGTCCGCCGTCATCTCCGGCTGCGGATACAGTGTGGACCATGCCCTCGACTACCACGAGAAGCAGGAGGTGACCGAGGCAAAGAGCAACGTCATCACGGGGAGCGTCTACACCACAACGGGGAAGGCAGTTTCCCTGAAGTACCACGGCCAGAATCTCAGGACCCTCACCCCGGAGCAGCGCGCCAGTTTCAACGTCAGCAGCGACCACCCGATAGCCCTCGACCAGGACGGATTCCTCGACGACAACAACAACTTCTACTTCCAGAAGGCGAACACGAACGAGGTCGTTTCAGCAGCCTTCGACACGTACACGCTCTACTCCTTCTACCAGGGCACCCCCATCCCCGTGACGGATGTCACCATCTCCCAGGAACGGGACTGGCACGGCAGCAGCAAGCTGACGATAAGGGTCGGCAGCGGCTGGCCCTTGTCGACCGTCAGCATCAACCCCTTCAGTAACCTCTCCTACTGGCTCGGCGGGGGCTCTCACGGAAGTTATGCCACCTACAGCAAGGCACGGAACAAAATCGACACGGAACTCGGGTTGGGCCCGGTTCTCCCGACGTGCTGGTCTGAGGTGAGTCTCTGCAACAGCAAGCACCTGGAGTTCTTGCAGCAGGGGAATACGATCGCGGTGGCGGGTGACCAGTTCACCATCACGCGGAATGGCACTCCCTGCACAGGTAATTTCAGCAACTATACCGGCACCGGCCTCGACACCAAGCCACTCTGCCCCTGACCGGGGCCCATACCCCCAGACGCCACCCCCGCCGTTACGGGGCGCTCTCGCCCGCCGCTGCCTCGCACTGCGCGACCACGTCTTTCAGCCAGGCGATCTCCTCCGTGAGGAACCGCTTCGAATACTCCGTACCCACGTTGAGGGCCCACTGGAGCGGTGGCATGGTGTTGGCAGCCACCACGTGCCCCGGCACCTCGACGAAATCAACCTCGGCCTGGGCCCAGGCGGTGAGCCGTTCCCTGGTGTCGAACAGCAGGAGGTAGTCGCTCCCCTCCGCCTCGATCACCAGGGGCATCACCGATCCTTCCTCCAGGTCGTCCATCGGCAGGCCGTGCACCTCGTTGCTGACCGTCGGCACGTAGAAGACCGTGTTGAGGAAGAGGTCGTAATACTTAGACTGCGCCTTGGCATCCTCCCCGTCGAGGCGGAGCACGGCCAGGGCTTGATCCAGTTCGGTCATTGCGGTATCCATCCGAACATCCTTTCTGGCGCCCCTACCAGCGCCGGGTGATCTCCACCAGGTGATACCCGAACTGGGTCTTGACCGGCCCGAGGACCTTCCCCACTTCGCCGGAGAAGACGACCACGTCGAACTCCTTCACCATCTGGCCGGGCCGGAAGGCCCCCAGGTCGCCGCCCCGCATGCGGGACGGGCAGGAGGAGTTCCGCTGGGCCACTTCGGCGAAATCCGCCCCTGCCTCGATCTCCGCCTTGAGCTGCAGGCATTTCTCTTCCGTGGCCACCAGGATGTGGCGCGCCGATGCTGTTGGCATACTGATCTCCTTTTCTCGGAATGGGGGGTGCCCCCCCTTGAACATACTCACTTCTGGGTAAGTTCACCCCCGCTCGCTTCCCCCCTACAGGGCAGGGGGGACTGCAGGGGGGCTTTTCAGCCACCGGTCCCTCCCCCCACCTACAGGGTCAGCTCCGCATGGCCATGGTACAGCTCGTCCCGCTCCCGGTTCACATCCTCGCTCTCCAGGTAGTCGTCGAAGGCCATGACCCGGTCGATGACCCCGCCCGGGGTGATCTCGATGATCCGGTTGGCCACCGTGGCGACGAACTCGTGGTCGTGGGAGGCGAAGAGTACCACCTCGGGATAGGCGATGAGCCCGTCGTTCAGGGCGGTGATGGACTCCAGGTCCAGGTGGTTGGTCGGCTCGTCCAGTACCAGGACGTTGGCGCCGGAGAGCATCATCTTCGCCAGCATGCAGCGGACCTTCTCCCCGCCGGAGAGGACGGAGCATTTCTTGGTGGCCTCGTCGCCGGAGAAGAGCATCCGCCCCAGGAACCCTCGGCTGAAGGTCTCCCCCTCCCCCGGCGGCGCATACTGGCCCAGCCACTGGATCAGGTTCAGGTCGTTCTCGAAGTAGGCGCCGTGCTCCTTGGGGAAGTAGGCAGGGGTGATGGTCACCCCCCAGCGATAGCTGCCGCCGTCCGGTTCCAGCTCCCCGGCCAGGATCCGGAACAGGGTCGTGCGGGCGAGGCTGTTCCCCCCGACGAAGGCGATCTTGTCCCCCTTGCGCACGTTCAGGTCGAAATTGTCCAGCACCCTGGCGCCGTCGAGCTCCTTGGCAAGCCCCTGGACCTCCAGGATGACGTCGCCGCAGGAACGCTCCGGCTTGAACATGACGTGGGGGTACTTGCGGGAGGAGACCGGCATGTCCTCCAGGGTGAGCTTCTCCAGGAGCTTCTTGCGGGAGGTGGCCTGCTTGGCCTTGGAGGCGTTGGAGGAGAAGCGCTGGATGAACTCCTTGAGCTCCGCCGCCTTTTCGGCGACCTTCCGGTTCTCGTTCTGCTTCTGCTTCAGGTTCAGCTGGCTCGCGTGGTACCAGAAGTCGTAGTTCCCCACGTAGACCTGGATCCGGCCGAAGTCGATGTCCGCCGTGTGGGTGCAGACCTGGTTGAGGAAGTGACGGTCGTGGGAGACGACGATCACCGTGTTGGGGAAACGGAAGAGGAACTCGGAGAGCCAGGCGATGGACTTCAGGTCCAGGTTGTTGGTCGGCTCATCCAGGAGGAGGACGTCGGGGTTGCCGAACAGGGCCTGGGCCAGGAGGACCCGGACCTTCTCCCCCCCTTCCAGCTCCTTCATCCTCTTGTGGCGGAGCTCCTCCGGGATCCCCAGGCCGTTCAGGAGCACCGCCGCCTCCGACTCGGCCTCGTAGCCGTTCATCTCGGCGAACTCCCCCTCCAGCTCGGCGGAGCGGACCCCGTCAGCCTCGCTGAAGTCGGGCTTGGCATAGATCGCCTCCCGCTCGACCATCACGTCGTAGAGCCTCTTGTGCCCCATGATGACCGTGTTGAAGACCGTCTCCTCGTCGAAGGCGAACTGGTCCTGGCGGAGCACGGCGATCCGCTCCCGGGGGCCGATGCTGACCTCCCCCTTGTCCGGCTGGACCTCGCCGGAGAGGATCTTGAGGAACGTCGATTTCCCCGCGCCGTTGGCGCCGATGAGCCCGTAGCAGTTGCCCGGGGTGAACTTGATGTTGACGTCCTTGAAGAGGACCCGCTTGCCGTAGGAGAGGGTTACTTGTGAAGCACTGATCATCGATTCATCTGCCTTTCGGAAACAAAAAACCACAGGGGGTGTCCCTGTGGCTGAGAACGGTTACAATGTACCATTTGCAGGGGGAGCGGGGCAATCATTAATTTCCCCGCCGTAGCGGGTGGTCGACTACCCGGGGCATCAGGGGCTCCGCGGAATTTACTGATAATGATATTCATTTGCAATGCATAGAGGAAACGCTATAATTAATCTATAGCAACTAACAAGTATCGTGAGGGAGGTACACCATGAAACGGATCGCTACAGTTGTTTCGATCGTGGCTACGTCAGTGCTTCTCTCCGCTGGTGCGGTACTCGCGGCTGAAACGGGCATGGTCAACGAGGGTAAAGATGCCTGTCTGCTGGTGGCCGTGAATTGTGCCGACAACGTTGACTCGCTCCAGCAGAGGATTGAACGCCTGAACAAAGAGATAGCCAAGGGGAACGCGGTATACACCGAGGATGAGCTGAGAAAGCTCAACATGAAACTGGAGGAGACACTGAAACAGCTCGACGAACTGACGTCGGTGTAACCGGGGCAGCAGGGGTGATGCCCCCTCGTTGCGCCGGGACGAGCCCGTGAGGGAAGGAACGAGCAAAGGAAGCCCGGGGCAGATGGCCGCGGGCTTTTTTCGTGGCCCCCCTGGGGCTATTACCTCCCCGTCCTTGTAAATCGGGAAAATCGCGGGATACTATTCGTTAACGGATTCACACTGCACCCCACCCACGGGAGGTAGATCATGGCCTCTGCGCAAAAGAGCCAGAAGAGCTCATTCATGCAGCACCTTGCTGCGGTCAGGGATGGCAGCCGTCCCTTTGAGAACTCGTTTCAAGCGGTGTCGCGCATGATACTGGAAGCGGGGTTCGAAAAGGTGGTGGTGAACGGCCGCACCACCTACGACTTCACCATCTTCCGCAGCGGGCGCAAGCATGCCATCGGCATGTTCGACGAAATCAACAGCTTCGTCTCCTTTGTCAAGGATGCCGCCGAAGGGGGGTCCAGCAAGGAGATGGCCTTTGTCCTCGTCGGGGAACCGGGGAACGGCAAGACGTTCTTCGTCGAGCTGCTCTGCAGCCGGTACCGTGAGTTCCTGGCCAGGCCCAAGAACCGGCGCTACACCTTCCGCTTCACCGGCCTCGACCAGCTGGGGAGCTACGGGAAAATCGCCGTCATCGACTCCCAGACCTACGAAGACCCCATGATCCTGGCCATGAACCTGTTCGAAAGCCAGGAGGAGACCAGGCGCTACCTGTCCGATACCGCCGGCTTCGGGGAGAGGGCGCTGCAGCAGCTGTACGGCAACTACCGCCCCATGGGGGCCTGCAGCGGCTACATCTGGAACGACATCAGGAGCCACTGTGGCGGCGACCTGACCAGGATGCTGGAGTTCGTCGACGTGGTGCCGGTCCCCCTGGCCGAGAGCCTCGGCACGGTGACCGGCAAGTACCCGGCCAAGGACAAGATCACCTCCTCGGCCGTGGACCTCCTGGGAGAGGAGTCGATCCAGCGCCTCCTGCACATCACCGACACCAACAACCCCTACCGCTTCGACCTCCGCCGGGGAGCCCTGGCCAGGGTCGGTGGCGGGGGGATCCACTTCTCCGACGAGATCTTCAAGAACAAGAAGGACCTGGTCCAGGTCTACCTGGGGGTCATCCAGAACCGGGCCATCGAGATCGACGGCTACCGCTGGCCCATCGACACCCTCATCGTCGCCACCAGCAACAACTCCGAGTTCAACCGCTTCCTGGCGGAGAAGGAGGAGGCCCCCATCGTGGACCGCTGCCGGATCTGCTACGTCTCCCACAACACCAACTACCTCCTCCAGGAGGGGCTGACCGCCTACGCCATCGGCGGCGAGGCGCGGACCACCCTGACCCGGGAACCGCTCCACCAGGACCCGAACCTGAACTACGCGGCTAGCGTGGGGGTGGTCCTCTCCCGCCTCCCCCGCTCGGAAAAGCTGACCCCCATCGAGACCATGAAGCTGGCCGCCGGCGAGATCGCCGGGGAGAAGAGCATCAAGGCCCTGGCCGAGGTGATCGACACCCTGGGGCAGGACCCGGACATCACCAAGCGCTTCGGCCAGAAGGGGCTCGGCCACCGGAGCCTGGGCAAGAGCCTGCAGCTCCTGGCGGAGAGCTCGGAGACCAACGAGGGGCGCTGCATGTTCGCCTACGACGTCTTCAAGACCCTGGAGCGGGTGACCCTGGACTACGTGGTGGAGGCCAACGACCGGGCCAAGTTCCTGGAGGACCTGAAGATCGGCCGGGGGCTCTACCGGGAACGGATCATGACCGAGATGTTCAACGCCTACATGGATGAGCCCCACGCCATCCGCAAGGACGTCATGAACTACGTCAACATGATCATCGGCATCGATGCCGAGAACCTGGGGCCGGACCGGATGTGGAAGTACAAGGACCCCCAGACCGGCACCCTCAAGGCCCTCAAGATCGACGAGCGCTACGTGAAGAGCGTGGAGGAGCGGATCGGCCTGAAGACCGAGGAGCAGCGGGACTCCTTCCGGACCACCATCCGGAAGATCTACGGCCAGAAGATCTCCATGGATCCCAACTACGACTTCATGGACAACCTGGAACTGGTGAAGGCGGTCACCGATGTGCGGCTCAAGAGCGACATCGCCGGCGCCGGCTCCCTCATCGGCGCCCTGGCCAACCGGACCAACGAGGAGAACCAGAAGCTCTACGACCGGATGATCAGCACCATGCTGGAGAAGCTGGGATACTGCCGGACCTGTGCTCAGAAGACGATCGAGTACTTCTGCACCCAGGAGGATGAGAATTGAAAATCAGTAACTCCCCCTGTCCCCCTCTTATCCTAAGAGGGGGGACCTGAAGCCCCTCCCCTTAAGATAAGGGGAGGCCGGGAGGGGTTATGACAACGCCGGAAAAGATCTCATGCAAAACGACCTGGAAACATACCTGGCAGAGCTAAAAGCCGCCGGCCTCTCCCCGGAGCGGGAGGCGCGGCTGCGGGCGGAGCTGGCGAGCGCCGGTGAGAGCCACGAGCCCCCCTCTGCCGCGGCCGGCGATACCGGGCCCTTCGCCGGGTTCTCCCGGAGCCTCTACGCCTGGCACGACCTGGCGGTCCTCCAGGGGGAGCCCCCCCTGGCCAGCCCCTATCTCAGGCTGATAAAATCCCTGGACGACCTGCTGGAGCGGGACAGCCGCCGGGAGCAGGACGGCTTCCCCCGCAAGATCCGGGTCGGCAGGCTGGTGAAGCCCGGCCGGGGGGGGAAGGGGAAGGTGGTCGTGGTACCGACCACGGAGGAGGAGAAGTTCATCCACGACCCCACGGTCCGCCCCCCGGGAG
>CALMBF010000003.1 GCA_937860145.1 uncultured Geobacter sp.
GGTGTATGAGGCGGTGTCCGGGGGGGAGGGGGGGCAGATGGCGAGGACCCACCTTCCCGACATCGTTTTCCTCGACCTGAATCTGCCCGACATGCGGGGAGATTCCCTGCTCCCCCTCCTGGTTTCTCCAGAGATTGGCGCCTGTACCATGGTGATAACCGGGCACGTGGAGGTCGATCATGCGGTCAGGGCCATGAAGCAGGGGGCGGAATACTTTTTCCCCAAGCCCGTCGACATGCAGCAGCTCTCCGTGATCCTGGACGGTATCGAGGAGCGGTTGCAGCGCAAATACGAGGTGGCATACCATCGCAAGCTTTACCAGGAAAACGGTGGTACTTCCAGCATCATCGGACTGTCTCCGCAGATTCTCAGGGTCCAAAGGCTCACGTCTCTCCTTGCCCGCAACACGTCAACCCCCGTGCTTATCATGGGGGAATCAGGAAGCGGCAAGGAACTGGTAGCCCGGGCAATCCATGAACAGAGTGGGGCGACCGGTCCCCTGATCGAGATAAACAGTGCCGCGCTGTCCGAAAACCTTCTGGAGTCCGAACTGTTCGGCCATGAAAAGGGCGCGTTCACCGACGCCGCAAAATCAAAGCGTGGCCTCTTCGAGCTGGCAAACAACGGAACCATCTTTTTCGACGAACTTGCCGAAATGCCTCTGGTCATACAGGCAAAACTTCTCAAAGTACTCGATACCAGGACGTTCAGGCGGGTTGGCGGCCTGGATGACATACACAGCACTGCCCGCTTTATCGGTGCGACCAACAGAAACCTCGCTGAAATGGTGAAGCAGGGCCTTTTCCGTGAAGATCTCTTCTACCGCATAAATGTGCTGCCGATCACGGTTCCCCCCCTCAGGGAGAGGGGGGGTGACATACTCCTTCTGGCAGGTCATTATATTGAACGGCTCGGTACCGAGATGGGAAAACCCGGCATAACGGCCTCTCCCGACTTCGTGGATAGCCTGCAGCGGTACCGTTGGCCCGGAAATGTCCGGGAGCTGAAGAATGTCATCGAGCGGGCCATCATCATTGCCGAGAGTCGTGAACTCACACCGGAGCATCTTCCGGCAGAGTTGCGAGGCATCCCGACAGAGGCGATCCTGCAGGGTCCATCGACCGGTTTCCCCTCCCTGCAGGAGGCTGAGGATGACCACATACGGCGCGCGCTGCAGTATACCGGTCATAATCTCAGCAGAACCGCCTCGTTGCTCGGTATCAGCCGCTCAACCCTCCATGCAAAGCTCAAACGCCTGAACATCTAAAATTAGGTGTACGAAAATCGTACATGTACTATTTTCGTACAGTCTCGTCGGTTGTCCCCTTAAAACCTTCTCTGAAGCACCTCTTGCACACCCTCCACACATCAGCTGCGCCCCTCTTGTTTTTGGTGCTGTCCTGAAATCGTACACCTGTTCATGACGTCTTTGTCGAGGCGCGTGTAATGTGGTGTAATTATTATTGAAAATAATTCTTGTTTCATCTTGTTGTCGGCATGTAATGTGCTATAGTTTTTTATTGTTCTTTAATCCTAGCCGTGTAACTGATGGTTATAACGTTGAAAAGGAGATGCAATGACAGCCAATCCAATGAAAAAAATTCTAATCGTAGATGATGAGCAGTCTATTCTTCTCAGCCTGTCGTATATTCTGAAGGTTGAAGGGGTGGAGGTCCTCGCCTGCAACGAGATCGAGCAGGCCGAGGAGGCTCTCGCCAGCAGTCATTTCGACCTGGTCATCGCGGATATCCGCATGTCGGGTATCAATGGCATAGAAGGGTTGGAACTCCTTACCTATATCAAGCAGAGATATAATACCGACGTCATCATCATGACGGGATTCGGTACCCCTGAAATGGAGGCGGAGGCTTACCGAAGGGGCGCCAGCCATTATTTCAAAAAGCCGATCGAAATACCCGTTCTTCTGGAAGCGGTTGCCAAGCTGGGCATACCTGTCAGGCAGGGGTAATCCGTTTCCTGTCACGTAATCCAATCAACATCTCGATGTGATGCTGTTATCTGTTTATGTCACTGACAGGCACCGGAACCGTGCCGTGTGCAGGCTCTTTTTTGTTAGGTAAAGGTACGTTCATCCTATTTGGATACATTCATGTTTCTGGAAAGCGGAGGAGCTCATGCTTAAAAAGATTCTCGTCGTCGATGATTCAACATTGATTCATCAGATGTACCGCCTGGTAATGAGTCGTTACAACTGTGTCATTGCCGATGCAATGAACGGTCAGGAGGCCCTTGATATCCTGGCGGTGCAGAAAGATATCGACCTCATTCTTCTCGACATCAATATGCCGATCATGAACGGCGTACAGTTCCTGGAAAAGGCGTCGGCAATCGGTATTGTCAGCAGGATTCCGGTCATCGTGATCAGTACGGAAGGCAAGGAGGAGGATACCATCAGGGGGCTCAAGCTGGGTGCCCGTGGCTACCTGAAGAAACCGTTCCATCCTTCCGAGCTGCATGAACTGATCGACAAACTGTTCAAGACGGGAAGCGGGCAGTAGCCCTGTTACTACATGTGGACGAATGAGCAGCAGCTCGTGCTCAATCTCTGCGGGAGAGGTGGTCGGATTTGGACGGCGTAATGGATATTTCGCTTCTGATTGAAGAATTTCTCGATGATGCAAACGGTCATGTTGAATCGGTCGAAGTCGCCCTCATGGAACTGGAGAAGCGGTGGGGCGAGGGGGTCCTCGATGATACGCTCCTGACCCTGATGCTGGGCAACCTTCATACGCTCAAGGGTAATTCGGGGATGATGGGTTTTGCCCCGGTGCAGCAGTATGTCCACAAGCTTGAGAGTGCCCTGAAAAATGTGCAGGAGAGAGTAGTCCCCCTGTCAACAGTGGTTTTCGAGGCCTTTTACGGCGCCGTCAGTGCCCTCAGGAGCAACTTCACGAAGCTCGCCGTCGATCCGAAGGCTGACCTTGATTTCAGCGACGAAATGATGTCGCTGGATATGCTCTTTTTCACCAAGAATCAACCGCAGCCCGTGCCGGGGGAAAAGGAAGTCCCTCTGCAACCCCAGGTGAAGACCAGGGGGGAGGACCTCTCCTACATTACCCAGAAAAGCACGACGCTTAAAGTCAGTTTCGAAAAACTTGACGAGCTGCTCAATCTTGTCGGTGAACTCGTCATCCACCGGACCTCCCTCAATGCTCTGGAAAAGCGGCTACAGGAGAAGGTTTCCGACCGGGCTCTGCTGGAGGCATTCAACGAGGCAAGCCAGCTGATCGGCAAGAGTTCCACCGACCTGCGCGAAGCGATCATGAAGGCCAGGATGCTCCCCATCAAAAGCGTGTTCCAGCGGTTCCAGCGCCTTGTGAGGGACCATTCGCAAAAATCCGGCAAGGAGATCCTGCTCCGCTTCGAGGGGGAGGATACCGAACTGGACAAAACGGTCATCGACGAGATCGGCGAGCCCCTGCTGCACCTGATCCGCAATGCCGTCGACCACGGCATCGAGAGCGTCGAGGAGCGTCGCCGTGCCGGCAAGGCATCCACTGGTCTGCTCACCCTGAGTGCCTGCCATGAGAGCAACCACATCGTCATTGCCGTGGAGGATGACGGCCGGGGGATGGACCCGGACAGGATCCGCTCTTCTGCAGTGGCCAAGGGGTTGATCGAGGCGACCGAGGCCGAGGCACTTACTGCCCAGGAGGTGCTGCACCTTCTTTTTCTGCCGGGGTTTTCCACCAGCAGCGAGGTGACCGAGACCTCCGGGCGCGGCATCGGCCTCGACGTGGTGAAGAAGATCGTGACCTCCCTCAACGGCATGATCGACATATCGAGCCGCACGGGAGACGGGACCCGGTTCACCATCAAGCTCCCCCTTACCCTGGCGATCATCACTGCCCTGATGGTGGAGGTCGGCGGGGAAATATTCGCCATCCCCCTTTCCGGCGTGCTGGAGAGTATCCGCATCCAGGCGGATGAAATCCACGAGGTTGGGGGTACGGAGGTCATTAACCTGCGTGATCAGCTCCTCCCTATACGCCGTCTTGACGGTTTCTACAAGGTGAACAAGGGTGGGGAGAGGGATCTGGAATACGTGGTAGTGGTCGGCAGCGGGGAAAAGCGCGGCGGCCTGGTGGTTGACCGCCTCCTGGGTCAGCAGGAGATCGTCATCAAGGCGCTTGACGACTACCTGGGCGATCTACCCGGCATATCAGGCGGGACGGTGCTCGGTGATGGCAGCATCTCCATGATCGTCGACATCAGTTCCATCCTCTCCGGGCTGAAAAGCAGTACCAAAGAGCGGACGTTCGTTACTTCAGAAAAAAGGAGTGCCTAACCATGGCGGACTTTGACAAGATTCAGTTGCCCAGTTCCGGATTGGCGGAGGATATCCTCGCCCAGTTCATCGACAAGGCCCAGAGCGAAGTTGATCAGGTCAGGATTGTTGAGCAGAAGGAGCAGAATGACACGATATTCCACCTGGTGACGTTTCAGCTCGGCCGGGAGGAGTACGGCATCGAAATATCCAGCGTCCAGGAGATCATCCGGGCAACAGATATCACCCCGGTGCCCGGTGCTCCGGAACATGTCCGGGGGGTCATCAATCTCCGGGGCAAGATCATCCCTGTCGTCGACCTGAGGACCCGGTTTTCCCTCCCCCAGGGCGAGGCCACCGATGCCCAGCGAATCGTCGTGGTCGAGCTGAAGGAAAAGAGGCTCGGCATGCTGGTGGACAGCGTCTCCCAGGTCATCAAGATCCCCTCGGGGGTGGTCGAGGAGATGCCGGAGGAGGCAATCAGCGTGGACGAGAACTTCATCAAGGGGGTCGGCAAGCTGGACAGCAGGCTGATTATCATCCTCGATCTGAACCGGTCGTTATTGTTGACGTGAATAACTGAGTCTGATTTCGTTGGAATTATCCAAAATCTCTATTAAATCTTTGGAGGAGCGTATGAAGAAACGGAACTTTTTTGCTGGATTACAGGGAAAGCTGCTCACGTATTTCCTCTTGATGGCTTTGATTCCGCTTACCATTGTGACGATTGTTTCGTTCAAAAAAGCCCAGACCAGCCTGGTAGCAATGACCACGAACATGCTCGGTGATATGGCCGATGGAGTAATTGGTAAAGTTGATCTCCTCATGGGCGACCGTTATGACGATATCAAGGCTTGGGCATCCATCCCGACGATAAGAACTGCGTTGGAAACCAGGAAATATGCCGATGCCGGTCATCTCCTCCAGAGTATTGATAAAGAATATGATGTTTATAAGGAGATTATGCTGCTTGATACAGCTGGTAACGTTGTAGCCACCAGTGACCCTGCCATGTTCGCCAATGCCAATTTCGACAAGAATCAGGCCAATAGGGAGTGGTTCAAGAAAGCCATTTCCGGTCAGGTTGTCGTAACGGATGTCTATTTTTCCAAAAGCATCAACGAAAACGCCATTGGGTTCAATGCTCCGGTCAAGGATTCTGCTGGCCGGATCATAGGTGTGGTAGCCTCACGCATGCCCTGGAGTGTGATCGAGAAGATCGTGTTGGAGGATGGTAAGGATGGAGAAACCGGATATGCGTATCTGCTCAACAAGGAAGGAATGGTCATTGCCCACCCGAAGAAAGAGCAGGTTCTCAAAGCAAATTATCTTAAAGATGAGGGAAAGAGTATCGCCGAGATAGCAGAAAAGATGATCAAGGGTGACAAGGGGCATGGTCGCTACAATCTTGACGGCATCGACAAGGTGACCTCGTATACCCCTTCCAAGGGATCGGGTGACTTCAAGGGGCTTGGCTGGAGCTGTGCCATGGTCATGACCGACAAGGAGATTAACGCTCCTGTTTATAACCTGCGGAATATGGTGCTGATGCTAATTCTGGTGTCCGTTATAGTTATTGCCTTCCTGGCGGTCGTTATCGCCCGTTCCATTGCTACGCCGATGATCAAGGGAGTTGCCTTTGCCCAGGCGGTAGCTGCTGGTGATATGACGGGACGACTCGATGTGAAGACCAGGGACGAGGTCGGGGATCTGGCAGATGCCCTTAATGTCATGGTGGATGGACTCAAGGAGATGATCGGCAAGATCAAAGACACCTCCGTACAGGTTGCCTCAGCGGCAGGTCAGATTTCCGCCAACTCGGCTCAGCTCACCAAGGGAGCCCATGGCCAGGCCTCCGCTTCCGACGAGACCTCGGCCACCATGGTGCAGATGGCCGCCTCCATCCAGACCGTGGCAGGTAACGCCGACTCCCTGGCGTCCAATGCCGACGAAGTCTCCTCCTCCATCCAGGAACTGGGGGCCTCCAGCGAGCAGGTGGCAAAGAGCGCCGAAGTGATGGCCTCGTCGGTGACCGAGACCTCGGCCACCATCGAGCAGATGACCGTCTCCATCGAGAAGGTGGCCAAGAGCACCGAGGACCTCGCCTCATCGGTGACCGAGACCTCCTCCACCATCGAGCAGATGACCGTCTCCATCGACCAGGTGGCGAGCAACTCCCAGGAGCTGCAGAAGGTGGTGGTGGAGTCGGCCTCCATCATCGAAGAGATGGCGGCCTCCATCAGGCAGGTGGCAAAGAGCGTCGAAGAGGCCGATGCCGTGGCCAAGAGCGCTGCCAAGGAGGGGAACGCCGGCATCCAGGCGGGTGAGCAGGCAGCAGCGGGCATGGCCCGGGTTGCCGACGTCATCGACAAGACCTCGGCATCCATCGTCAACCTGGGCAAGCGCTCCGAGGAGATCGGCGGCATCGTCAAGGTGATCAACGAGATCGCCGACCAGACGAACCTTCTGGCACTGAACGCGGCCATCGAGGCGGCCCGTGCTGGCGACGCGGGACGGGGCTTCGCCGTCGTTGCCGAAGAGGTACGCAAGCTGGCCGAGCGGAGCATGGTGGCCACCAAGGAGATCGCCCAGGTGATCCGGCAGGTCCAGGCGGACACGGCGGAATCGGTGAAGTACGGGGAGATAGCCTCCCAGGAGGCGAAGGCCTCCATGGAGCTGACCAACGTGGCCGGCAGCGCCATCGAGAACATCGTCGCCAGCATCGAGCGAACCAGCAACCTCATGTCCGACATCTCCCGGATGTCGGTGGAGCAGGCCAGTGCCTCCAGCCAGGTCATCCGTGCCGCCGAGAAGATGAACCAGGCCACGGACGTCGTCGCCAACGCGGCCCGCGAGCAGGCCCTTGGCGGCCGGCAGATCCGCCTGGCGGTGGAGCGGATGAACCACATCACCCAGGAGGTCACCGTTGCCACCAAGGAGCAGGCAGCGGGGAGCCGCCAGATCCGCGTGGCGGTGGAGAACATGAACCACGTCACGGGGCAGGTGAGCATCGCCACCAAGGAGCAGTCGCTCTCTGCCCGTCAGATCGTCGTGGCGGTGAACAGCATGGCGTCCATGACCCAGTCGGTGGCGAACGCCACGGCAGAGCAGAAGAAGGGGGGAGAGATGGTGGTCCAGGCCATGGAGAACATCTCGGACCTGACACGGGAGAACCTCTCGTCCGTGGAGCAGCTCTCCCGCGCGGCCCAGAGCCTGTCCCAGCAGGCCGAGGACCTTGCCGGCATGGTGGCCGCCTTCCGGGTGTAACGGTCCGGAGCAGAACCTCTGCTCCCCATGGTCTGGTAATGACCGATCTGACCCGCTGGGCAGGCGAGGGGGGGGGAGTATGGCAGGCGAGATGACAAGTGTATAGCACCGCGGGAACATTTCAGGTTATGGACGAATATTTCGACAGGATCACTCACCTGCTTCGGGACAAATGCAGGCTCTCCTTTACCGGCCACAAGCGGACCATTTTGCGGCGCAGGCTGGAGACCCGTCTCGAGCAGTTGAACCTGCCGGATTTTTCTTCCTACTGGGGATTCCTCCTCGCCAATCCGGCCGAGGAGGGTAACCTGTATGATCTCGCTACCACCAACGAGACATCGTTTTTCAGGAACCTGGACCAGTTTCTCTACCTGAAGAACGACATCATCCCCTGTAGGGAGAGGCAATCCACGGCCGTACCCAGGAGTCTCCGGATTCTTTCCGCCGGCTGCTCCACCGGCGAGGAGCCTTACTCGATAGCCATGACACTTCTTGATGCCGTCTCGTGTGCCGATGAGTGGCGACTGGAAATCGTGGCCGGTGACCTCAGCGAAAACTGCCTCCAGGTTGCCAGGACAGGTTACTATGATGACAACAGATTGAGAAAACTCCCCCGCGAATACCGGGAGAGGTTCATGGTGAGCGACGCCCAGGGGGCAACCGTAAGCGATGACATCAAAAGAATGGTCCGTTTCATCCGGCTCAATCTGGATGACCTGATGAAGTCTGATTGTCCCGCATGGAGTGCCGGACTCGGTTACTTTGACATCATTTTCTGCAGAAATGTAATGATCTATTTTGCCCCTTCGTGTCAGCAGCAGTTGGTGGACACGCTCCACCAATTGCTGCTGCCCGGCGGTTACCTGTTCACGGGAGATGCCGAACCGCTGCATCTGTTCAGGCACGAATTCGTACCGGTAGCTGCTGCGGGGTGTCTTATCTATCAGAAATTGGAGAAATCTTTCAATGAATAACCCCTTTGATGGCAGTACCAGGCAGCACTCACCCCTTGACGGCAAGAGTGTGGAAGAGCTTCTCCAGTATGTTGCCGACGATGACCAGGGCTACCGGGCAGAAGCGACCGCCAAACTGCTTTCCACCGGGATCGCCAGCATCTACGCTGTGCTCGAGCGGGGGGTGCGCGATGACAGCAATGCCGATTTCCGTAATGGAGCCATGGACATGCTGGTTGCATTCGGCAAGGAGTCGGTTCCCTACCTGGTAAAGCTCCTCAAGGATGAAAACGAGGAGGTGCGCAACTTTGCCTGCGTCATGCTCGGGGATATCGGCAACAGGGAAGCTGTTTCCCCATTGATTCGTGCCTTGAGCGACAAGGATGTCAACGTCAGTCACAGTGCCGCCGAGGCGCTGGGTAAAATTGGTGACCGTTCGGCCCTGTTTCCCCTCATCGATCTGCTCAAAGGGGAGTTCTGGGTTCAGTACTCGGCTATCACCGCGATCGGCGCCATGCGTGACTACCGGGCCGTTCCCCATCTGCTGCAGATGCTTGACAACGAAATGTTGACCGGTGCGGTCATCGATACCCTCGGCCAGATAGGCGATCCGCGTGCCCTCCATCCCCTGGGGCGGATTCTTCCTTCACTCGATCCCGTTGCTGCCGGACAGGCCGCCAAAGCCATGGTCGAGATCTACCGCGCCGCCACCGAATCACTCAGCTACAAGAACAGCCTGGCCGAGTACACCCAACCGGAGCATCTGAAAAAAGTGCTCAGCAGAGAGGGGGTCGAGAAGCTTCGCAGCCTGCTCCAGTCCAGCAGCGACAAGGGGGCGATTGAAGCCGTTGTCATGCTCCTCGGATGGTATGGTGACGTCTCCGTGATCGACCTGTTTTTCAGCCTCCTGCAGGATGAATCATTGATGGGGGCAGTTGAGTCGGCCGTCTTCTCGCTGGGGAAAAAGGCACAACGGAGCCTGGTTTCTGCTCTCGACGATGATAATGACCATGTCAGGATCGTTGCCCTGCGAGCACTTCGCTATCAGGGAACCAGTGACATTCATGACAAGGTTGCGGCTTTTCTCGATTCACCGAATGAGGAACTGCAGATCGAGGCAATCGAGACTGCGAAAAGCTGTCCTGCAGAGAGCTACCTCCCCATGCTCCTTGAGCTGGTTAACCGTGGAGCAGATCCAGTTGCCTACAAGGCTGCGGAGGCACTGGGAGGATATCCGTTTGCCTCCCTGAAGGATTCCCTTGCGGCAATGGCAAGGTCGGACAGGGCCGAGACGCGGATGCGTGGTGCACTGCTCCTCTCTCAGGTCCTTGAAGGGGACGAGTCCCACCTGCTCGATGCATTCATGCATGACCCGAACGCTGAGGTGAGACGGATTGCCATGAAGGCCGCTGGCGTGCAGAAAACCGGTGTTGCCGTGACCAAGCTGGGAGCTGCACTCCATGACCCCGATCTCTCCGTCAGGATTGCAGCGGTCATGGCCCTGGCAGAGTTCCGTACTCCGCTGCTGGTGGACGATATACTGGGGATACTCGGTTCGGGAGACGAGTCCCTGGACTACGCGGTCGTCAAGGCATTGGGGCTCATGGGGGCGAAGAGCGCGGAGAGCCGCCTGGTTGAATTCCTGGAGAAGGGCTGCTCATCGAGGAGGATCGAGTATACACTCCTGGAGACCCTCGGGAAACTGTCCGCTGCTTCCGCGTCCGAGATCATCCGCACGCGGTATCTGGGGGCTCCCGACCCGGATATCAGGCGCCTTGCCGTTGACACCCTCGGACAGCTCGGTGACACGAATTCCATCGATGCGGTTGAATCGGCGTTGAAGGATAGCCACTGGAGCGTGCGGGTGGCTGTGCTGCATGTTCTCGGCAAGCTTGGCGGCATCAAGGAGATCCCGCTTCTCCTCGATGCCATCCACGATCCTGACAACATGGTGCGCAAGCATGCAATACTCACCCTGGGGGATATCCGCTCTGCCTCGGCAATCCCTGCGCTGGTACAGCAGCTGGCCGACATGGACATGAGCAGGTATGCCTTCATCTCCCTGCTGAAGTTCGGCCGCCAGGCCCTGCCGTGGCTGCACCGGCATATGTTGAAAAACTATACTGTCGACATCAGGGTACGCCTGATAGACCTGATCGGTAAAATCGGCGACAGAAAGAGTGTCGAACCGCTGATGGAGTTGCTCGAAGACCCGAGTCCGGCCATACGGCTGGCTGCCATCGACTCGCTGGCGTTCTGTTTCGATGGCCTGCTCCTGAAAAAACTGACAGCTCTCAAGAAATGCGACGCCGAGGCAGAGGTGAGGGAGAGGGCAGATCTTGCCCTGAAAACCTTCTCCATGGAGAAGTACAGCTAGGATGAGTTTGACCATGAAACCGGTGATGCAACCAGAGGAATTCAGGCTCATCAGGGAGTTTATCGCCGAGGAGTTCGGCATTGTCGTGGACGACGGGCGGATAGGCTTTTTCTCTTCCCGGTTGTATCCGCGTCTTGTCGAACTGCACCTCGACTCCTTCATGGATTATTATGCCTGCCTCAAGTTTTCCCCCCGCGGATGCAACGAGCATCAGCACCTCATTTCCGTCATAACCAACAATGAAACCTATTTTTTCCGGGAGGATTCCCAGCTTCAGGTCCTCGCCAGCCATATACTCCCGCTCCTCAAGGAAAAAAAACAGCATGCAGGCGAACGGAAAATTCGTATATACTCTGCGGGATGCTCAAGCGGAGAGGAGGTTTACACCATTGCCATGATTCTCCTGGAGTCGGGGCATTTTCTCTGGGACTGGGACATCATGGTCACCGGCATAGATGTCGATCCGCAGATGATCGGTACGGCACGGGAAGGGATGTACTGCGGCAGGGCGTTTCAGACCACCCCGCCGCACTTACTGGAAAAGTATTTCTCCTCGGTTGGCGACAGCTTCCGGGTGAAGGAGGTGCTTCGCAGGGTCACACGCTTCGAACAGGGGAATCTGCTTCGACTGGAGCCTTTCCTTCGCAGTGACCCGGCGGATGTCATCTTTTGCAGGAATGTGTTTATCTACTTCAGCGATGAGACCACGAAAAAAGTTGTCGAGAGTTTTTCCGGCCTGCTGGAGCCTGAAGGGTTTCTCTTCCTCGGGCATTCCGAATCGTTGTCCCGGATCTCATCGCTGTTTCAGCCGATCAGGCACCCAGGCGCGATCATATATCGCAAGAGGGATGAGGGTTACCCGTGCAACAGGGGACAGTAAACAAGGTCAGGGTCCTGGTAGTTGATGATTCCGCGTTCGTGCGCAGGGCTATCATCAGGATGTTCGAAAACAGTCCTTCGATCAGCATCATCGATGTCGCCTCAGACGGGGCAATGGCCATAGAGTTGATCAAGAAGCTGAGGCCGGACGTGGTGACCCTTGATGTGCAGATGCCGGTTCTTGACGGACTGTCGGCACTTGAACGGATCATGAAGGAGTGCCCGGTACCGGTTGTGATGCTCAGTTCACTCACCGGCAGGGGGGGCGATCAGACCCTCAAGGCACTTGACCTCGGTGCTGTCGATTTTATTGATAAATCTGCCGCCGGCGGTCCGATGGAGTTCGGCAACCTGCTCCAGGAGTTAACCTCCAAGATTCTCGTCGCCGCGCGAATCGACATGGAGAAGCTCGCCGGCCACAAGCCCGGCAAACCGCTTGCCCCCGTTCCGGCGACTGTCAAGGGGAAGAGTACCGATGTTGTCCTCATCGGCGTGTCCACGGGTGGTCCTCCGGCACTCCAGACGATACTGAGCGCCCTTCCGGCGACTTTTTCCGTTCCGATACTCATCGTCCAGCACATGCCGACCGGTTTTACCGCATCCCTTGCCGAACGGCTCAACCGGACCTGTTCCATCGGCGTGAAAGAGGCCCAGGACGGTGACGTTGTCCGTCCCGGCATGGTATATGTCGCTCCGGGCGGCTTTCACATGAAACTTCGCCGGGCGGGCGAGGATCTCCTGGTTGTTCTGGACCTCAAGCCTGACGATACCCTGCACAAACCTGCGGTGGACGTGCTGTTTCAGTCCGCGGCCGAGATATGCGGCAGCAGGACGCTTGCCTTTGTGCTGACCGGCATGGGGAGGGATGGCGCGGTCGGTGCCAGGGTCCTGAAAGATGCGGGGGGGAGGGTGGTGGTGGAGTCGGAACATACCGCGGTCGTTTTCGGCATGCCGAAAGCCGTCCAGGAGAGTGTGACGGTTGATGCCTCGGTGCCGTTGCAGCAGGTTGCGGAAACCATGATGAAGATGACGTGAACGGAGCGAAGCATCAGTGATTTCTGAAAAAAGGGTATCTGTTGATGGATAGCAGTACAATTTCCATAGTTCTTGTGGAGCCCCAGAGTCCCGGCAATGTCGGGATGGTCTGCAGGGCGATGAAAAACATGGGGCTCAGGCAGCTTCGCCTGGTGAACCCCTGTCCCATAACCCACCCTGAGGCCCTCAAATTCGCCGTTTCCGCCAGGGACCTGCTCGAGGGGGCAGCAATTTACCCCACGCTGGCGGAAGCGCTGGCCGATACACCCCTCTCGGTTGCCACAACACGCCGGCACGGCAAATACCGCCAGGAGATCTGCAGCCCACGGGAGATAGTCAATAGGCTGCGCAGCGACGCCGGAGCCAACCGGGCAGCGCTGGTCTTCGGCCGGGAGGACAGTGGCCTCACCACGGAAGAGGTCGCTCTCTGCCGCTGGCAGGCGACCATCTCCACGTCGGATGAGTATGGCTCACTCAACCTGGCCCAGGCGGTCCTGATCTTCTGCTACGAGCTGTTTGGCGGGATGAACGGTGACAGTGAGGGTGAGGTCGGGGGACGGGTGCTGGCCGGCGGAGAGTCCCTCGAATCCATGTTCGGCCAGATGGAACGGATTCTGCTGAAGATAGGCTTTCTTAACCCGGAGAACCCGGCACACCTCATGAGGAGTTTGAGACGGATATTTGCCCGAGCCGAACTCGACGAGCGCGAGGTGGCCATCGTCAGGGGGATGATGTCCCAGATCGACTGGGCTGCCAGGGAGTTCAAGGGTAAAAAGGGCGAGGCGTGACGGCTACTCACCTCGGTCTGGTTGCCGGGCTTCTTACCAGTATCGCGGTCGTGCCCCAGGTGATGCGCACCTGGCGAACCAAGCACGCCAGGGATCTCTCTATCTGGCAGCCGCTGCTGCTTGTTGCCGGGATGCTGCTCTGGCTGATCTACGGCATCATGATCGGTGATACGCCGCTGATCGCGGCCAACTCCTTTTCCCTCCTCTGTTATTTTCTGCTCATCGGCATGAAGCTCGTCTACGACAGGAGATCGTGACTACCGCCACCTGTACGGTATGATGTAGGGCCGATACCAGTAGGGTTCGAAGCCGTAGCCGTAGTAGTACGGGTCGTACATCGGCGGCGGGGGAGGGTAGAAGCTGCTTTTCTCCCAGTCGCTCCCTGGCCAGAGGTACCACTCCCGCATGGCGATGACCGGATAGCTGTACTCCATCTCGTCGATCCGCCGCATCTTTTTCCCCTTGATCTCTCCGACCAGGGTGATCAGCATCCCCTTCCTGAATATAAGGGCATCAAGGAACTCGCTGCTGGTGGCCAGGAAACGCCCTGACGAGATGAACGTGTCAGCTGGTGCTCCACTGTCCGTCAGGTCGAACTGGACGATTTCGATGCTGGTCCCCTCAGGGGTGTGCTTGACCCCCGCGATTCTCCCCCCGACCATGATATGTTTGCCGATGAACCTGTCGGGGTTCTCCCGCACCTGCATGAAGGTCGCGTCGGTATCGACCATTTTGCGGGCCTGTTCGCTGATGGCCCTGGTGCAACCGGGGGTCATGAGGGAAAGGAGAAAAATGAACAGGATAAGGGTGCGCATGGCTTTCTGCTCCTTCCTGACGGTTTGTACAGGGCGCCTGTTCCGGACTCGCCTGAAACCGAACGGTATGGTGGACAGTATAGCACTCCTGTATGCCGTCGCATCATCATTATGTTCCCCCGGCCGCTGCCCGCCATCGACCCATGCGTGAAAAACGCCTGAATCTGAATTCTTAACAGCCATTCCCGCCATCTTTCTACCGTTGACAACCCCCCGCTTTTTTCGTATACAGTATACAACATTCATACCCTTGGAATTCAACATAGTGCTGATGACCATGCACCATAAACGAGGAGGATAGAAGATGATCGAAGCGTATCTGAAGCATGAAGAAGAGCGTAATGCTCAAGGGATTCCGGCCCTGCCGCTCAACCCCGAGCAGACCGCCGAACTCTGCAAGCTGCTCGAAAATCCCCCGAAGGGGAGGGAAGAGTTCCTGGTAAATCTTCTCAAGGAGCGCGTATCCCCGGGTGTCGACCCGGCCGCTGAAGTAAAGGCCGCTTTCCTTGCCGAAATCATCAAGGGAACCAAGAAATCCCCGCTGGTCTCCAGGGTCGATGCCGTCCGCATCCTCGGTACCATGATCGGCGGTTACAACGTGGGGCCCCTGGTCGATGCGCTGACCGATGCGGAGCTCGCCGACGAGGCAGCCTGCGCCCTCTCCGGCCTTACCCTCGTGTATGACGGTTTCGACAGGGTCGTGGAACTCTCCAAGACCAATGCCGCCGCCATGAAGGTTCTCAAGTCCTGGGCCGATGCCGAGTGGTTCACCAAGCGTCCCGGCGTACCCGAGACCATCACGGTCAAGGTGTTCAAGGTTGAAGGCGAGATCAACACCGACGACTTCTCCCCGGCCGGCGATGCCTGGAGCCGTCCCGACATCCCGCTCCACGCCCTTGCCATGGGCAAGACCCGCTTCCCGAACAGGCTGAAGGACATCGCCGCATGGCGTGCCGCCGGCCACCAGGTCGCCTTCGTGGGCGACGTCGTCGGTACCGGTTCTTCCCGTAAATCCGCCTGCAACTCGGTCCTCTGGCACATGGGGCAGGAGATCCCGGCTGTTCCCAACAAGAAGACCGCCGGCGTGATCATCGGCGGCGTCATCGCCCCGATCTTCTTCAACACCGCCCAGGACTCCGG
>CALMBF010000004.1 GCA_937860145.1 uncultured Geobacter sp.
ACGCACGGTGGTGTGGGAGGACGGCGGGGGTGACCCCGCCTCCTACCCGATCCCGTGGAGGGGAAAATTACTTTGCTACGGTTTCTGCCAGCTTAACGGCGATGTCCTTGTAGGGGTTGGCGAAGAGGATGATCAGGCAGACAACGAGGACGTAGATTGCCAGGGACTCGATCATGGCGAGACCGATCATCATGGTGGTGAGGATCTTGCCGGAAGCGCCGGGGTTGCGGGAAACGCCTTCAACGGCGCTCTTGACTGCGAGACCCTGACCGAGACCGGTACCGAAAGCACCGATAGCCATACCGAAACCTGCTGCCAGCATACACATCGTGAAAAAGCTCATTGTTCTTCTCCTTCTGGTTGGTTTTATATTTCCTAAATTGTATAGGAAAATAGATTATCGAAGTGTGTTACCGCCGATGTTCCCGGCAAGCCCTGATTGTTAGTGTGCGTGCTCCAAAGAGCCCTGGATGTAGATCATTGCCAGGAGCATGAAGACGAACGCCTGGATGAAGGAGACCAGCACACCCATCAGCATCATCGGGAGCGGTACCAGGAACGGTGCGAGGCCGAAGAAGATCATCAGCACCAGTTCATGGCCGTTCATGTTGCCGAAAAGACGGAGCGTCAGGGAGATGACCCTGCTGAGGTGGCCGATGACCTCGATGAAGAACATCATCGGCGCGAGCCAGACGATCGGTCCGAGGAAGTGCTTGATGTAGCTGGCGCCGTGCTCCTTGATCCCTACCACGTGGGTCATGACGAAGACAACGATGGCGCATGCCGCGGTGGTGTTGATGTTGGCCGTCGGCGGGAAGAAGCCGGGGACGAGGCCGATCAGGTTGGAGATCAGGATGAAGATGGCCAGGGTGGCCACGAGGGGGAAGAACGGACGGCCGTGTTCACCCATGGTCTCGACGATCATGTTCTCGATGCCGCCGATGACCACTTCCATGAAATTCTGCATGCCGGTGGGGACCGCCTTGACAGCCTTGGTGGCGATGAGCGACACCAGCAGCAGCATGATGATGATCAGCCAGGTGTAGGCTACGGCATCGGCACTTGCGGGTTGAAGTCCCAGAGGGGCAAGCAGCTCGCGGAAAAATTGCAGAAAGAGTATTGGGTGGACCATGAACTAATCTCCTTTTGACTTCATCAGAGTATATAGGGAAAAAACGGTCGTTGTAAGAACCAGAACCGAGAGGCCGAGCAAGAGGCCGGCAATATCGGCTCCCATCTTCAGGGCTGCCAGTACCACGAGCGCCAGAAGCAGATATCTCAGGAAAAAGCGGATCAGTGCGTAACTGGCCGCGTCCCGGCGCTGCTGGATGAGTATGCGTTGCATGATGTTGCGCAGCCAGTAATTGTTACCCAGGGCGGCGATTCCGCCGACGAGGATACTGAGCCCGAAGTTTCCTGAGCCGAGTAGCAGCCCCGTAACGGTGAGGATGGCCAACAGGATCCAGCTTGACTTCATCAGCGCCGGCAGAAGGTTTTCCTCAGTTATCCTGATTCCGGTCATCCTTGTGTATTTCTTTGCCGGAAATGAGGTAGATGTTTCTGAAGCCGGCAGCAATACCTATGAATAGAAATATGAAAAAGAACCACGGAGCCGTGCCGAGCCACTTGTCGAGCTGCAGGCCTATGATGACGCCGATGGCGATGGCGACCGCAACCGAGATCCCCATGCTTGAAACCATGCCCAGGGTCTGCAGCAGCTCCTTTTTCTCTTTGTTCATCTCCGGCAGACCCTTGCGTACAAATGCCTACAAGTGGATAAAACCGCTACTTCATAGCATGTCCGAAGGCTGCTGTCAATGTTGATTTTGGTTACAGCAGCCTGAAGCATCTGGCTGCCGCGGCGATCGTCCGGTCGAGTTCCTCGGTTGAGTGGGCAATGGAGACGAATGCCGTCTCGAATTGGGAGGGGGCCAGGTAGATCCCTTCTTCGAGCATCGCCCTGAAGAAGGTCGCAAACGCCTTGGTGTCGCAGGTCGCAGCACTGTCCCAATCATGCACTTCGTTACCGGTGAAAAAGGTACAGACCATGCTTCCCACTCTGGTGGAGTAGATCGGATAGCCGGCGGCAGCGGCAGCCTTGGCAATGCCATTGGCGAGGTAGGCGCTCTTCTCTTCGAGCCGGTTGTAAAACCCGGGCTGCTGCAGGAGCCTGAGGGTCGTGATGCCGGCACTCATCGCCAGGGGGTTGCCGGAGAGTGTACCCGCCTGGTAGACCCCCCCGGAAGGGGAGAGGATGGACATGATCTCCTTCTTGCCGCCGAAAGCGCCGACGGGGAGTCCGCCGCCGATGATCTTGCCGAGGGTCGTCATGTCGGGAGTTACGCCGTAGACCTCCTGGGCGCCACCGTAGGCGACGCGGAAACCGGACATGACCTCGTCGAAGATGAGCACGATCCCTTCCCGGGTGCAGAGGTCGCGGAGAGCCTGGAGAAAGCCCGGTCTTGGAGGGACCGTCCCCATGTTGCCGGCGATCGGCTCGATGATGATGCAGGCGACCTGGCCGCTATTGGCTGCCACGAGTTCCTTGACCGATTCGATGTCGTTGTAGCGGGCGGTCAGGGTGTGCTTGGCAAAATCCTGGGGGACGCCCGGCGAGTCAGGGACGCCGAACGTCGCCGCACCCGAGCCTGCCTTGACCAGGAGGGAGTCGGAGTGACCGTGGTAGCAACCGGAGAACTTGAGGATCTTGTCCCGTCCCGTGTAACCGCGGGCAAGGCGGATGGCGCTCATGGTCGCCTCGGTGCCGGAGCTTACCATCCTGACCATCTCGATGGAGGGGACCGCGGCGATGACCATTTCGGCAAGGGTTATTTCCAGTTCGGTAGGAGCGCCGAAGCTGCAGCCGCTTTCGGCGGTCTTCTTGATGGCCGCGACAACTTCGGGGTGACAGTGGCCGAGAATCATCGGGCCCCAGGAACCGACATAATCGATGTAGTCGTTGCCGTCCACGTCGAAGACGTGCGAGCCCGCGGCCCTGCTGATGAAGACTGGATCGGTACCCACGGATTTGAAGGCGCGCACCGGGCTGTTGACCCCGCCCGGGATGATTTCCTTGGCTGCTGCGAAAAACTGATGGGAGTTGGCGTGTTCCATGGATGACCTCATCGCAAATTAGTATTATCCGACAATTTACACGGAGTTAGCACAGAACATTTTAGAGTGTCAAGCCATTAATCCCGATAGGTGGCGAGCGGGTGCGGACCACGATATTCAAAGGACTTTATCGGGAAAATTAGAGATTTTTTCCCTTGACAAAGAGGGGTAAATGACCTAGATTGCGCAGCGTTGTATACTGTATACAGAGAGCAATTGCGCGGTCCAATCCATTGAAAAAGCTTACATAATTGGGTGCGTCAGGACAATAACGAGAGCAGACGGAGGATCAGATGTTAGGGGCATATCTCCCGATAATTTTACTGTTGGTGATTGCGGCCTGTTTCGGACTTGGCTCGGTTGTGTTTTCATCGCTCATCGGTCAGAAGAAGATTACGCCGGTGAAGTTGCAGCCCTATGAGTGCGGATGCGAGCCGGTCGGCAGCGCCCAGGAGCGCTTCTCGATCAAGTTCTATCTGATCGCCATGCTCTTTATCCTGTTCGATATAGAGTGTGTGTTCCTCTATCCGTGGGCAGTGCTTTTCAAGCGCCTCGGCATGTTCGGTCTGATTGAGATGGGGGTATTCGTCGTAATCCTCTTCGTCGGCTATATCTATGTTTGGAAAAAAGGAGCCTTGGAATGGGAGTAGATAATCCGTTGGGCGATAACATCATTACCGCGTCACTGGACGGACTCGTCAACTGGGCGCGCAAATCATCAATCTGGCCGATGACCTTCGGTCTTGCCTGCTGCGCCATCGAGATGATGGCCACCGGTGCATCGACCCATGACCTTGACCGCTTCGGCATCATTTTCCGCGCGTCACCGCGTCAGTCCGACTGCATCATCATTGCCGGCACCGTTACCAAGAAGATGCTTCCCGTTATCAAGACAGTCTACGAGCAGATGCCGGAACCCAAGTGGGTAATCGCCATGGGTGCCTGTGCCTGTTCGGGGGGGATCTTTGACACGTACAGCGTGGTTCAGGGAGTTGACGAGGCTCTTCCGGTCGATGTGTACATCCCCGGCTGTCCTCCGCGGCCTGAGGCGCTGCTGTACGGCCTTATCAAGCTCCAGGAAAAGATCGCGCAGGAGCGCAACTCGTTCGGTTCCACCATCGGTCTCGGCGAGCGGATCCTCCCTGCTGCATAAGCTATCAAGACCAAAGGAAGAGGTATGGTTGATATGGCAGAAAACAATCGTGCAGTAATCAAGCTGAGGGAGCGCTTTGCGGCCGACATCGTCGAAGTGAAGGAGTTCCGCGGCGAAGTCACCGTGACCGTTACGAAGAACAATATAGTCGAGATCTGTAACTATCTGAAGACGGCCCTCGGCTACAACCTCCTGACGGACGTTACCGCTGTCGATTATCTTGGCAAGTCACCGCGCTTTCAGGTGGTTTACAACATGTACTCCATCCCCTCCAAGGACAGGCTGCGGGTCAAGGCCCAGGTAGAAGAGGCGGATGCGACCATCGACAGCGTGTCCGGGGTGTGGTCATCGGCCAACTGGCTGGAGAGAGAGACGTACGACCTCTTCGGGATCACTTTTGCCGGCCATCCCGACCTGCGGCGTATCCTGATGACCGACGACTGGGTCGGCCATCCGCTGCGCAAGGACTACCCGCTCCAGGGGCCCGACAGGGAGCCTTACAAGGGGCGGCTCTCCTAGGCAATCATTCTATTCACTAATCGTATTCAACACTCTGCAGGGGTGATAAATCAATGGCACAAAAAGAGACAATGACAGTAAATATGGGGCCGCAGCATCCGTCAACCCACGGCGTGCTCAGGCTCGTCATCGAACTCGATGGTGAGATCATCGATAAGATAACCCCCCACATCGGGTATCTGCACCGCGGTATCGAAAAGCTCTCCGAGCATCGCACTTACCATCAGGCTCTGCCCCTGACCGACCGGATGGACTACCTTGCGCCGATGAGCAACAATCTCGGCTACGTCCTTGCCGTGGAGAAGTTGCTCGGTGTCGAGGTGCCGGAACGTGCCAAGACCGTACGGGTCATTACCGCCGAGTTGACACGTCTCAAGTCCCATCTTGTCTGGCTTGCCTGTCATGCACTCGACATCGGTGCCATGACGGTGTTCCTTTACTGCTTCCGCGAGCGGGAGAAGGTGATGGAGATCTACGAGAAACTCTCCGGAGCCCGGATGACCAGCAACTACTACCGGGTGGGCGGGCTCTCCGCCGATGTCTACGCCGGGTTCGAGAAGGACGTTCAGGAGATTATCGATACGTTCCCCGGTTTCTTCGATACCTACGAAGGGCTCCTCACCAAGAACACCATCTGGCTGCAGCGGACCGTCGGCAATGGCGTCATCTCCGCAGAGGATGCCATCGATGCGGGTATCACCGGTCCGGCACTCCGCGGTTCCGGCGTTGATTGGGACCTGCGGCGCGACAATCCCTACAGCGGTTACGAGAAGTACAGTTTCAAGGTTCCTGTCGGCGAGAAGTGCGACACCTTCGACCGCTACAAGGTGCGTCTGGTAGAGATGCGTGAGGCCGTGAAAATCATCTCCCAGGCTCTCAATGACCTCAAGCCCGGACCCGTACTCGCCGATCTCCCCCAGGTCTGCTATCCGCCGAAGGAAAACGTCTATAACTCCATCGAAGGACTCATCCACCACTTCAAGATTGCCAGCGAAGGTTTTGCCGCTCCTGAAGGGGAAGTGTATCAGGGGGTCGAGAATCCTAAAGGTGAGCTCGGGTACTACCTTGTCAGTGACGGCAGTAACAAGCCGTACCGGATGAGGGTTCGTCCGCCGTCATTCGTCAACCTGTCGGCCATCGAGAAAATGGCCAAAGGTTCGATGATTGCGGACCTGGTTGCCGTCATCGGTACCCTCGATATCGTGCTCGGTGAAATCGACCGTTAAAACCGCTGTAAAGGAGACGGAGTTCATGAGTAACGCTCCCGCAGAAAAAGCAACAACTGAAGAGAATGCTCCTGAAGAGGTAATCGACCTTACAGCAGCGAACGAGGTTATAGACAAATATCTAACCCTCCCCGGCAATCTCATGCCGGTACTCCAGGGTATTCAGGATGAGTACGGGTACGTTCCCAAGCCGGCCATCGACTTGGTCGCCGAGCGACTTAACGTCTACCCGAGCCAGATTTTCGGCGTACTGACATTTTATGCCCAGTTCCACCTCAAACCCCGTGGACGCTACATCATCAGGGTCTGCGTCGGAACTGCCTGCCACGTTCAGGGTGCTACGAGGATAGTTGATACCTTCTTCGACAAGCTTGGTATCGGTCATGCCGAAACGACACCGGACCTTCGCTATACCTTCGAAAAGGTCGCCTGTCTCGGCGCCTGCGGTATGGCTCCTCTGGCAATGGTCAACGATGACACCTTCGGCAAGATGACGGTTCAGAAAGTTGACGAAATAGTCGCTGAGTACAACCAGCGGCCGATGAAATAGAACCCCAAACACTCCAAGAGGATACGAAAGTTATGGGCGAAGCTATCAAAATTCTGATCTGTCAAGGCACAGGCGGGATCTCAGCCGGCGCTAAAAAAGTTGAAGCCGAATTTACCAGGGTCATCAAGGAAAAGGGTATTGACGCAGTTGTCGGCAAGCGCTGTGACGTCATCAAGACCGGCTGTCGCGGGCTCTGTGCGAACGACGTTCTCGTTGACATCATCACGCCGGAACAGGGGCGGGTAACCTATGACTTCGTTCTCCCCGAAGAGGTGGAGAAGATTGTTGACGAGCATATCGTCAACAAGGAGGTTCTTGAGAAACGGAAAGCCAAACCTTACTACAATACCTTCGTCGATCAGCAGATGCGGGTGGTCATGACCGGTTGCGGTCAGATCGACCCTGACAGCCTGGAAGCGTACCTGGAAGAGGACGGTTTCAAGGCGATCGAGAAGTGCGTCAAGTCCATGAAGCCGGCCGAGGTCATCGACGAGGTCAAGAAGTCCGGACTGCGTGGCCGTGGGGGCGGGGGCTTCCCCACCGGCATGAAGTGGTCTTTCTGTGCCGCTTCCCCTGGCGATAAGAAATACCTGATCTGCAACGCCGACGAAGGGGACCCTGGTGCCTTCATGGACCGCTCCATCCTCGAAGGTGACCCCTTTTGCATCATAGAAGGGATGATGATCGCAGCCTATGCCATCGGCTGTTACTACGGCTACGTGTATGTCCGTGCCGAGTACCCGCTGGCCATCCAGCGCCTCCAGCACGCCATCGACATCTGCCACGAGAAGGGTTGGCTCGGCAAGAACATCCAGGGGTGGGGTTTCGATTTCGACATGCGCATCAAGATGGGTGCGGGCGCGTTCGTCTGCGGCGAGGAAACGGCACTCATGGCTTCCATCGAAGGCGAGCGAGGCATGCCCCGTCCCCGTCCGCCGTTCCCTGCGGTCAAGGGCCTGTGGGGCAAGCCGACCAACATCAACAACGTCGAGACGTTTGCCAACGTACGGCATATCATCAACAAGGGTGCCGACTGGTATGCGTCCCTCGGGACCGATACTACCAAAGGTACAAAGATATTCGCGGTTACCGGCAAGGTGAAGCACACCGGACTTGTGGAAGTCCCGGCCGGCATGTCGGTCCGCGAGGTTATCTACAGCGTCTGCGGCGGCATCGCCAACAACCGCAAGTTCAAGGCTGTTCAGGCCGGTGGCCCCTCCGGTGGCTGCATCCCCTCGGAGGTTCTCGACACGCCGGTTGACTATGATTCGCTCATCAAGGCCGGCGCCATGATGGGTTCCGGCGGTCTGGTCGTCATGGACGAGACGACCTGCATGGTCGACGTTGCCCGCTTCTTCCTTACCTTTACCAGGATGGAGTCGTGCGGCAAGTGCGTCCCCTGCCGTATAGGCCTGAAGGCGATGCTCGACATCCTTGAAAAGATCACCGAAGGGCGTGGCGAGCCTGATGACATCGAGAAACTCCTCGAGATGGGGACGACCATCAAGAAGGCATCGCTGTGCGGTCTCGGCCAGACGGCGCCGAACCCCATTCTTTCCACCATCAAGTACTTCCGTCACGAGTACGAAGCCCATATCAATGACAAGCGCTGCCCGTCAAACTGCTGCAAGGAGTTGCTCCTGTGGCAGGTAATCCCCGAGAAATGTGTCAAGTGCGGGGCCTGTCTCAAGGCATGCCCAGTTGATGCCATCAAGTGGGAAAAGGGACAGGTCGCCGAACTGATCAAGGAAAAGTGTACCCAGTGCAAATCGTGTTACGATGCCTGCCGCTTCATGGCTATTGAGTAACAGTTTCACCTGAGAAATCCCGAGGGAGAACAGAGGTCGAGATGGTTAATCTTACTATAGACGACAAACAGATAGCGGTTGAGCGTGACGCCACCATTTACGATGCAGCCAAGGCTGCCGGAATCAGGATACCGATACTCTGCCATGACAAGAAGCTGCACCCGTTCGGCGGGTGTCGCATGTGTCTGATTGAGGTCGAGCAGATGAAGGGCCGGCTCATCCCGGCCTGCACGACACCGGTGTCAGAGGGTATGATCGTCCGCACCATGACCGACGAGATCATCAAGGCAAGGAAGCTGGTCCTCGAGCTCCTCCTGCTCAAGCATCCCCTTGACTGCCCCGTGTGCGACGCCGCCGGCGACTGCGATCTGCAGAATCTCACCTACGAGTACAAGGTTAACAGCAACAATTTCACCGACGAAAAATTCCACTGGGAGATCGACTATGACAACCCGCTGATCGAGCGGGACCAGAATCGCTGCATCCACTGCGGCAAGTGCGCCCGCATCTGCGACGAGATCGTCTCCTTTGGTGCCTACTCCTTTGTCAACAGGGGCATCGAGGCTAAGATCGGGACTCCCTTCGACGGTCCCTTGAGCTGCGAATACTGCGGCTCCTGCATCTCCGTCTGCCCGGTCGGCGCACTGATCGCCAAGCCGTTCAAGTTCAAGGCCAGGTGGTGGGCTCTGAACAAGGTCAAGTCCGTCTGCTCCTACTGCGGTACCGGTTGCCAGCTGACGTTGGGCGTGAAGGACAACAAGGTGCTGACGACGATCTATGACGAGGACCAGGGATTCCACAACGGCCAGCTCTGTGGTCGGGGTCGCTTCGGTTACCAGTTCGTCAACAGTGACCAGCGCCTGACGACCCCTCTCGTGCGCAAGAACGGTTCTCTGGTGCCGGCAAGCTGGGAGGAGGCTCTGGAGCTGGTCACCGCCAAGCTCAAGGAAGCCAAGCAGAGCGACCCTGCATCGGTCGCCGCCCTGGCAACCCCCCGTCTTACCAACGAGGAGCTGTTCCTCTTCAGGAAACTCTTCAGGGATGTCATCGGGACTGACAGCATCGACCACTCGGCCGGTTACGCCCACAAGGCTCTGACCGCCGGCCTGAAGGAGAGCCTCGGCATAACCGCATCACCGTCGGTGATCTCCGATATCCATAAGAGCAATCTTCTCCTCGTGGTGAAGACCGACGCCTACGAAACCCACCCGGTCATTGGCTTCGAGATCAACCTTGGCGTGAAACGCAAGGATATCGACCTGCGTATCATCTCCGACAAGAAGGGCAAGCTCGCCAAGCTTCCGAAAGCTGTTACGTACCTCCACAAGCCCGCCTCAGAGCTGCTCCTGGTCAACGCCCTCGCCAAGGTGATCATTGACGAGAACCTGGCCAATGCCGACGCCCAGACCCTGCCGGGGATGGACGCGCTCCGGTCTCTTCTTTCCGGTATCAGCCTTGCTGACGTGGCTGCGGTTACCGGCGTTGCGGTGGAATCGATCAGGGAGCTTGCCACGGCCTACGCCAAGACGGAAAAAGCACTCATCATCATGCCGACAGGCATTGCCTATCCTGGCCACGGCAAGGAACTCGCCCAGGCCCTGACCAATCTGGCGCTGCTCACCGGCAAGATCGGCAAGGAGGGGAGCGGCATCCTGGTCCTCGGCGAGAAGAACAACAGCCAGGGGGCTGCCGACCTGGGTATCCATCCGATTGCAAACGGCAGGGATGCTGCAGCAATCATCGATGGTTGCGCCAGCGGTTCGGTCAAACTGCTCTACATCGCCGGTGAAAACCCCGTCGTGTCGTACCCCGACAGGGCAAAAACTGAGAAGTCGCTCGAAGCTGCCCCCTTTGTCGTTGTGCAGGATCTTTTCCTCACCGAAACAGCCCGGATGGCGGATGTCGTCCTTCCCGTCAAGTCCTTTGCCGAGAAGTGCGGTACCTTTACCAGTGTTGGCCGTCATGTACAGAGAATCAGAAAGGCCATCAGTGCCGTCGGCGAGTCGCGGAGTGATCGGGAAATCCTCGCTGAGCTCGTTTCCAAGATATCCGGTGAGAAATTTGAAGCCGACTCGGCAACACTTTTCAAGCAGATCGATTGCTATGCTACCGTCGACTACGCCGCGCTCGGCGACACGGGAGCGATCTACCCCGTTGCCGTCAAACCACAGCTGGTTGCCGCGGCAGGGTCTGCTCCTGCAGCGGAGGAAGGCAAGTTTGCACTCCTGACCGGCAGCGCCCTCTACCACTCTGGAACCATGTCCCTGTACGGCGTGGGTCCGCTGCTTGTCTGTCCTGAGCAGTACATCGAGCTGAGCCGTACCGATGCCGGCAAGCTTGGTGTGGTCGAGGGGGACAAACTCAAGGTGAAATCCGCTTCGGGTGAACTGACCCTGCCCGTCAAGGTAGGCCTCCGCATGCCCGAAGGAGTTGTCTTCTCGCCGTATCATTTTGCGTCCGCCTCCATCAACAGCATTGCAAGCGGTAAGCCCGTTACCTGGGTAAGCTTAAGCAAATAGACAGCCGTACAAACTTCTTGAAGAGGAGAAGAAACTAGCATGGAAATAATGGGACTGCCGCTCATATACTACGGAGCCATGATTCTCAAGGTACTACTGGCGTTCGTGTTTGTCCTCCTGACCGTGGCCTACGCAACGTATGCCGAGAGAAAGATAATCGGTCACATGCAGGTACGGATCGGTCCCAACCGGACCGGCCCCATGGGACTTCTCCAACCGATTGCCGACGGCATCAAGCTCTTCTTCAAAGAAGAGATCATTCCTGCGCAAGCGAGCAAATTTGCCTTCGTACTTGCTCCGCTGGTTGCCCTTATCCCGGCCTTCATCTCTTTCGCCGTCATCCCCTTCGGTGACACCTTCGAGATCGCAGGGTACAAGGTTCCGCTGCAGATAGCAGCCTATGCCGACCAGGCCGGCAAGGTTTTCGACCTCAACATCGGTGTGCTCTACATCCTGGCGATGGCGTCCCTCGGTGTGTATGGTATCGTGCTCGCCGGCTGGTCCTCGAACAGCAAGTACTCGCTGCTCGGCGGTCTGCGTGCCTCCGCCCAGATGATTTCCTACGAACTGGCTGCCGGCCTGGCGATAGTCTGCGTGTTCATGGTCTCCGAGTCGCTCTCCCTGCAGCAGATTGTCTCTGATCAGGGCGGCCTGTTCGGCTGGTACATCTTCCGCACGCCCTTTACCTTCGTTGCCGGCATTATCTTCTTCATCTGCTCCCTCGCAGAAATCAACCGGACCCCCTTTGACCTCCCCGAGGCGGAGACGGAGCTCGTATCGGGTTTCTGTACCGAGTACTCAAGCATGAAGTACGCCATGTTCTTTATGGCGGAATACGCCAACATGGTTACAGTCTGCGCTGTTACCACCACCCTGTTCCTGGGCGGATGGCACGGCCCGCTGCCCCCGGTCCTCAATTTCATCGCCAAGGTCTATATCCTGATGTTCGTCTGCATGTGGGTGCGTGCCACCTATCCTCGCTACCGGTACGACCAGTTGATGAAGCTCGGCTGGAAGGTGTTCCTGCCGACGACCCTCTTCCTGATCGTTGGCAACGCATTCTGGATTACACTGTTTCAGAAGTAATTATACAAGTATATCACCTACTGACTGAATCCGTAGAGAGGATACGCAAATGATAGCACCCCTTATCAAAGGTCTGCAAATAACGCTGAAGCACCTTTTCAAGAAACCGATAACTCTCATGTATCCTGAAGAGAAACCGGTCGTGGCCCCGAATTTCCGTGGTCTGCACACTCTCAAGGTGTCCCACGACAAGGCGAAATGCGTTGCCTGTTACCTCTGCCCGACCGTCTGCCCCGCAAAGTGCATCACCGTCGAGGCAGGTGAGGATGCGAAGCACGATAAGTTTGCCGCCAAATATGAAATCGATCTGCTGCGCTGCATTTTCTGCGGCTACTGCGTGGAAGCCTGCCCGGTCGATGCCCTGGGGATGACCCAGACATTCGAACTCGCCAATTACAAACGTTCGGATTTCGTCTTTACCAAAGAACGTCTGTTAGAAAAGAAATAAAGGAGCAGCAATGGAAACCTTGTTTTTCAGCATCGTGGCCGCAGTCGCCATCCTGATGAGCATCCTGGTTATCAGGTGCAAAAACCCGATCAACAGCGCCCTCTCCTTGATCATGACATTCTTCTGTCTTGCGACTCTGTATGTCATGCTCGAAGCACCGTTCATGGCTGCCATTCAGGTCATCGTGTACGCCGGCGCCATCATGGTCCTGATCGTTTTCGTCATCATGCTGCTCAATATACGCACCGAGTCCGGGCGCAGAACGCAGCATGCCCTTTTCCTCGGCGCAGCAACAGGGCTCTTCCTTCTTTTCCAGACATGGTATCTCCTGAGCAGAAGTTCACTCACCGGGACGAAGGGGCCGATCGATTCTGCTGCACTTGCACGGTTCGGTCATACCGAACTGATCGGTCAGTCGCTCTTCACTGAATTCCTGCTGCCGTTCGAGATCACCTCCATACTGCTTCTCGTAGCAATTGTGGGTGCAGTTGTGCTTGCCAAGAAAAAACTGTAAGAGTCAGGAGATATAACCATGGTTTCCCTTCACAGCTATCTGATACTGAGCGCAATCCTCTTCTCCATCGGAACGATCGGTGTACTGACGCGGCGTAACGCGATAGTCATCTTCATGTGTATCGAAATGATGCTCAATGCGGTGAACCTCACGTTTATCGCCTTCTCCAAGTTCCTGGGTAACCTGGACGGCCAGATTTTCGTCTTCTTCGTCATGACTGTCGCCGCCGCGGAAGCTGCTGTCGGTCTGGCTCTCATGATCGCCTTCTTCAAGAATCGCGAGTCCATCGACGTAGAAGACCTGAACCTGATGAAGTGGTAGTCAGGTACTGCTGCACAACGAATCATTTCACTCAAGGAGTCTGGAATGCTTGACAATGTTTGGCTCATACCACTGTTCCCCCTGATCGGTTTCCTGATCAACGGCTTTTTCGGCAAGAAGATCAAGAATGAGGCGGTAATCGGCGGGATCGGCACACTGATGATCTTCTGCTCGTTCCTCGTATCGTGCGGAATACTGATGCAGCTCATCGGTCTCCCCGCGGAACAGCGTGTATTCGAGAAGGTAATATTCCCGTGGATCCATGCGGGTAACTTCAAGGCGGACATGGCATTTCTGGTCGATCCCCTTTCGGCTGTCATGATCATGGTCGTTACCGGTGTCGGTACGTTGATCCACCTCTACTCCATCGGTTACATGCATGGGGAGGAAGGCTTCTACCGTTTCTTCGCCTATCTGAACCTCTTCTGCATGTCCATGCTCCTCCTCGTTCTCGGCGCCAACATGCTGGTCATGTTCATCGGTTGGGAGGGTGTCGGTCTCTGTTCCTACCTCCTCATCGGCTACTACTTCGAGAAGAAATCCGCCGGCGACGCTGCAAAGAAAGCATTCGTCATGAACAGGGTCGGTGACTTCGGCTTCCTTATCGGCCTCTTCACGCTCTTCTGGTGGCTCGGGAGCAACCACAACATCTGGACCATCAACTTCATGGAGATCAAGGCCGCTTCCCACTTTCTCCCCTACGGTGGCGTGGTCACCGTGGCGACCCTCTGCTTCTTCCTCGGTGCAACCGGTAAGTCGGCTCAGATACCCCTCTACACCTGGTTGCCTGACGCCATGGAAGGCCCGACCCCCGTTTCCGCCCTCATCCACGCTGCAACCATGGTTACCGCCGGTGTCTACATGATCGGCCGGATGAGCTTCGTCTTTATCAAGGCCCCGGAGACCATGCTCGTCGTTGCCGTGGTCGGTGCAGCTACCGCGATTTTCGCTGCCACCATCGGTACGGCACAGAATGACATCAAGCGGGTACTTGCTTACTCGACCGTCTCCCAGCTCGGTTTCATGTTCCTTGCCATGGGGGTCGGTGCCTTCGGTGCCGGCATCTTCCACCTCATGACCCACGCATTCTTCAAGGCCTGTCTCTTCCTCGGGTCGGGATCCGTTATTCACGCCATGCACCATGCCCTGCACCACGGCCATCTGCACGATGACCCCCAGGATATGCGCAACATGGGTGGTCTGAAGAAGTACATGCCGATAACATTCCTGACGTTCCTCGTTTCTACTATCGCCATTGCCGGTATCCCGGGTTTCTCGGGCTTCTTCTCCAAGGACGAAATCCTCTGGCAGGCATTCGCCAACCCCTACCACGGCAGCGTCAATATCGTTCTCTGGGGGATTGGTTGCATCGCCGCCCTGTTTACCGCTTTCTACATGTTCCGTCTCGTGTTCATGACGTTCTTTGGCGAATGCCGCATCAATCCGAAGGTTAAGGACCACCTCCATGAGTCTCCCCTTGTCATTACCATCCCCCTCATGGTTCTCGGTTTCCTTGCAGTCTTTGGCGGTTATTTGGGTATGCCCAAACTCATGGGAATGCTTCCCAACTACCTCGAACACTGGCTCGACCCGGTCTTCGAACTCGCCAACGAGTATGGCAAGCAGTACGCCCATACCGGTGCCCACCACTCCCATGCCCTCGAATGGGGCCTCATGGGTGGGTCGGTCGTGATTGCGGTAATCGGTATCACCATAGCCTTCACCCTGTACATGGCGAACAAGTCGCTCCCCGAGAAATTTACCACCGCGTTCCCCGCACTTCACCGTGCCGTGTTCAACAAGTGGTACATCGACGAGCTCTACGACTTCCTGTTCGTCAATCCGTGCAAATCCCTCGGCAATCTCCTTTGGAAAGGGTTTGACGTTGTCATCGTTGACGGGATCGTCAACGGGGTGGCCAAGCTGGTGATGGCATTTTCCGCCGGTCTCAAGGGGCTGCAGTCCGGTTATGTTCACAATTACGCAATGGGCATGACCCTTGGCGTTGTTGTCATTATCGCATTCTACGTATTCCGTTAATAGACTTTGACTGTTGAGTTCATAAAGGAGCAGATTCAATGAACGAAGTTATCCTGAGCCTGATAACCTTTCTACCGCTGCTGGGTGTTTTCCTGCTGCTGTTCATCCCCAAGGAGAATCACGGCCTTTTGAGAGGGTTTACTCTTGCGGTGACACTGGTGACATTTGTCCTGTCACTGCCGCTGGTCTCCGGGTTCGTCACGAATGCCGACTACCAGTTCGTCCAGAATATTCCCTGGATACAGGCCGGCCCCTTCAAGATGAACTACCACGTCGGTATTGACGGCATCAGCCTCTGGCTGGTCATGCTGACGACCTTCATCATGCCGATTGCCGTCCTTTCCACCTGGACGGCGGTCGAGGAGAAGGTGAAAGGGTACATGGCGTGTCTGCTCCTGCTCCAGGTGGGGATGATCGGTGCATTCATCTCCCTCGACCTTTTCCTCTTCTACATCTTCTGGGAAGTCATGCTGATCCCGATGTATTTCATTATCGGCATCTGGGGCGGCAAGAACAGGATCTACGCCGCAGTCAAGTTCTTCATCTACACCATGGTCGGTTCGCTCCTCATGCTTGTGGCTATCATCGCCCTGTACTTCAAGGGGCTGAATGCCGGCGCCACCGATTTCAGCCTCATGAATTTCTTCTCCCTGAATCTAGACCCTGTAACCCAGACATGGATGTTCCTGGCATTCGCCCTTGCCTTTGCCATCAAGGTTCCCATGTTCCCGCTGCACACCTGGTTGCCTGATGCCCACACCGAAGCACCCACTGCGGGCTCCGTCATCCTTGCCGCCGTTCTGCTCAAGATGGGTACCTACGGTTATGTCCGCTTTGCCATGCCGCTCTTCCCGAACGCCGTGGCACAGTTCACCCCCCTCATTGCCACCCTCTCCGTTATCGGCGTCATCTACGCCTCACTGGTAGCCATGGTGCAGGAAGATGTGAAGAAACTGGTTGCCTACTCGTCGGTCGCTCACCTAGGCTTCGTCATGCTGGGTGTCTTCGCTCTCAACCAGATGGGCCTACAGGGCGGCATGCTGCAGATGCTCAACCACGGTGTTTCCACCGGCGCACTCTTCCTTATCGTCGGTTTCATCTATGAACGTCGCCATACTCGTCTGATTACCGATTTCGGCGGTCTTGCCAAGCAGATGCCTGTCTTTGCCACTATCTTCATGATCGTCACCTTCTCGTCCATCGGTCTGCCGGGCACGAATGGTTTTGTCGGCGAATTCCTCGTCCTCATCGGTGCATTCGAGAGTTCCCTCCGCTGGTGGGCGATCGTGGCTTCCAGTGGCGTCATCCTCTCCGCGGTATACATGCTCTGGATGTTCCAGAGGGTGATGTTCGGCAAACTCGACAATCCGAAGAACCAGAAACTGCAGGACCTGAACGGTCGCGAGATCGCCACCATGGTTCCGCTCATCTTCCTGATCTTCTTCATGGGGCTGTATCCCGCACCCTTTACCTCGACCATGGCCCCGGCACTGGACAAGGTAATCAAACAGAGCAGGATTCAACCTGCCACCGCAGCAGCGCAGCCCGTAGCGGTGCCGGTACTCCCCGGTGCGCCTGCAGTTGCCCCTGAAGGGGGCCCTGCCGGCCATCCTGCTGTTGAACCGAAATAGAGTTGACCGCTAAATAGATACTGGAGGAAATTGATGGAAACAATTGCAATCCCAGCGATAAATATGTCTGTAATCGCTCCGGAGATGATTCTGTCAGTCGTGGCAATGGCACTGCTGCTGATCAATGTCTTTGTCAGGGGTGAACAGAAGGGTTATCTCGGTTATCTCAGCATAGCCGGTATTCTGGTAACCCTCTACTCGCTGACTGTCGGCTGGGGCTCCCCACAGGATGGCTTCGGTGGGTCGGTTGTGCAAGATAACTTTGCAATCTTCTTCAAGGGGATTTTCCTTGTCTCGGCAGCACTGAGCATTCTCATCACTGACCAGTACCTGCAGCGTGAAGAGTGCAATCAGGGCGAGATCTACCCGCTCATGCTCTTTGCCACTGTCGGCATGATGCTCATGGCTTCGGGTACCGACCTGATGACCATTTTCCTCGGCCTTGAGGTTCTTTCTGTCTCTCTCTACGTTCTTGCCGGCTTCAACCGTGCAAGCATCAGGTCAAACGAGGCCGGATTGAAGTACTTCCTCCTCGGGGCGTTTTCGACCGGTTTCCTCCTCTACGGCATGGCGCTCACCTACGGTGCAACGGGAACTACCAAGGTAGCAAAAATCGCCGCAGCGGCACAGAGCGGCATGGTCTCCTCGAACCTCATGCTCATCGCCGGGATGCTGCTCATGGCAACGGGGTTTGCCTTCAAGGTAGCGGCTGCACCGTTCCACATGTGGACGCCTGATGTCTACGAGGGCGCACCGACTCCGGTCACCGCCTTCATGTCGGTCGGCCCCAAGGCTGCAGGTTTCGCCGCGTTCCTGCGCGTCTTCCTCGTCGCGCTGCCGGTGTTCAAGGCTGACTGGGCATCCCTGGTCTGGATTCTTGCCGTCCTGACGATGACCGCCGGTAATATCACCGCTCTCTACCAGCAGAACATCAAGAGAATGCTGGCCTACTCATCCATTGCCCACGCCGGTTACATCCTGGTCGGATTTACCGCTGGTAACGCAGTAAGCACAGCCGGTATCCTTTTCTACATGCTCAGCTACGCTTTCATGAATATCGGTGCCTTTGCCGTTATCGTGCTGGTAGGCAAGAAGGGGGAGGCGAACAACAACCTCTCCGACTACGCCGGATTCGGCTACAAGCACCCTGCCCTTGGTATTGCCATGTGCGTGTTTCTCTTCTCCCTTGCAGGAATTCCTCCTGCAGCAGGTTTTGTCGGCAAGTTCTATCTCTTCTCCGGCGCAATCCAGGCCGGCTACATCTGGCTCGCAATCATCGGTGTTCTCAACAGCGCCGCATCGGTCTACTACTACCTGCGTGTCATGGTGTACATGTACTTCAAGGAGCCGACCGAGGACTTCGCCTGGGTCAAGCTCTCCCCTGCCTTCGTCATCTGCCTGATCATCGCCATTGCCGGCGTCATGATCCCCGGTGTTGTCCCCAGTACGATTCTCGAACTGGCACAAAAAGCAATACTGATGTAATGCTGAAACGGTACTGAATCATGAACCCTTCTTCCTTCTGGCAGAAGGGTTTTTTATTGCCTGACAGGGGAAAGGGGGGTATGTTTGTACACATGACTCCCAGTCCACGACGAGATTTCAATGACTGATTCAATGCAATCCGCAGGGCAGAAAGTTGCACCAAATGAACCCTTTGTCCTCATGATGGTCGGCGGCGGCAACAGGTACCCTGCATTCATCGGTGCACTGCAGGCGATCGAGGAAAGCGGCATGCGGACCGCGAAGATAGTTGCGTCTTCCACCGGCGCGATCGTCGCCTCGCTCTACGCTGCGGGGTGCACCCCTCGGGAACTGCTCGACCACTCGCTGTCACTCGATTCAAGCAGATTCAAGGATGTCAGTTTGAGGTCGTTGATCAGGAACTACGGCCTCTGCTCGGGAAAGGCTTTGGAGTCCTGGCTTGAGTCGAAGCTGGAGTCCCGCACATTCTCGTCTGAACTCAGGGTGCCTCTGGAAATTGTTGCGACGGACATGATCAAGTACCGACCCGTTATCTTTTCCCGGGATACCTTTGCCGATCTGTCGATAGCTACTGCTGCTGCGGCATCCACCCACATACCCGGTGTATTCGGCTACCGTGCCCTCGAATATGGCACCAGAAAATATGCCCTCGTGGATGGCTCCCTCATGACAGGCATTGTCGAAGGCCGCATGGACCGTTCACTGAAGACTCTCGTTGTCAAGGTGATGTCGAAACGAACCCTGAAGAGAAACTCCGCGAAACCCCTGACTTTCAGGAAATATCTCCATGAAATGCTCACATTCTCGTTGCATGCCCAGGAAAAGGAGTTTCTGAAGGGGGGGAAGTGGAAGGACACAATTCTGATATACTGTTCAGAAATATCACCGTCAATCTTTTCCCTTACCAGCGACGAGAAGAAATTCCTGTATGAGCAGGGATATGAACAGACCAAAAAATACCTCGAATATAAATGGGGGGTATGACGTGAAACATGCCATGAAGGCCTTCGTGCTATCCATGCTGTTCATCTGTGCCGTGCCCATGCTCGTGTCGTGCACGATGTTCACCGCATGGCGCGCTATCCCGGCTCCGGGGGGGTGTGAGGAGTGCCACAAGGTACCCATATCGGCAAACTGGCAGGTCACCTATCGGCCGGCAGTGCTCTCGGACGAGCGAAACAGGGTCTACTTCCAGACGGACGAGTATTCCCAGCCTGTGGGGGCCAAGCCTGCGTCGCCGGCGGATAAGAGGAAACTCGAGGAGCTGGCATGCTTTGAGTGTCACAATGCGCCAGACAGCGCGCACAGAGCCATGAAGGGCAAATTTCACCATTAGGGTGCCGGCATGAACGGAAAAGGTCGGAAAACAAAGATCATCGCCACGCTCGGCCCTGCCAGCTCGACAAGCGGGCTCATCAGCAAGTTGATGGACGCGGGAGTGGATGTCTTCAGGCTCAACTTCTCCCACGGGTCGAATGCCGACAAGGGAAGAATCATCGACCTGATCAGGTCGCTCAGCAATCGTCGCGAAAAGGAGATCGCCATTCTCGCCGACCTGCAGGGGCCGAAAATCAGGACCGGGCGGATGGAAAACGGGGCGATCCCCCTGAGGAAGGGTGAAAGCATCTCCATCACAACGGAAGAGGTGCTCGGCCAGCCGGGGATGATCTCCACCATCTACAAGGCGCTGCCCGACGACGTCAAGCCGGGGTCGCGCATTCTCATGGACGACGGCCTGATCGAGCTGAAGGTGCAGAGCGTTGAGGACGGGATTGTCAACTGCACGGTTGTCGAGGGGGGGATTTTAAAGGATCTGAAGGGGATCAATCTTCCGGGTGTAAACGTTTCGAGCCCGTCCTTGACCGACAAGGACAGGATCGACCTTGAGTTCTGTCTTGAGAAGGGGGTCGACTACATCGCGCTCTCATTCGTGCGCCAGAGCCAGGATGTGGAGGAGCTGAAGAAGATCATTGCCGCTCGCGGGCTTTCCACGCCGGTCATTGCGAAGATAGAGAAACCGGAAGCGCTCAGGAACTTCAAATCGATACTCCATGCGGCGGATGCCGTCATGGTCGCGCGGGGGGACCTGGGGGTCGAGATTCATGCCGAAAAGGTGCCGTTGATCCAGAAGAAAATAATCAACGACTGCAATGAAGCGGGCAAGCCGGTCATAACCGCAACCCAGATGCTTGAATCGATGATTCTGCATCCGAGGCCGACGCGGGCGGAAACGTCAGACGTTGCCAATGCGATTCTTGACGGAACCGATGCGGTCATGCTTTCCGGTGAGACTGCGTCAGGAAGTTTCCCCGTGGAGGCGGTGCGTACCATGGTGAAGATTGCCCTCGACGTGGAAGGGAGCGGTCTTAAGAGCATGGTGACCAGGCAGCCTCCCCCCCTGGCCAGTGCCATCCCGGTAGCCGTCGCGGAAGCCGCCTGCCTTGCCGCCGGGACGGTCAAGGCCAAAGCAGTGGTCGTCTTTACCCAGTCCGGAGCCACCGCAGGGCGAATCGCCAGGTTCCGGCCACAGCTGCCGATCATCGCCTTTACCTCTTCCCTCGACATCCGGCGCCGGCTTGCTCTGTTCTGGGGGGTCAAGGCACTGCCGGTGGGGACGATGGCCAACACCGATCAGCAGATTGCCCTCGTTGAGGAAACCCTTCTGGAAACCGGCTTCAAGAAAGGGGATGTGGTCGTCATTACCATGGGGGTGCCCCTGGGGAGCAGTGGTTCCACGAACCTGATGAAAGTCCTCAAGCTGGGGCAGAAGAAGTAGGGGCCCCGTTTCTCCTGCTCAGCTGTGCTCCCGGGTCTCCAGGAACTCGAGCTCCTTCCAGTTTTCCATGGTGTTTTCCAGCCGCCACTGGCTCCCGGCCAGGTAGGTGAGATTCCCTTCGCCGTCGATATAGCAGTGCATCGCCTCCTTGCGCTGGAACTCTTCCAGCTTTTTCCTGTCACCGGTTACCCACCGTGCCGTCACGTAACTCACCGGCTCATAGGTTGCCTTCACCTTGTACTCGTGCTCGAGTCGGTGCATGACCACGTCGAACTGGAGCAGGCCGACGGCACCGACAATCCAGTCGCTCCCCATCTGGGGGCGGAAAACCTGGGTGGTTCCTTCCTCGGCCAGCTGGACGAGACCCTTTTCCAAGGCCTTTGATTTCATCGGGTCGAGCAGCCTGACCTTACGGAAATGCTCCGGAGCGAAATTGGGGATGCCGGTGAACTTCAGCTCTTCCCCCTGGGTGAAGGTGTCGCCGATCTTGATGGTGCCGTGGTTGTGAATGCCAATGATATCGCCGGGAAAGGCTTCTTCCACGTTGGTCCTGTCCTGGGCCATGAAGATGGTGGCATTGGCGATCTGCATGTCGCGGCCGAGGCGAAGGTGGCGCACCTTCATCCCGCGGGTGAATCTGCCCGAACAGATTCTGAAAAAGGCGATGCGGTCACGATGGGCAGGGTCCATGTTTGCCTGGATCTTGAAGACGAAGCCGCTGAACTGCTCTTCGCCGGGAGAGACGACGCGGGTTGCTGTTTCGCGGGGGAGGGGGGGCGGCGCATGCTCGACAAAGGTCTCCAGCAGCTGCTGCACGCCGAAGGTGTTGATGGCGCTGCCGAAGAAAACGGGTGTCTGCAGCCCCGCCAGGTAGGCCTCCTGATCGAAGGGGTGGGAGGCCCCTTCCAGGAGTTCCACGTCGTTGCGGAGTTCATCGACCTGGGAACCGAGAAGTTCGTCGAGGCGGGGATCGTCCAGGCCTTTCACGGTGACGATGCTGCCGACGCCCCGGTCAGCTTCCGGGTCGAAGAATGCCAGCTCCTTCGTGTAGAGGTGGTAGGTGCCGCGAAACCTCTTCCCCATCCCTACCGGCCAGGTCATGGGTGCACACTGGATCTTGAGCACGTTCTCGATCTCGTCGATGATATCCAGCGGCTCCCGCCCCTCCCGGTCCAGCTTGTTGATGAAGGTCATGATCGGGGTGTGGCGCAGACGACAGACCTCCAGCAGCTTTTTGGTCTGACTTTCCACCCCCTTCACCGAGTCGATGACCATCAGAACCGAGTCGACAGCCGTCAGGACGCGGTAGGTATCCTCTGAGAAATCGTTGTGGCCGGGGGTATCGAGGAGGTTGATTTCATAATCGTTGTAATTGAACTTCATGACCGATGAGGTGACGGAGATGCCGCGCTGCTTCTCCATCTCCATCCAGTCCGAGGTCGCGTGCCGAGCCGCTTTCCGTGCGCGCACCTCTCCTGCCTGCTGGATGGCGCCGCCAAAGAGGAGAAGTTTCTCTGTTATGGTCGTTTTACCGGCGTCGGGGTGGCTGATGATGGCAAAGGTACGGCGCCGGCTGATTTCGTCCTGGTTGTGCATGGTCGACATGATACTCCGCTGTTGTAGGGTAGATGCTGATCCCGGGGGAACCGGTGTCCGCCGGATGACGCAATAAAGGCGAAGAGTCTCTCTTCGCCTCTTCTGATAATGACATCCCCGCCGGAAAAGGGCAACAAAAAACAGAGTAAAAACATGCACTAAACGTGCTAAAGTAAGTCATGTTCTTCGACACCCACTGCCATCTCGATCTCCCCCCGCTGCGTGACGAGCTTGAACAGGTGCTGTGGCGTGCAGGGAGGGCGGGTGTCGGCAGGTTTCTCGTCCCCGCCGTGGCGCCTGAGGGGTGGACCCGCATCAGGGAGCTTGCCGTGCGCGATCGCCGGATTCTGCCGGCCTTCGGGATTCACCCCCTGTGGAGTGGCCGTGTCGATGATGCCCTACTTGACGACCTTGCCTCTCTTCTGGAGGGTGCCGCCGCAGTGGGGGAAGTGGGGCTCGACTACTCGGTCCGCGAGCCGTCCCGACAGGTTCAGCAGGAGCTCCTGCGCAGCCAGTGCCGACTTGCCGTTGCCCGCGGGGTCCCGCTCATCATTCACTGCCGGGGGGGATTTGCCGATCTGCTGCGCATCATGAGGGAAGAGCGGGTCGATCGGGTAGGAGGGTTCATGCACGCCTTCTCCGGCAGCACGGAGATCGCCAGGGAGTGCATACGGCTCGGCTTCTACATCTCCGTGTGCGGTACGGTCACGTACGCCAATGCCGTCAGGCCGCTCAGGGTCGTGAGGGATATCCCCCTCGACCGGCTGGTTCTTGAGACCGATGCCCCTGACCTGTCCCCCGAACCATTCCGCACCCTCCCCAACGAACCGGCATTCCTGGTGGAGAGCGCCCGGGCCGTGGCGCTGATCAAGGGGGTCTGCCTGGAGGAGGTGGCGGCGATGACAACGGCGAATGCCAGAGCGGCATTGCATATACCGGAAGATTATTTCCCAACATGATGGAGATGCACCATGGGTAAACTGCATAGATTTTCACGCACTGAAATACTCCTGGGGGGTGAAGGCGTCGATCGCCTCAGCCGGGCGTCCGTGGCCGTCTTCGGTCTCGGCGGTGTCGGCAGCTACTCTGCCGAGGCGCTCTGTCGTGCCGGTGTCGGCCGACTCGTCCTGGTGGATTTCGACGACATCTGCCTTACCAATGTGAACCGCCAGATTCACGCCATGGAGGGTAACATCGGCCGACCGAAGGCGGAAGCGATGGCCGAGAGACTGCGGCTGATCAATCCGGGCGCCGATATCATCCCCCTCAAGGAGTTCTACTGTGCGGAGAAGAGCGCTGAACTCCTCTGCGACAGGCTTGACTATGTGGTCGACGCCATCGACCATTTCACCAGCAAGATCCACCTCCTGAAAAGCTGCCGCGAACGGGACATCCCGGTCGTTTCCAGTATGGGAGCCGCCATGAAGCTCGACCCGACGCTCGTCAGGGTTGCCGATATCTCGGAGACCAGCAGGTGCCGCATGGCAAAATCGGTCCGGAAGCTGCTGCGCAAGGAAGGGATCGAGGCAGGCATCAAGGTCGTGTACTCCCTGGAGGAGTTCCGTCAGCCACTGGTGGACGGCGGGTGCAAAAGCAACTGCATCTGCCCGAACAAGGATGACCAGCGCTTTTCCTGCGAGCACCGGCGGGTCGTGCTGGGGAGCATTTCCTACCTGCCCGCCATTTTCGGCATGACCATGGCCGGTGAGGTGATCAAGGCGCTGCTTGGCGAAAAAAATAATGAGTGAGGTTGAAGAGGAGGGAATTGGCTGTAAACTTCTGTATACCAATTTTATACAGAAAGGGAGGGATCTTTATGGGTAAGGAGTATTCACTGCAGGAAGCGCTGAAACTGGCGATAAAGGGTGAAAAGGACAGCATCGATTTTTACCGCAAAGCTGCGGAGTCAGCCACCAACGAACGGGCCAAGAAGGTCTTTGAACTGCTTGCCAATGAAGAGGTCGGCCATCTCAAATCGTTCTTCGACCACTACAAGGGGGGGGAGTTCGGTGATCTGGAAAGCTACATGAGGACCCCGCCCGACACGAACAATCCGACCTATAAGGCTCTCCTGAAGGCGGTATCCGGGAGTACGATCGAGCAGCAGGCCCTGGAGATCGCCATGAAGGAAGAGAAGTCCGTCATCGATCAGTATACCGTCATGGCCCAGGACATCGTCGATCCGTTGGTAAAAGGGATTTTCGCAAGGGTTGTGAAGGAGACCCAGGGGCACTATGACATGATCGAGGACGAGTACATGCATATCATGGGGATGGTTGACAAGACCGACCAGGACACCTACGTGCGGGAGTGACCGGGATTGAAACAGCCTGCAGTGAAAAAGGCCGGGTCTTCCCGGCTTTTTTCATGATTAGCGCCGGGCGGTCAGCAGCAGTCCCCCTGCTTCCCGTGCAACCCGGCAGGAGGAGTAGCCGGTGCGCTTGAGGCGAAAGAGGAGAAACGGTGCCGCGATGCTCGCGGCATCCTGGAAGAGAATGGCGAGGGAGCCGTTCCTGTCGGCAAATGTGCCGATCGTGGCGATCGCAGCGGCAATCTGGTGCGCGGGTATGCTATGAATGACCATGCCGTTCCTTGAGAACGTCGCGACTGATGGAGGTGTGTGCGCCGCCGGAGGAGACAGGGCGTAACATGACAGTGCAAGGGTCGCGTGTAATCGTGCCGTCAGTCCCATGGGCCGACTGTACCATTGCCCATTGCCGAGGGCAATCTTTTCGACGTTATGAAGACACGGGGGCATGCCACAACCGATGAGCCGTCCTGAGCATAGGGAGATGATGTTTTTCCCGGATCTTTCGGGGAAGGGGCTTGACGACGCCCTGTCGAGGTTGCTGCGCCGGGGAAGCCTGCTGGATGATCGCATCGAGCGGAGCTGCGAACGACTCGGCGACCGTTTCCGCACCTACGTCGACCGGGCTCCCGTCCCCCAGTGGGCACCGGGCTTGCTGCTGCAGGGCGACATGCGGAGTCTGCACGAGCTGTACCTCCCCATGGCTGAGCTCCGTCCGCCGTTTGTTCATCTCTGTCGGAAGAGCTGCCTCTATCCCGTTGATCTCAATGCAACGGCCCTTTTTTCCGCCTCTTCCTGGCCGGACTTCCTTGCCCGCCTGCAGCTCGACCCGCTGATATTCAACCCGGCGCGATTGCTGCGACACCTTGCCGAGGAGGAACCGTTCCGTCATGCCTTTCTCTGCGCCCTGTTCATCCCGCGCAGCTACGGCGGCTCGTTCGGGCGATATCCACGGCAAGCAGATTTCCTGGCGACATGGCTGGCCCGCAACAGGGAACGGCTCGCCGGCTCTGCGGCGGTGCTCGATGCCGCCTGCGGCTGTGGTGAAGGGACCTATGAGGTGCTGGAGCTCTTGCTGGGACAAGGGTATGCGCGGGAATCGCTCCGGGTTGCAGGCTCTACCCTGGAGCCATTGGAGCTGCTTGCAGCGGCATTCGGCAGCTATCCCAACGACCCGCAGCGTGCCGTTGCCTTCAAGGAGAGGGTAGGCGTCCTTCTCGGGGAGGGGAGGGCGATCCGCTTCTTTCGCGAGGATATACGCCACCCTGCCGCTCCGGACGAGCGGTACGACGTCATACTCTGCAACGGTCTCCTGGGGGGGCCGCTTTTCCACAGCAGGGAGCGGTTGGCGGAGGGGGTGAAGTCCCTTGCGGACCGGCTTGAGCCGGGGGGGGTACTGCTGGTTGCCGACCGTTTTCACGGGGGGTGGAAAATGAAACAGCAGGGAGCACTGCTCTCCCTGCTGCGGGAAAATCTGTTGGAGGTTGTCGAGGCGGGGGAAGGGATTGCCGGGATCAAAAGCGGATCAGCAGCCCACCCCAGGAGAGCCCGCCGCCAAAGCCCATGACCAGCACCAGGTTGCCCGGCTTGATGGTGCCGTTGCGCCGGTTCTCGTCCATGACCAGGCCGACCGATGCTGCGGCGGTGTTGCCGAAGCGGTCGAGATTGAGGAGGAACTTTTCCCTCCCGATCCCGGTTTTCTTGGTGATGTGGTCGATGATTCTCAGGTTTGCCTGGTGGGGGATGATGAAATCGAGGTCCGCAGGTGTGATGCCGGCAGAGGCGGTGACCTCTTCGATGATTTTCGGGATGACGTCGGTGGCAAAGACAAAGACCTTTTTCCCTTCCATGAAAAAGGTGTTCTCCCTGGCGGCAATCGTCTCCGCAGTCACCGGTTTGCGTGAGCCGGAGGATGGTACCTGGATCAGGTCCCAGCCGCGGCCGTCGCTCTTTATCATGGTCTGAAGGAGCCCGGTGCGCTGTTCCGTTGCCCGGAGAATGACCGCCCCGGCGCCGTCACCGAACAGGGGGCACGATCCCTTGTCGTCGAAGTTGAGGATTTTGGAGTAGGTGTCCGCGCCGATGACCAGGGCGGTTCTGCATTTGCCCGCCTTGATGAAGCTGTCGGCCGTGTCGAGGGCGTAGACTAGGCTGCTGCAGACCGAGTTCATGTCAAAGGCGAACGCGTTGACGGCACCGATGTTCTTCTGCACCATGCAGGCGGTAGACGGCAGGATCATGTCCGGTGTGGAGGTGGCCACGATAATGCAGTCCAGCTCTGCCGGGTCGATGTTGCCCGCCGCCAGGGCGTTCAGGGCTGCTTCGGTGGCGATATCCGAGGTGGACTGCTGTTCGCCGACGAACCGCCGTTCACGGATCCCGGTACGGGAAAGAATCCAGTTGTCCGCATCCTCGACGAGGTAGTTGAAAAAATCATTGGGGACTATCCGGTTAGGGATGCCAGACCCCGTGGCGATCAATTCTGAAAAGAGCATAGTGATCCTCTGTTAATTAAAAATAAAACAGTGGTTGTGATCATCTGGTTATATCGCACATAAAGGATTTTAAGTCAAATTAAACATTCTCAAGGAGGTGGGTCATTGTCGCGGGGAGTCCGGGCAAGTGCCGCATCGACGACTGCGGCGAACCAGAGAACGATGAATCCGGACATGAGCCAGGTGATGTGCGGCGAATTCTGCCGTACGGTTTCCAGTACCTTGAGTGCTTCGCCCGTGCCCGACATGTTCGCCGTCAGCAGGAAGCTCCCCATCCCCTTCACGACGACGAAGAGGGCTGCGAGCAGGAAAATGTTCACAAGGGCCAGGATGATCCCCCCCTTGACCCTGTCTCCCTTGTAGAGCTGCCCCATGCCGGGGAGAACGAATGCGGAGAGAAGTGCTGCCTTGATATGTATCTGCATGGCGATACCCTGAATCAGTGGTTGTAAATCGGAACGTTTTTGGTAATAATGCCTTAATCATGGAACAGAGTGCAACGGCAAAAAGAAGAGCGGCTTTGATACCTCTGCTGAAGGACCCCGAAGGAGAGGTGAGTGCAGCGGCTGCGGCGGCACTTGAACAGCTTGAAGGGGTGCAGAGCCTGGAGAGCGTCGTCGAGCAGCTGAAAAAAGGAAACATGGCCGCAAAGGTCAGGGCCATCTATGCGCTTGCCGAGATTGGCGGGGAGAAGGTCATTGCGCCCCTCGTCTACTGTGCTTCCCGGCCCGAGGACGAGCTCAGGGGGGCCGCCATAGACGCTCTGGGCACACTGGCCAACCGTTCGACCCTGCAGGTCCTGACGGAACGCCTGAAGGACGGAAACACCGGTATCCAGGCCAGGGCGATCAGGGCTCTGGGGAATTTCCGCGATCCCGCCCTTATCCCGGCTCTCCTGCCCTTTCTCGATTCCGGCGACGGTCTTACCGATGTGGAGGCAGTCATTGCCCTCAGCAGGATCGACAACGGTTCGCTGGAGGAGAGGTTCATCGCCCTGACCCGTTCCCCCAACGGTGCCACCCGTGCCGCGGCGGCAACAGCCCTTGGCCTGCTCAGGCTTGCCTGAAGTACTCCCCCACGTCGATCCCCTTGGTCAGGGGGTTGATGACCGCAACGATTTTCACCCCGTTCCCCTGTCGCTCTTCAAGCTTCTCCGTAAACGGTTTTTCCACGAGATCCCCCTCGGCATCGAATAGTACCCTTATCTGTGGCAGCTCCTGGTTGTTCAGGTTCGCCTTCCAGACAAGGGCTATTTCGTTGGTCTCAAGCCGGACCAGGGTGCCGGGCGGATATTTGCCCATCATCTTGGCAAAGCTTTTGACCATCTCCGGATTCAGGAACTCCCCCGCGAGTCCCTGCATCAGGTTGATGGCCGTGGCCGGGGGCATCGGCAGCTGGTACGTCCGCAGGGTCGTGCAGGCGTCGAAGCAGTCGGCGATGGCGATGACCTGGCTGAGGTCGCTCAGGTCGAGCTCCTGGGCCCATTCCGGATACCCCTTGCGGTTATAGCGCAGATGATGCCCGAGAACGGCCTCTGCCACCTGCTTGGTAAGTCCCGACATCTTTTCGACGATCTTTACCCCGTCTTCAGGATGTTTCTTGATCTCGTTGAACTCGATGGTGGAGAGTTTGCCCGGCTTGTTGATGATGGATTTGGACACCATGGTCTTGCCGATGTCATGGAGGAAACCGGCAATACCCGCCTCCTCGATGCGCTGGCGGTCCAGTTTCATGTGGGCGGCCAGGGCCATGGCGATGACACCGACATTGACGCTATGGTTGAAGGTATAGTTGTCGTAATCCTTGATCATGGCAAGGCAGGCCACGACCAGGGGGTCCTGGACGGCGATGTCGGTAAACTGCCGTGTCGCTGCCAGCAGCCTCTCGCTGGATGGGATGCGGTGTTCCTCTATATCGATGAACGCAGTCCTGATTGACTCCAGGGCCGTCTGGTAGGCGTTGCCTGCCTCGTGCAGCAGCCGTTCCTCCGTATCTTCGGAGGAGATGACGAGCAGGTGGGTGATGCCGGCTTCCTCCATGGCCTTGACGATGTTCCCGGTTGTCATGTTCCTGTCGGAAAGCAGCTTGGCCGTCTGGAAGAGTTCGTCCGCCTCAACCCCCTGCGTGATGATGATCGCGTCAATCTTGCGGGAGGCGAAGATGTTGGCAAGCTCCTCGACCGGCGGGGGGGCGGTGACGAAGAGGTGGTCCTCGACGAAGAGGATTTCGTCGGCCAGGCCGAGGCGGATGGAGTTCGCTGACAGGAGGTGTGTCGTGATAAGGCTGTGGAGGTCGTTGAGGGGGCGCGTCAGGGCCGGATTCCCCGGAGGGTAGAGGGTCGTGCTCCGGATGATGCCGGAAAAGATTGATGCCAGGCGCTGGGCATTGGCAAACGACAGTTTCGACGTTGTAGGGGTAATCATTATTTAGCCAGTCTCTCCAGGTTGTCGGCCGCTTCGCCGCAGGCTTTCCCCAGGGGGGAGTCCTGTCGCGCCATCTGCTTGAGCAGCGGAATGGCCGATTCGTCTCCCATCTGCCCTAGTGCGTTGGCAATCGCGATCTTGAGTTCCTGCCAGCGGCGTGGCGCCAGCCATCCCCTGCACCCCAGCAGGTTCAGCAATGCATCCGTCGCCTGTCTGTCACCGATTCTGCCGATGGCTACGAGTGCCTGCTTCTTCAGGGCAAGTTCCTTCAGAAAAGGGTCGGCAGTGGTGATGATCTCCAGCAGAGGCCGTACGGCGGCCCGTGCACGTATCGATCCCAGGGAGTAGATTGCCTGGCGGACCACGTCGGCATCGCTGTCGCCTATGAGGGAAACAAGGGTGCTCTCTGCACCGTGGGGACTTATTTTGAGCAGCGACTTGATGACCTCCTTGCGCACTTTCTGCTCGGGATGAGCCGCCGTCGACTGGAGAGCCTTCAATGCCGTCGGTGAGGCGATCTCACCCAGGATGGTCACCATGTTTCGTACCACGTACCAGCGTTCGTCCCTGAGCATGGAGAGGAGAGCGGGTATGCCGGCTTCGCCGGTCCTGGTGAGGAATGAGGCGATGGTTTTCCTCTCGTGAAGCGCGTCGGCAACACAGAGCCTTTGGATGAGGGGGTACGCCATGCTCTTGCCGATGAGGGCGCAGAGCCCGCCGAGCAGCGCGATGCAGGCCCCGTTGTTCCGCAATGACTGGTCGAGGAGGTAGGAGGCCATGGGGCTGTCGGTCATCTGCTCGATGGTGAACCTGACATACTCCCGCTGCTGATCGCTCAGCTGCTGCTGGTCGTGCTCTGCCAGCATGACGGTGAGTGCCGGCACGAGGGGGGCGAATACCTCTTTTCTCCGCAGCTTTTCCGCAGCATCGATGATCCCCCGGAGCAGCTGGAGATAGCGCGGCTCGCTCGTTTCCTCCTTCAGTTGGGCAATGAGTGCATCCAGCTCCAGGGCCTCCTGGAGTTCCGCTTCGTTCTTCGAACCGGCCTTTGCCTGATTCTCCCCCTCCTCGTCCAGGTTCTCCCCGCTGATATCGGGGGTTTCCTCCTCTTTCTCCAGACCGTTTTTCAGGGCATCGAGGTCAACTTCATTGGCTCCGATGGTGGTGATTCCCGCGGCGGTCATCTCCGTTTCCACCCCGCCACGGGCAAGAATCGCCGGGGCTTCGATGGTCAGGATGGCGAGAAAGGCCGCGAGATCGCGCAGGGTGACTTCCGGAACGATGGTCAGGCGTTGCAGTTTGCGCGTCAGCATCTCCCGTGCGAGCCCTTTAGCGGTGAGGGAGCCGCTCTTCAGCGCGGGTCTGTCGGCAACGGTGCACGCCTCCCTGCTCCAGAGGAGGACGATCTCTTCCCCGTTGAGGAGCGGCTGCAGCTGCTGGAACGCCGAGGCGACACTCTCGTCCCTCTGGGGGTGTCCGGAAGGGTAGAACGTCAGGGCTTTCAAAGCCTTGGCCAGGGCGTTCAGGGCGTTTTCCAGCAGGACTTCTTCCCGCTGCCCTTTTCCCAGGAGCGAAGGCTGGTGCGGTGATGCCATGTGAGCCTCTAATGATCGTAAATACGTCCCCTTATCCTAGCGAAATTAGTTAAATTTGCAAGTGCTATTCAAGTGACGGGGAACCTGCGGAGAGTCGGGTTGACAGCAGGGGGGGAGGAGCATAAAATCCGGCGGTAAATGGAAGGGGGAGATGCGTGAAGAACAGGGTCCTTTTTGCATGTCAGAAGTGCGGCCACCAGTCGGCCAAGTGGCTTGGCAGGTGCCCCGACTGCGGCTCGTGGAACAGCATGGCCGAGGAGGTTGCGGTCAAGAGCGGGTCGGCCGTGCCCCACGCCGAAGCGGCAAAACCGGTCAGGATTTCCCAGGTGACCAGGGACGTGGAGGAGCGGCTCTCCTGCGGGATCTCGGAGCTGGACCGCGTCCTCGGGGGAGGTCTCGTGGCGGGGTCCATGGTCCTGATCGGCGGAGATCCGGGCATCGGCAAATCCACCCTGCTGCTCCAAGCATCAGCCTATCTCTCCGGTACTGCGGGGACGGTGCTGTACGTCTCCGCCGAGGAGTCTGCCCAGCAGATCAAGCTCAGATCGATCCGCATGGGTATCAACGCGGATGATCTCTTCCTGCTTGCCGAAACGAACATCGAACGGATCCTGACCCACATCCAGCAGCTTAAACCGCGGGCGGTGATCGTTGACTCCATCCAGACCGTCTTCACCGGGGCGATTGAATCGGCGCCGGGGAGTGTCAGCCAGGTGCGCGAATCGGCCGGTCGGCTGATGCTCACCGCCAAGGGGAGCGGCATCCCCATCTTTCTCGTCGGCCACGTGACCAAGGATGGTGCCCTTGCCGGCCCGCGGGTGCTCGAGCACCTGGTGGATACGGTCCTCTATTTCGAAGGGGATGCCGGGCATGCGTTCCGGATCCTCCGCGCGGTGAAAAACCGTTTCGGTTCCACCAACGAGATCGGTGTCTTCGAGATGAAGGACAGCGGACTCTGCGAGGTCCGCAACCCTTCCGAGCTGTTCCTTGCCGAACGGCCGCTGGGGGTGTCCGGCTCCGTCGTCGTCGCCGCCCTGGAAGGGAGCAGGCCGCTCCTGGTGGAGCTGCAGGCCCTGGTAACCTCCTCCTCCTTCGGTAATCCGCGCCGGACCACCATCGGTATCGATCACAACCGGCTGGCTCTCCTGGTCGCCGTCCTGGAAAAAAAGGTCGGGCTGCATCTCTCCGGCCAGGATATTTTCCTCAACGCAGCCGGAGGCGTCCGCCTCAACGAGCCTTCGGCAGATCTTGCCATCGTCATGGCCGTGGCCTCGAGTCACCTCGACAAGACGGTCGATCCCCAATCGGTTTTTCTGGGGGAGGTCGGCCTGTCCGGGGAGGTGCGCGGCATATCCCAGCCCGAGCTCAGGGTAAAGGAGGCGGCCAAGCTCGGGTTTACCCGCTGCATCCTGCCGGCGGGAAATCTCAAGCAGGTCAAGGTGAAGGGAGTTGAACTGGTCGGGGTGAAAAATGTGGACGAGGCGCTGCAGCGGGCGCTCTAATGCCTTGATATTGAAAAATAACTTTACTTGCTCGCGGAAATATTTTTTAATATACGCTTAAACTCAGGAGGCGGGCAGTTATGGATCAAGAGAAGTTGGAATATTTCAGGCAGGTCCTCCACGAAGAGATGCGGGCACTGCTGGGTGAGGCGGGCAAAACGGTTTCCGAGATGACGGCGGAAAATGTGAATTTTCCCGATCCCACCGACAGGGCGACCCAGGAATCGGACAGGAATTTCGAGCTCAGGATCCGGGACCGTGAGCGGAAGCTGATCCTCAAGATCCGTGAAGCCCTTGAGCGGATAGACAAGGGTGAGTTCGGCATCTGCGAACTGTGCGGAGAGGATATCAGCGAAGGGAGGCTGAAAGCCAGGCCGGTCACGACACTCTGCATCGACTGCAAGATAGAAGAGGAGCGCAAGGAAAAAATCCCCTGATTCGCTCCACCATATGCCAGTATCTCCGCCCTGGAGTCGAAATGACCGATCTTCACGCACCCGCGAAGAGCCTCACTCCGTCAGCTAGTTCCTCCCCCACGGGGACCGCAGAGCTGTTGTCAGCCCGGTCCTTTCCCTGTCCCCCCGTGCATGCATACCCGGTGAGTTGATGTCCGCCCTGGCCGACCTCATATCTGCCGGTGAAGAAACGCTGATCCGCAAGGTGATCCGCTATGCCGAGCAGATGGGGTATGCCCGCTATACCCCTGATGACGTCACGGTCTGGCAGAAAGCCGTCCAGGGGTTGTCCCGCGGGCTTGTCAAGGCGCTGGAAACCTCAACCGAAATCCCCGAATTATTCCCCGTGGTCAGCCGTATTGACGACAGCATCGCGTCGTTCGGTATCGAGCAGGCGAGGCTGCACCGGTCCCGCGGGGTTTCCCTGGAGATGTTCCTCGGCCTGATGAAATACTTCCGCCAGAGCTACCACGACCTGGTGGAGGAAGCGGTTCGGGAGGAGGCGCAACTCTCCTGGACCCGTACCTACATCGATCGTTACTTCGACAGGATCGAGCTCGGTTTCATCGCCGAGTGGGAAAGAGCGGCGGAAGAGCTCAGCACGAGGCACGAGGAGCTCCTCCTGTCACGCAATGCGGAGCTCCAGACGGCCAATGACAAGCTGCAGCGGGAGATCGCCGAGCGCAGGCGGGCCGAAGAGAAGATCCGGTGTCTCAACATCGAGCTGGAGCGCAGGGTTGCCGAGCGGACGGCGCAGTTGCAACTGATGGCCGACCAGAATAATTACAAGGTGAAGGAACTGGCCCTGCTGAACAGGTTCAGCAGTGTCAACCTTTCCACCATCAGGCTTAACAAGCTGACCTATCTGATCCTTGCCGCCCTGACGTCCCATGAACAGAAATTTTTTGAGCGTGCCATGCTGTTCATGGTCAACGAGCGCTCGGAAGCATTGCAGGGGATGTTCGGTATCCAGCGGGACAGTGTGCCGGCGTCGACTCCCTTTTCTGAGGAGAGTGGAGAGTGGATCCTTTCCGAGGAGGAGATGGCGAGGCATTTCAATTCCGACCTGAGCCGCCGGGTCCGTTCATGCCGCCTGGAACTGACCAAAGGTAAAGGGGTGGCCAGCCGTGCGGCGGCCGAGAAGAAGGTGTTCCGTGTGAGCGGGGCGGCCGGGAGGGAGGCGGTCAACTCCGAACTGGCCGAGTTCTTCGGAGAGAACTCCTTTGCCGTCATGCCCCTTGCGGGGAAGGGGCGGGTTTTCGGGCTGGTGATGGTGGACAACCCGGTCAGCGGTAAGGAGATCAGCCGGGACGACCTGAGGTTTCTCAAGCTCTTCTCCAACAGCGCCGGCGTTGCCATCGAAAACCAGATGCTCTTTACCAGCCTGGAAGAGGCCAACAGGAAGCTCAACGAAGCCCAGGAACAGCTGATGCATGGCGAACGTCTGGCAACCATCGGCGAGATGTCCGCGGGTATTGCCCACGAGCTGAAGGGACCCCTGGTTTCCATCGGCGGTTTCGCCCGCAGGCTGGCACGGGGGGTACGGGAAGATTCCCCCGAAGCCCAGTATGTCGCCACCATTATCGAGGAGGGGCAGCGGCTCGAGAACATACTGTCCGACATGCTTTCGTTCTCCAAGAAAACCACCATCTGCTATGACCGCTGCTCCATAACCGATGTGGTCGAAAGTGCCCTGGCCATCGTTGCCCACGCCCTTGAGAAAAACCGCATCACCCTCGTCAGGGCATACCCCCGCAAGGAGTTCTTCCTGTACGGCGACTGTCAGCAGTTGAAGCAGATTTTCATCAACCTCTTCCACAATGCACAGGATGTCATGCCGGAGGGGGGGGAGTTGAAAGTGTCGATTGCGGGAGCTGTCCTTGGGCGGGAGAAGGCCGTGGTGATCAAGGTCTCCGACACCGGCTGCGGCATACCCCCGGGCCTGCTGCACAACATCTTCAGCCCCTTCTTCACCACGAAGAAGAGCGGAACCGGCCTCGGCCTGCCGATCGTCAACCGGATAGTGTCCAACCACAAGGGGAAGATTCGGGTGAGAAACCGGGCAAGCGGGGGAGCGGAATTTGCGGTAATCCTGCCGTGCAGGGGATGAAAACTCTTTTCAAGTTGCCGTCGTCGTAGTATACAATGGGTACGTAATGGGGATGTAGCTCAGCTGGGAGAGCGATGCGTTCGCAACGCATAGGTCGACGGTTCGATCCCGTTCATCTCCACCAATAAAAACAGTGGGTTGCAGCAATAGTTGCAGCCCTTTTTCTTTCTAAGATGCTTTGCGTGTCCTCTGGCGTGTCCTTTTGCTCTTTGGTAAAAGGCATGAAAGCCGATTGCGCTTGGTAAAACTGGGTAGATATTAGATAGCAATTTGACTCGGATCTTGAATGATTATTTGCGGTCTTTTGGCAAATAATCGTGAGAGACCGAACAAGGCGAAGCCTTGATCACCTTGGCACAGATCTTGACCTTTTCACCTCTCTGCTATTCCTGCTGCTGAACTGCCAACCACTCTATTGAAGCAGGCGAATAGTAAATTACTCACAAGCGAGATTTGGCGGACGTGAACTGGCGGACGTAGAACATGGCGGGTTTACTTCGCAGGTGTGTTGGTGGATTTCTGGTTGGGTTTGGGTGGGATTATTCCTGAAGAGGCTTACGGAGGATCATGCTACAGTTAGTTTGTTGTAGCTGGAGAAGATTAGCTTCAGTAACCGCTCACCGCATCTAGCACAGGTGACGGTATACGCTGAATCCTTGTCCGGCAGGAAGAGGTTATGGTTGTTGTCGATGGTACCATGTTTGATGCCGTGGGCTGCCTCGTTGGGATGAATGATCTGGCCGCAGCACTCGCATCTCATAGCAGCCCCTGTTCGACAAAGGAGAAGTAGCTCTGTCCCACAATGATGTGGTCAAGGACTCGAATTCCCAGAAGGTCGCCTGCCTCCTTCAGTCTCCTGGTAATCTCTCTATCCTCCCTGCTTGGTGTTGGGTCCAATGACGGGTGATTGTGCATCAACACAATGGCCGCTGCACTGGAGAGCAGGGCTGTCTTGAATACTTCCCGTGGATGGACAATGCTTTGGTTCAGGCTGCCAACTGACACCTCCTCCATGCACACAATCCTGTTCTTTCCATCCAAGTGCAGCGTCAGAAAATATTCCTTGGTCTCCTGCTGCAGGAAACTGAACATCTGGAAAATCTGCAATGGGCTCGTGAATCGGTTACTGGGTGGAAGGTAACTGGCCACTTCCTCTCTGATTGTAAGGGTGTCAAATACCGCCTTGATTCGTTTGATTTTGATGCTGCGGGGTTTACAGGTCACTTCCTCGGGTCCGAATAGCGTGTTGATGGTCATTGTATTTCTCCTTTTGGTTGGGTGGTTACTTTCGTTCTGAACCGCATATGGCGCATAGATCGTCTTCATCGTTGTATGTATAAGCCTGGCACTCTTCACACCAGTACAGCAGCCGGTTGATTGTCATGTGTTCCTCTCCTTTCAAATGAGGTATTCCATCAGCTTGATGGCGATGGCTTCTGGCTTCATGTTCTCCCACTTGCTGCCAAGGTATTCCCGGATCTGCCGGTTGTCGTGGAGGACAAAGAGGTTGATAGGGTCAGGCTCAGGAGTCATGTAGGCATACAGGCGAATGGTGCTGCGAGCCTTGTTGATGGTCAGCACATAGATTGCTGCTCCTGCGGTGAATACGTGGATGATGTCTTTGGTCCCTCCTTCCAGGTGGTAATTGTTGCCTCGATGTTCCAGTATCAGGGCGACTACTTCTGTTCCTGTTTCTGATGGGTGCTGGTAGGTAAGCAGTCTGATTTTAGGATTGATTCTTTCCATTGATATTCTCCTTAGTTAGTGTGGACAGGGGTATGCCTGTCTAAATTAAGAAAACGGCTTGTAGGGCTAATTTGGTAGTCTGCTGCTAGGTTAATGAGATAAGGTGCTGAGTAGATATGCGGTGATGCGGGGATATACTCTTATCGGAGGATCTTGGTATGAGACTGCTGATTACTAAGGTATGGAACTGGTGGGATATTGCTCTGCTGAAGTGGTGCTGTGTGATGTATGGGATTGTGGTGGGTGCTTACTTCCATGAATATGTGCTGCCGTATGTCTGGGTGGTACTGGTTGCCGCAATTCTGCTGACGATCAGGCCAGCAATTGCTTATTGGAAGAAATAGTACATTACCCTCTTTCGGCACCACAAACAGCGCAATGATTTTCACGATCGTTGTAGGTGTAAGCCTGGCAATCCTCACACCAGTACATAAGTCTATTGATGCTCATGACAATTCCTCCTCTACTTGTCTACGACCAAGAATGTAATCTGCGGCTGCCTGTGCCTTGGCACTGGCAGTAATGATCATCCTCTTGTCCTTACGTAATACCGATAACCACCCATTCAGGTAAGATGCACTCTGCTCAATGGTTTCATTACTGATACCAGCTTGGGCACAGAGATAACTTGAGCATAGATCGGCTACCAGTTCTTCAGCAGCATAGGGATCGGAACCGAACTGGTGATATTCCATTACCTCTTTACGTGCGAGACGATGTTTAGCCCCTGTGCTGTGGCCTAGTTCGTGGTACAAAACCTGGTAGTAGAGTTCATCAGCATCAAAGGTATGCTTGTTGGGCATCTTGATCCTGTCAACTAAGGGCTGGTAGCTAGCAGTATTCCCGCCATAGTGAATTGCAGGGCAGTCCTTGTATCCTTCAATGATCTGCTCTGCTCTTTCGATAGGTGTGAACTGGTTGACCGTCTCTTCTGGATCTGGAGGTACTTCTATCTCTTCACACTGCTCCGCAGAGAACAATTGATAGTATCTGAGTAAGGGTATCTTGCCGTTGGCATTTGTGCTCTCTTCCTGGCTCACCTTGTCCAGTAGCTTCCAGAACACGACCAGAGATGATTTCTCGCCTTTCCTTACATGACCACCTAGGTCTTGAGCTTGCTTGTAGGTCAACCAGTATGGTGATGAGAACGGTGATGCTGATAGTAGGAATACATTGACACCCCGATACTCCTTCTTGCTGACAAGGTTCCTCGGTATACCACTACCACCTTGCCAACACTTCCTCCAGGGGACAGCACCTCTTTCCAGTAAAGCAATGACCTTGTCTGTTACAATTTGATACACGTCCATGATGATTCCTCCTTGTTTGGATTGCAGACAAAAAAAAGACGCAAGTACCGGAGTGGTAAATGCGTCTTCATCTCTGCCGTTAGAGTTAGACTGCTGGATATACTGCTACTGGTTCACCTCCTTATGTTGTGACATTTGGCGAAAAAAGTGACCCCGGGGTTCCGGTTAATTTTGATTTGGAGAGTGTCATAGGCTAGAGAGTGGTGACAGTAACTTTAGGTTTTGAAAATAGCGCGGGATTTTTACTTTCTTATGAGCTGCTATTCTGCATAGATACGGTTCTCAATAGATGATGTCGTACGTGACACTCGTAATGTGAGTCACCTCATTGGGCTTACCTTTTGTCCAGCTTTTTCGATTGGCTGGACTGGTAGCAAGAAATAAAAAAGGCCACTTCCTTTTTAGATGTGGCCCTCTCAAGCTCTCGCCAGTATTACATACCAGTTTCTAATCTGTAATACATCATACACGCAGGGCTTTGTGGGTTCCTGCTATCTGATTCATCTCTACCGTAGCAGGCTCTCCGAAATGCGGATTTAGCATTATTATATTCACCAACTAACATATAATTATTACCAAGCGCATATGCAGAATCGTCAGTAATTGGTTGAGATTTTAAAATATCTATATCTATAAAAGCTAATAGTTTTTTAGAGTTATCAATGTTGTGTTCAAATGATTTAGCACAATAGGTGCGTGCAGTATTAAGATCTCTTGGGCCATTGTCGTTGAAAAATATACTAGCAGCATAGTCATACTGAGCTTGCCCATTATCCATATCAGCTGATTGCTTCATTAATGACATGCCCCTATTGATATCCTTTGCCATTATTTTACCTAGAAATAATTGCTTACCTAAATAACCCATACTTTTATCGTTACCTTTGCTAGCAGAGTCTTCTAAAAGCCTGATACCTTCTCTGATATTTTTATTAATCCCTTGAGCTGCGCCTGTTAAATAATATAGACCTAAGAAATATTCTGCTTCATCATTCCCTTTTGCCGCAGATTTCTTATACCACATTTCAGCTTTCTGCAAGCTTGCTGGAACTCCATTACCCCTTGCATATAAAGTTCCGAGTAAACATGCAGCTTTATCATTCCCGGAATTTGCTAATTTTATCAGTTCATTCAATCCTTTTTCAGTATTTTGATTGAATGTTTTTACAGCGGAGCTCACTTCATCATCAGCTTTGGTGCGTGCTTTAGCAGGAGACTTCTGACTGCTGACATTACCGTTACAACTAGATAATATGAGTAATAACATTATTAGAGCTATGCTTTTCACAATATTTCCTTAATGTTTATTTGTACACAATCGCGTAATATCATGTCCTGAAACATAATTTAATCATATGTCATACACCCAAAATTGCTTTGCCAATAACCAGCAAAACAACTGTCAGAATCAACAAGAACACATAGCCCATAACCTTTATTACATAGTTGCCATCGCTTCTATTTTCTTTTGATATAAGGCTTATAACCCCGCAAAAAGTCAATATTGCAAATATTACTAAACCAGTCATATATATTGCTCCATGTAATTATTTGTGTAGTTACTTAAAATAGAATTGTAATTCAGTTTGTAATAAGCTTAACAAAACAACCAATTCCAATGCCAGCAGGCAAGCCTGTAATGAAACGTCTTGAATTTGTGCTAACTAGCTTGAACCAATATTGTAAAATTCCATCAATTAACGTTGGGATTATCAATATTGATGCTAACCTGAGTGGCATGCTCACCATATAAACCGACAGCAATACACCCATTGAAATTGCAGTACATCTCCAGCACGCCACAAAGCAGTAACCAAATACATGTGGTGCTCGATCAGCTTGCGAATTACAAAGCGGTCTCTTGCCTATGTTGTAAACAAGCTTGTGACAATTTGAGAAGGCCATTTCTGTCGTTACTTCTTAGTTAGATAGTTACAGACAACACAGACCAATAAAATAAGCCCTATAGATAACGGAAGAGGCATAAGCCCTTTTGTCTTTGATGTGATGACCTTCACAGTCACAATAAATTTCCCAAATGGTTTTATGGGGATGGACAACCCATATTTGATATAGGACAGTAATTGAGCATTGTCGTGTAGCTTTATCAGATGAAAAAATATAATTCTCAAAAAAATATTACTGTACCACAAGACTCTCAACAATCAATTGCCCGCTGCTAACAGTGAGTGAACCATGCAGCACCGTTTCTCCGCCGTTATTTGATGTATAGTCGTCATTGTAACCACCAACTATAGTGACTGTTTTAGCCATGTATGCATTCAGATCCTCGAAGAAATCCAATGCTTGAACTTTCAACACACTTTGCTCGGCAGCTGCATCATAAGCTGCTTGCATTGTGGTGAAGAAATTATTGCCGCCGTTTTCATTCAGGATTACTTTCGTTGGATCAAGGTCGAATTGCGCCGTAACGGTCTTGTCGGCATTCATGGTGACTGTGCAGCTTCCAGTGCCGCTGCAACTGTTTCCCCACAGGCTGAACTTAGAACCGAGTGACGGCGAATTGTACAATGAGACTTGAGTACCCGCAGCAAACAGAGCCGAGCAATTCGTATTACAAGCAAGCTCCATGGGGTTGCTGACAACGAAGCCTTTTCCCGCGCCGGTAAAGTTAAGAGAGAGAGTATAAGTAGAACTTGTATAGGGGGTAAGGAGAAGGGATTTGCCGGTAAAATTGTAGACACCACCAGCAGCATTGGCAACTTCAACATAGTGAGTGCCGTCATTGAGCGAGACCCCGGAACCAAAGTCCTTGTTGGTAGTCTGGTCGAATGACTTGTAATCGAGGCGAATTTTGCCGTCTGGATAGAGCACGGCTTCAAAATTGTTCAGCCGATTGAATCCTGCATCATCATAGGTTTCGGTGAGCCATTCGACAACCACGCAGTCTGGGGATGTTATGCGCTGAACGAACGCACCACCATAGTAGGTCGAATTCAGGTCGTTATTCCAAGCGGCGATAACTGGTCCTTTGCCGGTATTGATAAGATCGAACGAGTGGACGGGTGAGCTGTTTGCAAACCAGATGTTGCCGTTGGTATCCACGGTAATCTGCCCATAGGCTTGCCCGTAAAAAGTGAACAACCATGGTAACGAATATGTAAAACTCTGCTCGTCACCATAGCGATAATCATAGTCGGTAGTCCGTGTTTTCAGCCGGTCAGCATAAGTTCCTTGCCATGAATAAGCCTGTTCTGAAGTTAGATAAATGCCTGCGGTGTCAGTAGTTGCTGAAGCGGACATCATTCCGGTATCAGTTGATACCGGGTCTGCACCATTTGTAGTGTAGTATATGGTCGCCGGTTCGTTGGCTACAAGATTCATGGCTTTTGCGGTAGATGGCAAGGTTATGAGCAGTGTTACCCAAAAGAGGGTAAAAACTGTTATCCAAGTTGATTTCAACGTTGGCTCCTTATAGTAAGGCGGTTTTTATTCCAAATAATCAAGCATTGGATATCAGTCCTAAACTATTAATATATCTATATCTAGTCCCGCATGTATCTTGTTAACCATGCTAATTACCTCTTTTGAAAAGTTAAGAACTGGATTGTCATCACCTTCAATAGAACAATTAAACACTAGTTCGCAATCACCGCATATGCTTAATATATTGTTTAAGATTGGTTCTAGTCTGGTAAATATATTTGTAATGTGATCATCAAGAGTATTATCATCAGATAGCTTAGATAATATAAACCATGCATGCCTATCAAATTTAATTATATCTGATCTTGTTGATCTTGGCATCCCCTTGACCCAACATTTGTCATATGTTATTCCTAACATATTATTTAATTCTTTAGCTGAATATTTATCAGAATATATTCCTAGTTTTGCATAGTATTGATTCATACATCCTCACATATAATCATTAATATTTAAACCTGTTGGTTCGCCTGAACCTTTGCCACCTTTAATAAATTGATAAATTTCGCCTGCCTTATTTTTATATAAATCGTATTTTGAAGCATTACTTCCGCCCTTTATTGCATGTATATCTTCATTGGCTGATTTAAGCATTTTTATTTCTCCTTTTGAGAGCAACCTCATTTCGTTTGCAGTCTGCACAGTTTGGGCAGCGCATTTTGCGCCTTTAATTGCTTTAACTGAAGCAATCGGAAGAAAACTTTCTAAAGATCGCTGAAATACTTCCGGATCAAGGCGAGAAACATTTTCAGATTGTAACTTTCTTAATAAGTCACTATAGGGAGAAAGTCCAAACGGATCGACAAAGCTTACTGGATTGTCGCCTACATAACGATACAGGTTCGTATCCCCACCGCCAAATCCAAGCGGGTCCTTGCTGATGAAATTCCCGTCGAGAGGATCGCGATATCTCTCCCGGTAATGATACAGGCCGGTTTCAGCGTCCCATTCCCTGCCGGTGTAGGTGTAGCTGTTGCGAAACAACGTTGACGGTTTCAACATGCCGTGGGAATCGTAGTCGTAGCTCTGGACGACGGTCTTGTTGGCGTCGCTGATTTTAACGATGCTCCCCAAGTTGTCAGCGTGGAAGTAGTACCATACTCCGTCACGTTCCATGGCGAGGGGTTCGTCGATGCCGGGACCGTGGATGTAATTGGTGGTGCTGCTGGTGGTGCCGGTGGAACTGGACTTGGTGTAAATCTCCTGGATTATGTCTTCACGGTCGTAAATGTAGGTATAGGTCTCGGTGCTGGTTCTGCCACTGACCGTGTTGACGAAGTTCTTTTCGATTCTTCTTCCGAAGGGGTCGTATTTGAAGGTGACGGTTCTCTTGTCCGTACCTTGCGAGGTTACTTTGCTCCGTTCCACCTTGACCAGCCGGTTATTAAAGTCAAAAGTGCGCACTTCAGATTTATCATTTGCCGTTGCAAGGGTTCTGGTCGCCTGGTTGCCGATGTTGTCATAGCCGAAGCGGAATTCACGACCCGTGTCGATCTGGTTGGCAGCAGTGGGAATATACCCGGTGTCCTGTTGCCCCGGTCCCTTGGTGCGGTTGCCCACATCATCGTATGTGAATTCCTCGTAACTACTGGTGCCAAAGGCATAGTGCAGCCGGTAGTAATCGTCATACATGTAGGTAACTGGTTTTACCCCGAGCCGTGCCAAGCAGTTGCCTGCAGCGTCGAACTGGTTGCATACGTATGTTGATTCCGACCCGCTGCCATTCAAGTTCACCTGGCTGATACTGGTGGTCCGGTCCAGATCGTCGTACTGGTACCAGGTTTCCGTACCGTTGGGGTATATCAACCGAGACCGTCTGCCGTAGGTGTCATAACGGAAGCCAAACCCTCTGTCAGGATCGCCGGTGCCTCGTCCCTTGGCGGTGATGCCATAGAGTCGGTTGGCGCTGTCGGGGGTGTAGACGACAACTCGCTGATTCGGAGAACCGGACAGCAGCGTTACCTGTTTGAGTTGACCGATGCCGCTGTACTGGTCATAGGTGATGACGTTTCCCTTAGAATCGGTAACGCTTTTCAGCCAGTTGTTATCGTAGTACGTGAACGTATAGCTGATATTATTATTGACGGCGGTTTGCATCCGTCCATTGGCGTCATAGATGTAGGTATCGAAACCGCCGCCGTAGTAGCTGACACTCTTGGTCCGGCCTTCCTTGTCGTAGCCGTAGGTAGCAAGCACAACTTCTGGGGTTGCCGAGGCGTCGATCATCTCTTTCAACTTATTGTTTGGGTGGTAGGTATAGCGGATGATTTTCCCTAGTGGGTCTATCTCCCGCTCAAGATTGCCCTTATTGTCGAAAAGGTAGGTAGTGGTCTGTTGTTTGGCGTCTTTAACCGTACCCAGGCGGGTCGTGCCACTGTCCCGGCAGGTGGCGCAGCCGGTACCCACGTAGTCGAAGGTGGACTTGTTGGTCTCGGTCCGGGATACTTCCTTGAGGTTTCCTTCAAAGGTGTATTTGTAGCTGACAGTGCGACCGGCGCTATCGATGGAGGAAGCCAGCCGGTTGTTGTGGTCATAGGTGTAGTTGACCGTTTCGGCGACCATGGTATTTGATGAGGTGGTTTTGCTCTTGACGCTGTTCAGGGCGGTGTAGGTATAAACAACGGTTTTGACGCCGCCAGTTGCGCCGGTAGTTGTGGTTTTCTTGATGTTGCCGTTGTTGTCATACTCCTCAATCTTGTAGAGAATATTGTCCGGCCCCTTAACGGACTGAAGCAGGCCGTTAGAGTAATAAGTGTATGCTGTTGTCTTCAGTGTAGCGTCATAAATAGAGTTGATGCTGCCGTCGCTGTTGTAGATATAATCCGTTTCGTACAGTTCGGGGTCGAGGTAGTTGTCAGCTTTCAGCGAGGTGTTCGGCCAGGGCATGTCCCGGTAGATGTATGTCGTTAAGGAAACAGAACCCCGGTAGTCCGTGATTTGGGTCACCCGGTCGTAGGAGTCGTAGAAATAGGTAATGTCATCGTATATCGGCACGGAATCGGCGTCCTGAACCGCTTCCGGGTCAATTGGGGGATTCATTTTCGTCAGGTCGGCGGGTACCGTTTCCCGCGTCAGGTTGCCGTAATCGTCATATTTGTAGAAAACGGTGTAGCGGTAGCCGTCGGAAGCCAGGTAGGTTTTTGATTTAATCAACCCGTCGGCGTAGTAGGTGTAGGACGTTTCCACGCCGCTGGGATCGTACCGCTTCTTGAGCGTCCGGTTGCTGCCGTCAATGAGGAAGGTCCAACTGCCGCTATCCTTCTCGGTTACCGTACCGGTATCTATGCCGCTTGCATTTACCGGATAGCTGTAGCTGCGGGTGTGGGCTGCTGGGTTCACCTGCCATTCCGGGTCCTTTACGGTTGATACCCGATTATTGCCGTCATAGCCGTATTCAAAAGTATGCCCTTCTGGGTCTTTCTTGGTCTTCAGAAGGCTATTTTCATAGGTGTACTCCCAGTATCCCCGTTCCGTGGTGACTGCTGGATCTGCAACAGGGTTTGTCACCCGCCAGAGACGGCCGTTGCCGTCATACTGGAAGTCGTACTGGTTAAGGTTGGGATCTTTCACCCAGCTGAGTTTGCCACCGCTGTACTCAAGAGTTGTGACCCTTCCCGCTGTGTCGGTGATACTGGTCAGGTTTCCGCTGGTATAGCCGTAACTGACCGTGTTCAGGAAACGGTCTTTGGTCTTCGTTATCTTTCCCAGATAGTCGAACTGTTCACTCATGCCGTTGCGATACGTCACTGTATAGGTAGTGGCAGTGCCGCTGCCGCTTTTGACCAGAGAGGAGGAGTCCCCCAGTTGGGGCCGATAAGTGCCGTTACCGTTGGAGAGGTAACGACGTGCTCCGCCGTCACCGTCCTTTATTACTATCGAGCTGTCGGGATTGAAGGTCATCCGCACGTCGTAGTTATGCCGCCAGCCTATTCCGAGAACTCCCGAATCGGTGTCGAGGCTATTGTAGTAGAGGGAGATGGCCGTGGAGAGGGCTCTGCCTTTGGTGGTGAAGAGTTCCTGGCTGTGAGAGAGATTGCCGGTGAGAATATTAGTGTTGGAGCCGGAGGCAACTACCAGTGAATTGGTTTCGGCATCACAGGTGTCTGGCGCGTCCGAGGGGGGGAGTGGCTGGGCTGCGGCAGTGACATTCAGGGTTGCTGCATCACCGCAGCCAGGATATTGCACTGACAGGGTTACAGGATATGTTTTCTCACTGACGATTGCACCCAGACTGTTAAGACCGTTCCAGGTGGCATTGATGGTGTGTCCGGTACCGCTGAAAGTACGGTCAGCAACGGCTATGCTCCATGATATGGGGTTAGTCGTCCCTGTCGTATAGTCGCCCCCGAAAGTGACCTGTTCGCTTGCGTTGGGGTTAAAACGGGTTACCGACTGGGTAAAGCTTGTAATGTTTATGTCGCAGGTGTTTTCCACGGTAACGGAAAGGGTCCTGCTCGTCTGGCACTGTCCGGCGCTCTGTGCGGTCAAGGTCGCCGTATAGGTGCCGTTGGGAACGATATTTCCATTGATGTCTTTCCCGTCCCACGTTACTGATACTGTGCCGCCGCTGCCGTAGAAGGGCCGGCCTGCCACTGTCAGGGTCCAGGTAATGGGATTACTCGAACCGTCGGAGATATTTCCACTGAAGTTGACCGTACCTCCGCCCACAGGAACGAAGGTGTCAACCGATTTTGTGAACGTATTGATGACGAGGTTGCAGAGGATGTTATAACAGAGCGTGAGTGACCAACCGTTCAACACCGCTCCCTGATGGCAACTGGTGCAATCGTTGTAATCCGGTCCCCAGGCGTTCGGCGACTGGTACAGGCTGTCGTGGTACATGGACATGCGCCATGTGCCGTTAACCGGTGAGTTGTTGAAGGCAAGGATATTGTTTGCCGTGTAGGAGTAGTTGGTGAGGAATATTCCAGAGGAGTCGGTAAGAAAATTGAACCAATTAGTGCCGTTGTTCAGCCGGTTCAGGTTGAATACCAGAGTCGCACCGGGGTTTTTGGAATAGGTGGGGGTGACGCTGGCGCTGGCGACAACTGCGTTACTGGGATAGCCGGAAAAGGTGATATCCGAGTAAGCTGCTTGGCCAAGATAAAACATTGGGGAAGCATAGTTGTTGGTGCCGGTTACGCAGACTGCACGAGCATCCAGGGGGAAAAACAGAAAAAGGCTGAGCCATGCTAACGCAGCTACCATGGGCTTAATAAAACAATTCATTCGCGGCAACTCCTGGAGTACATCGAGATCACATTTAATAGCCAAAAGGGGCTCATTAGCGAATGTATCCTTACACAAGAATAATTATTATTCCACAACAATTATAATGATTAATCGATAACCTCATCGAGGCTGCTTTTATGTAAAATTGGAGGGGGGGTGGGTTCACTATGTTTTAAAATGGAAGTCTGATATCGGACGGAAGCTTCAACTATGGAGAGGCAATGGTGGCACGAGAGAAAGGCAACCACTCGCTACCACACGCTAGATTGGCGTGAAATGTAGAATTATTAGTGGAAAAGTGGACACGTGAATGTAATGGGAATTTGCACTCACTACCGACATAATGTCATAACGAATCAGTATGCTGGGGATTTGTATTGAGTAGTAAGATTTGTCGCGACCACCCAGGGTTGGCCCTGTCGAACTTGTGGAAACTTATGTCGGAATTGGTTGGGATCAGTTACAGGCTAAAAGCCGTGTGCTTTACGGCCATCTGCTTTTCGCCGGTCAGTTTGGCGAGGTTGTCAGTGAATGTGCCTGCAATACGGAATTCCATGGAAGAACCGAGAGTAATAGATTATTCATCCAAAAGGGGCTGTTGTGGATCAGCTCCCAAGCTAATGTGGTCCAATCTCCATTTTTTCAGGAACTGTGATTGGCTGTATGTCAGAGCATGTTGGGATATTACTTCAACATGTCGGAGCTCAATATATTGCCAGCCAGTCTGTGCATTATAAAGTTTTGCCTTGAATGCATTCTCTATTGCAGCCATCACATTATTTGCAGCGGTCTCCGCCATATTAAAATCTGGCTCAACAGTATGCAGTAGATAGATATCAAGCACATAAACGTCATCTGGGGTGGTACGGGCCACCTCTTGTCCTTCATCTACATCGAAAAAAACAGCCGTTATCAAATCGCCATGTGGCTTAACTGCTTTGGCAATTTTAGCATTTAGCTTTGCATCTGATAGCCGACGTTCAAATTCATCAGGAAATGCAGACCTGCGATACCGTGAAGCAAGCCAAAGTTGAAAGACGGTGATATTAGACGGTAAAAGCCTTGTTCTGGACTCTGGCTCAAAATCTGCGAGTATATTTTTATCGATGCAGGTCTTATTTGTAGTGACAAATTCAGCCAGTAGCGGCTCATCACCTTCGAAACTTATATGGAGAGTTCGTGAAGATTTTGCGTGGGTATAGTTGCCGTCAATTTCCATTATTCTACGACCAATCACAACCTCCACTTGTGGTTCTCTGTCTGGGTGTTGTGTGAGGTCACAATCGTGAGTGGCAATAACAACTAATGTATCTGTCGGAAATTCAGTGTGCGCCAACCCTATTGCAGTTACAGCCTCTGCGGTCAAAAGATGTCCTTGTCGCCATGGCGTATTTCTTGACCATCCCGGCATGGCGACAGTTACACCACATCATTTGCTGCCATTATGTCGGAGTCGGCAGATGATTTTGATGTAGATCGGCCTGCAAATCTCGCGGAAAGTCGCTGTTTTTGTTCGGCCTCGCGTTTGAAAATTTGCGCGAGTAGCTGGGCAGCATCGGTTGCCGATCCCCCAGATTGTACAAACTCAAAGATGTTTTTACCCTCGATAAGCTTACGCTTCAGCAGTATCCCACTAATTGGAATTCCTGCATCAGCGATTGTGTCAGCTGCAAGCGCAAGGTCTCGAAGCTTTGCAGTATGCTCTGGTGTAGGCTGTTCACCATTCAGCCAATTGTAGATTGTTTGGCGAGACACGTTAAAGGTTTTGCCAAGATCAGAAACTGCCAGTGAAAATATGGTTCTAATTCGCCCCAAATTCTCAGCTGAAGTCCTTAAGGGGGATGTTTCGACAGTGCAATCCTTAATCGGGTTTGAAATGGTCGAGTTGCCCGCCTGAAGTTTTCTCAATTGCCCCAAGTCGTCAGCAGAAGCACCAGTTCCTGACATTACAGCAAAGCTCAACAAACCAGCTGCAACTATTGATGCCACTCTGACTGAAGATGAGCCTGTCGATTCCTGTTGGTTTGCAAACCAGCTGCTGCTATTTGGATAGCCTGCATTCATTGCTGATCTCCTATTATTTCCAAGTTTCCAGTGCGAATGGGGTTATAGTTGCATTAAACGATTTTTCTATTTCGTCATGAAGTTCTATAAGCTTTGAACCGATTTGTTCTGATCGGAATGGTTCTCGCTTTTCAATGGAAGCATCAATGTCGATAATAGCATGAAGACCTGTCTGCTCTTCAAATTTGGGGTTGATTTTTGGGGCGAGCATCCCAACTTCTGGAGGTAACCCGACTCGGCCATTTTGAATGATAACCCTAGAAACTAATTGACCAACAGTGTTCAGTGTAACTGTTTCGCTGTATGCATGAACAAAATTGCCTTCCAGCTTATTGAAAAGCCCCCGGACTTCATTGTTCAGATAATCAGTAAGTGATTCTCCTGATTTAGGTAATACGGCATCAAAATATCGCAGTCCAATTCTTTCAACAAAGTCGAGATTTATTATGTCATGGACGATGGCTAAGCCATCAACCATTGCCTTAAAGAAGGTCTCTGATGTGTCGTATGCAGTTGTCTGTAGCGCAATAGAGTTGTGCTCAAGAACAATTTCGGTTGTGCGTTCAATGTCACCAAATACACATCGAGCTCTAGGCACAAAGGAAGGATTTGGCGGCTGTCCGCCCTCTACTGGAGGTGCAAAAGGAAGGATTAGTTGCTGTATGTTTTCTCGCTTAAAATCAGGGAAATGATTTTTCCTCATCCTCTCTTGAATTGCAGGTAAGTATCCTTCCATGTCGAGAATAGGGTTGAAGCGTACCTGAGCTACTGTGAAATAGACCGGTGCGTTCCTCATTTTTTTACCCATGGCTGCCCCCTGCATTGGTTTACACTGTGATTTACACTTTACACTCAGGTTGACACTATTGCAAGCATTGTATATAGAATTCATTTCAAGGGTTGAGAGGGAGATTTCTCCCCCTCATGTTGATCAGCTGACTAGAATCAGAAATTCAGTTTGACCTTGGGCTTCTTTCGTGGAACTGGTTTGTCTTGCTCCTGCAACTCCTGTCCACTCTCATCCATACCCGTAACAGGCGGTTCTTCCACAACTTTGTCGGAAGTTAGCGTGTCGTCACTTGCGATATCTGCTACTGATTCGTCGAGCAGTCGGCCTCTTTTAGCGCAAACTTCTTGGATTGAGTCCTTCCAGGCAATTTTAGGTAATCCGCCCAGTTGATTGACAAGTTCAATAATCTCGTCGTCAGTCTGTTGCTCAAGAATCAGCTTAGCATGACTGGCAATTGCTGGGTCTGGATCATCCTTCATCCCTCCAATCCGGTTCATTTTCCCGAACCAGATTTCCTTAGTTACATACGGTTCCAGCAGGTGGTAGAGCTTCACCGCCTCTTCCTTGCCACCCAACATCGGTTCAGCGCTGACGCTTGTTGCATAACCGTTCTCGAAGGCCAACTTCAGGCATTCAAACCGTTCGCTGAAGGAAGGGGCTCCCGGCTCCCAATGCCCCATTACGGCTTCGTCGAGACCGCCTATCGTAAAACGAAAGAGCAATTGGTCTCGGAATGGTAACGCATCGGCACAGATTGCCTGGATAGATTCTCGGTGCGGTTTGCTGACAACCAAGACATTATTCCCTGTACTGAGTAAGTTGTGAATCGGCATGCAAAAATGACCCACCTATAGCCTAAATCGGCGTCCAAATT
>CALMBF010000005.1 GCA_937860145.1 uncultured Geobacter sp.
CCTCGCCAACTGCGGCACCACCCCCGTGCACCTCGTCACGGAGGACCTTGCCCCGGGCAGTCACCCGATTCAGGACGCCATCGATGCGGCGGCTCCCGGCGACCTCCTCCTGGTGGGCCCCGGCACCTTCAACGAGAACGTGATCATGTACAAGCCGGTCCGCCTGCAGGGGGCCGGGATCGGCAAGACCTTCATTAACGGGAATCCTACTCCCACGGAAAGGTTGACGGCTTGGCACCAAAAGATCGACACACCTCCACCGACCGGACTGAACGGCGCGGCGGTGGCCGCCATTCTGGCCGCCAACCCCTTCGCTGAAAACGAGGCTCCCGGCATCATTGTCCTCGGCGAAACGGTCTTTGCCGACCCGAACAACCCCGCGGTCACGGCGACGCTCAACCCGGGCTTCCCCTTCGCGATTCCCGGCCAGGCCCAGATCGACGGCTTCACTATCTTCGGCAGCAAGGCGGGCGGTGGCATCCACGTCTTCTCCGGGGTCGCGGAGTTGGTGATCAGCAACAACGAAATCACCGGCAACCAGGGCAACTACGCCGGCGGCATCGCCGTGGGCATCTCCGGCGGCATCCCCCCTGCATATCCCAATGCCAACCTGGTCATCCGCGACAACCACATCCACAAGAACGGTGGTGTCCAGGGAGCGGGCGGCATCGCGCTCGACGCCTCCACCGACAACTACCTGGTCGAGCGGAACCTGATCGAGGGGAACTTTTCCCGCTTCAACGGCGGCGGCATCGCCCACGTCGACTTCTCGGCGGGGAACAACGTCATCCGCAACAACCGCATCCTCTTCAACGAGGACTTCTTCGGAGCGCTGCTCAACCAGGCCGGTGACGGCGCCGGGATCTTCGTCGGCAGCCTTCCGGCCATCGACCCCGTCACCAACCTGCCGGTTCCGGCGACCGGTACCGGCAACGTCACCATCGAGGGGAACCTGATCCAGGGGAACCTGGCCGGCTCGGGGAACGGTGGCGGCATCCGCGCCTACGCCGTCAACGGCGACGATGTGATCCAGAGCCCGGATGATCCGACCCAGTGGTACCAGCTGCGGCTCTACAACAACATCATCGTCAACAACGTGGCCGGCCTCGCCGGGGGAGGGATTTCCCTGCAGGACGTGCTGCGGGCCACCATCGTCAACAACACCATCGTCCACAACGACACGACGGCCACCAGCGTTCTGGCCTTCCAGGCGGGGTCGGCCGACTCCACCCCGCAGCCGGCGGGGATCGCCAGCGGCGCGCACAGCGCCACCCTGCTCGCCGCGATCGATCCGGTGCTGTTCGATGACGGCGAGCCGGTCTTCTCGAGCCCGACGCTGGTAAACAACATCATCCTGGAGAACCGCTCCTTCTACACCACCAACGGCGGCCTCGGCGGGCTGACGGCCAATCCGGTCAGTCCCTACTGGGACATGGGCGTCATCGGCACGGCCACCCAGGAGTTCCTGACCCCCCTGAACTCGCTGCTGACCAGCGTGACCGATACCCAGGTCCCGACCCATTCCTACGACGCCAGCAATCTCGCCGCCGACCCGGCCGCGCCGGTCTTCCGCCGGGCGTACCTCAACGCTCTGGAGTCGGCGCAGGTGGTGGACGAGGGGGGCAACAACATCAATGTGCGCTTCACCCCGATCTTTGCCTTGGCAGGTGATTATCATCTGCGGTCCAGTTCGGCGGCCATCGACGCGGGGACCAATGATTATCTGGCCGACGTCCCCTCCGACATCGATGCTAGGAGCGGCCAGGATCGGCCAAACGGCGCGGCCGTCGATATCGGTGCGGACGAGTTTTTCCCTGCCCCGCCGACCCAGGTCGGCGTCTGGCACCAGGGCTTCTGGTATCTCGACCAGAACGGCAACGGTGCCTGGGACGCCCTGACCGACATCCGGAGCGAGGAGTTGAAACCGTCTTCCTCCGCCATCCCCGTGGCCGGCGACTGGGATGGCGACGGTAGAACGGAGGTCGGCTTCTACAGTCAGGGCACCTGGTATCTCGACCAGAACGGCGACGGCGTTTGGAGCGGCGAGGGAATCGACCATTTGATCGCCAATTTCGGAACAGCAAGCGACCTTCCGGTGGCCGGAGATGTCGACGGAGACGGTATCTCGGAAGTCGGGGTTTACGTTCCCGCCACGGGCCGCTGGTACTTCGATCTCGCCAACGACGGCTGGACAGGGTGCGAGGCCGACGGTGGCGGTGATATGTGCATAGACCAGTTCGGCACGCCCACCGACATTCCTGTCGTCGCCGACATGGACGGCGACGGCACCAGTGAGGTCGGGGTTTATCATCCGGAGACCGGCCAGTGGTACTTCGATCTCGACCACAGTGGCAACTGGAGCGGTTGCGGCCCGGGTCTTGACCTGTGCATCGACCAGTTCGGCACTCCCACCGATATCCCTGTAACCGGCGACATGGACGGCGACGGCACCAGTGAGATCGGGGTTTATCATCCGGAGACCGGCCAGTGGTACTTCGATCTCGACCACAGCGGCTCTTGGAGCGGCTGCGGGACCGATCTCTGCCTGACCCAGTTCGGCGCACCCACGCACATCCCCGTGGCCGGGGACTGGGATGGCGACGGTATCGCAACTGTCGGCACATACGGGCCAAGCGAGGAAGCCTGGTACCTGGACAATGGCGACGGAAAATGGGATTTCGTCAACGGCATCGATGTCGTGCTGGCCACCTTCGGTGTCCCGACGGACATCCCGGTGACGGGGGACTGGGACGGCGACGGCATCTCGACGATCGGCACCTACCACCAGGGTCTGTGGTACCTGGGGACCGCCGACGGCTTCATGCGCGGCACGGTATCGTGGAACGGCCCGCTGATCGATGTCGCCGATGCCAATTTCGGCGTGTCGACCGACCTGCCGGTAGTCGGAGACTGGAACGGCGACGGCAAGACCAAACTCGGGGTCTACCGGCAAGGTCAATGGTTCCTCGACTACAACGGCAACCGGAAGTGGGACCCCGACCTGGACAAGGCCTACGCCAATTTCGGTGCGCCCAATGATATTCCGGTGACCGGGGATGTAAACGGCGACGGGATCACGGAGATTGGTGTCTGGAGACCGTCGACCGGCCAGTGGTACTTCGACCTTGACAACAGCGGCTCCTGGAGCGGTTGCGGGCCCGATCTCTGCCTGACCCAGTTCGGCGCCCCCACCCACATCCCCGTGACCGGAGACTGGAACGGAGACGGCATTGACGAAGTCGGGACTTACAGCAACGGCACCTGGTACCTGGACAACGGGAACGGGGTATGGGACGACCCGTCTACCTCGACCACACCCGATACCGTTTATGACAACTTCGGCACGGCAGGGGATATCCCGGTGACCGGCATCTGGCAGCAGCCGCCGGTCATCGACTGACTCCGGAAGCAGGCCTGTAAAGGAGCGAGAGAATGAACTACGGAAAAACGTTCTTCAGATTGTTGCTTGTGGCTCTGCTCGGGATGCCTGCCGTCCCGGCTTCCGCCGAGGTCTTTTTCCAGTGCCCCGGCTATGTGCCGTTGACGGACAGAGACGCCAACAGCGACGGCGTGCTGCGATTCCGGGACGGCGAGCTCTCCGGGCCGTTCACCCTGCCCAACGGCTTTACCAGGGACACCCTACCGGCTGACCAGGACGTGGTCTGCAAGCACCTGGTCGCCGGCGACGGCTTCGTCAACATGGCCGACAAGACTGTCGACCATGGTGCGGGCACCGGGGTCGGCAAGCTGCAGTACATCTTCGGCTTCGCCAACGCCACCGGGACCCCTGATCCCCAGGTCATGAGCGACTTCATGCTCCGGATGGAGTTTCCGGCACCGACCATCACCCTGCGGCAGAGGGACCACTTCTACCTCACCCTCTCCAACGTCGGCATGGTCATGCGTCCCGACCTGTTCGACCCGCACTCCGTGCACTACCACGGCTTCCCCAATGCCTCCGCCATCTTCGACGGCGAACCGATGTCCTCGATCTCCATCAACATGGGGGCGAGCCTGACTTACTACTACAACAACGTCGAACCCGGCACCTTCATGTACCATTGCCACGTCGAAGCCACCGAGCACATGCAGATGGGGATGCTCGGCAACCTCTACGTCACGCCGGCCCAGGATGCTGGTCCGGCTATCAACGGCTTCACGAGGTTCGCCTACAACGACGAAGACGGCTCCACCGGCTACAACGTCGCTTACCCGGTGCAGATCCACAACTTCGACCCCAACTTCCACGATGCCAGCATGAATGTCCAGCCCCTCCCCTTCGCGGAGATGGAGGATCTCTACCCGATGCTCAACGGCCGGGGTTATCCTGACACGGTGGACACGACTCCGGAAGGTCTGGCCAACTCCGAAACCGGGAACTTCTCGCAGAAGGTCAATGCCCTGATCACCGCGGTTCGCGGCGACCGGATTCTGCTGCGCATCTCCAGCCTCGCCACCACCTCGTTCCATACCCTGACGACCACTGGGATCCCGATGCTGGTGGTCGGCAAGGACGCCCGCAAGCTCGGTCCGCCCAACGATACCAGCCAGTACATCCGTACCAATTCCATCACCATCGGCGGCGGTGAGGCGATCGATGTCATTCTGGATACGCTGAATGTCCCCCCGGGGACCTATTTCCTCTACACTGGCAACCTCAATCATCTCAACAACAACACCGAGGAGTACGGCGGGATGTTGACCGAGATCGTGATTGGCGGCGGCCCCATCTGATCGCCATCGGCTCAAGGACTCTGAAGCGGAGGAGAGACATGCATAACTCGGAAAAAACATTCAGGGGCTGGGCTGGGATCCTGGCGGCAACCTTGCTCCTCCTGTTCCTGCCAGCCTTGGCCCTGGCGGCGGTTAACGGCATTACCGGAACCAGTTTCACCCTCACGGTCAAGACGGATCACATCAGCACGGCCGATGGCAGCAACATGTTCCTCTGGGGGTATGCCAACGGCACCGGCCGCGCCCAGTACCCCGGCCCGACCCTGATCGTGACTCAGGGGCAGCCGATCACCGTGACGCTGAAAAACCAGCTCGACGTCCCAGTCTCCATCGTCTTTGCAGGCCAGGCGGTGACGGCGACGGGCGGCATCCCCGGCCTGCTGACCCGGGAAGCGCTGAAGAACGACGATCCGGCCACACTTGTCGACGAATCGACTGTGACCTATTCCTTCACTCCGACCGAACCGGGCACCTACCTGTACAGCAGCGGCACCGATCCCCAACTGCAGGTCCAGATGGGGCTGCTCGGCGCCCTGATCGTGCGACCGGCAGCGAACGCCACCATGGCCGGCTGCGACCCCACGGATCCGACCAGGGTCATGGCCACCGCCTACGGCGACTGTCGGTCGGCCTACGACCACGAGACGCTCTTTATCCTCAGCGAGACCGACCCCGCCATGCACTCGCTGGTGGAAGTGGGGCGGATCCAGGCTGTCAAGACCACCGAGTTCTTCCCGGTCAACTGGTTCATCAACGGCCGCGGCGGGCCGGATACCCTGGCCCCGCCATTTGCCAGCTGGCTGCCGTCTCAGCCCTATGACTGCTTCGTTCGGACAACCCCCGGCGACCGGGTCCTGCTGCGCCTGGTCGGCGCCGGCCGCGATTCTCACCCCTTCCACACCCATGGCAACAATATGGATGTCATCGCCCGCGACGGCCGGCTGCTGACCACGGTCCCGGGAATCGTGGCTGCGCCTGATCCCGCCAACCCCCTGACCGGCACGAGGGCGGCCGAAGTGGGGGTGGTGCCGGACCTGGCGGTCTCCAACTTCACCAACAACACCCTGCCCGGCGCCACCTACGACGCTATCTACGCCTGGACCGGACGGAATCTGGGTTGGGATGTCTTCGGGGATATCGACACTACCTGTGTCGATGCCGACAATGACGGTTTCGCCGACGGTGTCACTCCTCCCCGTCGCTGCCATGACCTCACCTGCACCGACGCGAATGCCGACGGCTTTGACGATGCGACCAAAGAGTGGTGCGCCGACCACGGCAAGCCCTTCCCGGTGGCCCGCACGGATATCAAGGACCTGACCGTCGGCCAGTTCTACAGCGGCAGCCCCTTCCTGGGCTCGGCCGGCGCTCTCCCCCCGGGGGAAGGGGGTTTCAATCCGAATGCCGGCTTCTTCTTCATGTGGCATTCTCACAACGAGAAGGAGCTGACCAACAACGACATCTTCCCCGGCGGTATGTTGACCATGCTCGTGGTCGAGCCGCCCGGCACCCCGATCGAATAAAGGAGGTCCGGATATGCATCACGGCGCCATGAAGTTTTTCCGCTGCCTCGCCCTCGCCGCCATGCTCTGCATCTGGGCCCTGGTCGGGACGGTTCAGGCGGTAACCTATGATCTGCAGGCGCAGGTCTTCACCAAGACCATGCCCGACGGTCAGGTGGTAACGATGTGGGGGTATTTCAACCCTGCCGCCCCCGGCACAATTACCGACCAGTTCCCGCTGGTCCTTGAAGTGCCGGCGGGGGACAACACCCTGACTGTCAACCTCACCAACAACCTCCCGGAGTTCACCTCCCTGCAGCTCAGCGGTTTCGTGGACACCGCCCAGACGCCGACCTTCTTCGCCGATAGTCAGGGACAGCAGCGGGTCAGGTCGTTCACCCGCGAGGCGGGGGCCAACGGAGGGACGGCCTCCTATACCTGGACCGTCGACCGCCCCGGAACCTTTCTGCTCCAGAGCGCCTCGCACTTGGCCGTCCAGGTCTCGATGGGGCTCTACGCCACGGTGAAGAAGAACGCCGCCGCCGGCGAGGCCTACGGACCGCCCACCGCCTTCCAGAACGAGGTGGTCTTCCTCTTCAGCGAAATCGACCCGGATCTAAAC
>CALMBF010000006.1 GCA_937860145.1 uncultured Geobacter sp.
GAGGGGGGAGGGTATTTTGCGGGGCTCGCCCCCGAGGTGGAGATCGTGCCTCAACGGGGGGGCGACCTGGGGGAGCGGATGGCGGGGGCCTTCGCCGACCAGTTCCAGAGGGGAGCCGACCGGGTCGCCATTATCGGCACCGACTCGCCGGACCTGCCGGGGGAGTACATCCTGAGGGCGTTCGACCTGCTCGACGGGGGAAGCGACGTGGTGTTCGGACCGGCGGAGGATGGGGGCTACTACCTGCTGGCCATGGGGAAGCTCTGGCAGGAACTGTTCAGGGGGCTCCCCTGGAGCACCCCCGACCTGCTCCGCGCCAGCCTGGAAAAGGCCGACAGGGTGGGACTGGCAACGGCGCTCCTCCCCCCCTGGTACGACCTGGATACCTGGGAGGACCTTGTTGGGACCTTCGGGAGGGGCGGCACCCCGGCGGCTCCGCTCACGGATGCCTTCCTGCGGGGACTCTTCGCTCCGGCGGGGCGCTCGGGAAAGGAAAGCCCGGCACCCTGACTACTTCATGATCTCCACCGCGTAGCCGACACTCTGGAGATAGGTACAGACTTCGCCGATGTGCTCGTACCCCCGGGTCTCCAGTTCGATGAGCACCTCCGTCTTGCCGATGGGGAGGGACTTGGCGCGGCGGTCATGGTTGATAATGGAGATGTTGGCCCGCACCTTGGCAATCTCGGTGGCGAGCCGTGCCAGGGCTCCCGGGACGTCGTCCAGCTCGATCTTCAGCTTCAGGTAGCGGCCGGCGGCCACCAGGCCCCGTTCCACCACGACGGAGATGGTCTTGACGTCGATGTTGCCGCCGGAGAGGAGGCAGACCGTCTTGCCCCCCAGGTTCTTCACCGCCCCGGCAAGCAGGGCCGCCAGCGGCACGGCGCCGGCCCCCTCCACGAGGAGCTTGGTCCTCTCCAGGAGGGAGACGATGGCCAGGGAGATATCCTCCTCCTCCACCAGGACGACCTCGTCCACCAACGCCCTGACAATGGGAAACGTCTTCGACCCCGCCTTTTTGACGGCAATGCCGTCGGCCAGGCTGACGGAGAGCGGCACCTCGAGAATCCGCCCTTTCTGCAGGGAATAGTGCATCGACGGCGCGGCCTTGGCCTCCACGCCGATGATCCTCACGTGGGGATGGGTCTCCTTGATGGCCGTGGCGACACCGGCGATCAGCCCGCCACCGCCGATGGGGACCAGGACGTTGGCCACATCCGGCATCTCCTCCAGGATTTCCAGGCCGATGGTCCCCTGCCCTGCCATCACCAGGTAGTCGTCGAAGGGGTGGACGAACAGGGCCCCGCTTTCCCTCCCCGCCTCCACCGCCGCGGCATAGGCTTCGTCGAAGTTGCGCCCCACCAGCACCACCTCGGCACCGTAGTCCCGGGTGGCGAACACCTTCTGGGGCGGCGTGCTCTCGGGCATGTAGACCGTCACCTTCACCCCGAGGAGATCGGCGGAAAAGGCCACCCCCTGGGCGTGGTTCCCTGCGGAAGCGGTGATGACGCCGTTGGAGAGCGCCTCCCGCGGCTGGGAGGTCATGAAGTTGAGGGCACCGCGGATCTTGAACGCCCCGGTCCGCTGCAGGTTTTCGCACTTGAACCAGACCGGCACCCCGGCCACCTCGCTGAAGTGGTGGGAATGGATCAGTTCCGTCCTGCGGATCCTCTTTTTGAGACAGTACTGGGCTTCGTGGATGAGGGCGTAATCAAGGAGAGTGTCTGTGGTCATGGCGTGGGGCACTCCGCGGCCGGCCCGCTGATCGGGCCGACCGCGCCGCATGGGGCGACTAGAAACTCAGGCCGGCCTTGAGGGAGTAGATCGGCCGGGCTGCATACTCGATTTCGGCGGTCACGCCGATCAGGGGGAGCGGGCTGATCTTCACCCCGGCAAACCCCCGCGGCTGCCAGATTTTTTCCTGCCCCACGAACGAGGCAAGGGTCCCGTGGGGCTTGCTGTCGATCCAGAGCATGCCGGCTCCGGCATAGGGGGTGAGGAAAAGAAGCCCCTTGCTGACGGAGGCATCGACGCCGGCCGTCTGCAGGTGGAGGTCGTTCACCCCGGCAAGGCGCGTGTAGGTGCCGCGCAGGCCGAGGGCCGGGGTGGAGAGCGATCCCTCGAGGATCGCCTTGCTCACCTCGACGCCGTACAGCTTGATATTGCTGTCCACGACATAGGAGTACATGGCCCCCACGTCGATCCCCAGCGGCAGACCCTTGCGTACCCTCAGGGTAGGATAGCCGACGTAGCCGGGAGCGTCGCCGGCAGCCTTTTTCCAGTAGCTGCTGTCGTTCTTGATATTGATGAGCGACCCCTGGACCGCCACGTCAAAACCGGTCAGGCCGAGGGGTGCGGGGGGTGCAAGGTTGCGGTACCCCAGGGCCGAGCCGAGCTCACGGCTCAGGTCCTTGAACTCCCCCTGGGCAATGCTCGATGCTCCCGGAAAGTTCAGATCCCAGGCCAGCGCCTCTCCTCCGGCAAGCAGCAGGGACAGCGCACACAACGTCAGAATGAGTCTCCTCATGAACATACTCCTCCTCGGACACGGGTAAGATGTGCGGGAGTGTACCAGAGGCGCTACACCCGGTCAACCCGCCTTTCTTGCAATTTCCCGGGGGGACTGCTATCTTTGTTGGAATCATTTTACCAAGGAGTTCCCCCATGCCAACAGCCCATCATCGCCTGATCATTCTCGGGTCGGGCCCCGCAGGATACACGGCGGCAATCTACGCGGCCCGCGCCAACCTCTCCCCCGCCATGATCACCGGCTTGCAGCAGGGGGGGCAGCTGATGACGACGACGGAGGTGGACAACTGGCCCGGCGACGTGGACGGGGTGCTGGGACCGGAGCTCATGGACCGGATGCTGCGCCATGCCCAACGGTTCAATACCGAGCTCATCTACGACCACATCCACACCGCCGACCTGAAGCAGCGCCCCTTCATCCTCACCGGCGACAACGGCACCTACAGCTGCGATGCGCTGATCATCGCCACCGGTGCCTCGGCCAAGTACCTGGGACTCCCGTCGGAAGAGAAGTTCAAGGGGAAGGGGGTCTCGGCCTGTGCCACCTGCGACGGCTTCTTCTATCGGAACAAGCCGGTGGCGGTCATCGGCGGCGGGAACACGGCCGTCGAGGAAGCGCTCTACCTGGCCAACATCGCCAGCCACGTGACCGTTGTCCACCGCCGCGACCGGCTCCGTTCCGAGAAGATCCTCGCCGACAAGCTGATCGAGAAGAGCCGCGGCGGCAATGTCACCATCGAGTGGGACCACGTCCTGGACGAGGTCCTGGGGGACGAGAGCGGGGTAACGGGCATCCGGATCCGCCACCGGAGCGGCTCCCTCAAGGAGATCCCGGTGCACGGCTGCTTCATCGCCATCGGCCACCACCCCAACACGACCATCTTTGAAGGGCAGCTGGAGATGGACAACGGTTACATCGTTACCAATGCCGGCCGGGAAGGGTGCGTCACCACCACCAGCGTCCCCGGGGTGTTCGCCGCCGGCGACGTCCAGGACCAGCACTACAAGCAGGCGATCACCTCGGCCGGTGCGGGCTGTATGGCCGCCCTGGATGCGGAGAAGTACCTTGACATGTTATCAAACTAGGCTCGCGGCCCGGGGGACTCGGCCGACGGGAGTGGCAGGACAACTCCCCTAGGACTCCGGACCCGACAGCGAGCCAGGGGGTGTTATGCTTGCCAAAGTCCTCAGTGCAGCACTCAACGGCGTGGACGCCGTGACCGTTCACGTGGAAGTCGATATCGCCCAGGGGCTTCCCCAGTTTTCCACCGTCGGGCTCCCCGACGGGGCGGTGAAGGAGAGCAAGGACCGGGTCAAGGCGGCCCTGAAGAACTCGGGCTACGAATTCCCGCCCCGGCGGATCACGGTCAACCTCGCCCCCGCCGACCTGCGCAAGGAGGGGGCATCCTTCGACCTCCCCATCGCCGTCGGCATCCTTGCGGCCACCGGCGTGGTGAGCGGGGAGAAGCTGGGCAAGTACCTGCTCATGGGTGAACTCTCCCTCGACGGTACCATCAAGCAGGTGCGGGGCTGCCTCCCCGTGGCGGTCATGGCGGCAGCAGAGGGGTACAGCGGCATCATCGTCCCGAGGGAGAATATCAACGAGGGTGGCGTCGTGGAGGGGATCGACGTCATCGGCGTGGGTGAGCTGGCGGAGGTGGTCGCCTTCCTCAACGGCGAACAGGAGGTCGTCCCCCACCGGGTCGACATCCACGAACTCTTCCGCCAGGAGGCCAGCTACCACGAGGATTTCGCCGAGGTGCGGGGCCAGGAGCACGCCAAGCGCGCCCTTGAGGTGGCCGCGGCCGGCGCGCACAACATCCTGATGATAGGCCCGCCGGGTTCCGGCAAGACCATGCTGGCCCGGCGCATCCCCACCATCCTGCCCCGCATGTCCTTCGCCGAGGCGCTGGAAACCACCAAGATCTACAGCATCATGGGGCTGCTGGAGCCGGAGCGGGCCCTCATCGCCCAGCGTCCGTTCCGCTCCCCCCACCACACCATCTCCGACATCGGCCTCATCGGCGGGGGGAACACCCCGAAGCCGGGGGAGGTCTCACTGGCCCACCATGGCGTGCTTTTTCTCGATGAACTCCCCGAGTTCAAGAAGCATGTCCTGGAGGTCCTGCGCCAGCCCCTGGAGGACGGCAAGGTCACCATCTCCCGCGCCCTCACCTCCATCACCTACCCCTCCCGCCTCATGCTGGTGACCGCCCTCAACCCCTGCCCCTGCGGCTACAGCGGCGACCCGGCCCACTCCTGCTCCTGCTCCCCCCGGGAGATCCACCGCTACCGCTCCCGCATCTCCGGGCCGCTGATGGACCGGATCGACCTGCACATCGAGGTGCCGGCGGTCAAGTACCGGGATCTCGCCGAGCGGGCCGACGGGGAGAGCTCGGCCGTCATCGCCATACGGGTGGAACAGTCCCGGGAGCTGCAGCGGGAACGGTTCAAGGGGACGAAAGTCCACTCCAACGCCCAGATGACCCCGCGCCTCATCCGCAAGCACTGCGAACTGGACGCCAGCGGCAACCGCCTGCTGGAGATGGTCACCGACCGGCTCGGCCTCTCCGCCCGCTCCTACAACCGCATCCTCAAGGTGGCCCGCACCGTCGCCGACCTTGAGGGGGCGGAGAACATCCGCGAGCAGCACCTCTCCGAGGCGATCCAGTACCGGAGCCTGGACCGGAAAGCAGTTTAAGATTCAAGGTCTGAGACCTGGACCGTTCACCCAGGCATGATGTACCAAGAAAGAAGAGTCCATGAAACGCCTTTCACTCCTAGTGCCGACACTCACACTAATCCTCCTCGGTAACGCCTGCACGGCCAAAAAAGAGAAGCCCAAACCAAAACCAGCAGTACCGGTGAAGGTTACTCAGGCACTTCAGAAAAATGTGCCGGTCCAGATCAAGGCCATAGGTAACATTGAAGCATTCGCGAGCGTTGCCATCAAGTCGCAGGTCAGTGGACAGATAGCACGAGTCCATTTCTCTGAAGGGAGTGAGGTTGAGAAAGGCGCCCTGCTCGTCAGCATAGACCCGGAACCTTTCCAGGCGGCACTCAGCCAATGCGAGGCAACCCTGGCCAAAGACCTGGCACAGGCACGATTTGCCGTAGAGCAGGCCAAGCGGTATGAAGGTTTGGTGAAAGACGGCGTTGTCACCCATGACCAGTACGATCAGCTGCGCGCCAATGCCGAATCGTTGGCTGCTACGGTAGTGGCGGACCGTGCTGCTGTAAAGACTGCAAAGATACAGCTCGCCTACTGTTCAATCCGATCGCCCATCTCGGGCAGAACAGGCATGGTCACACTTCAGCCCGGCAATCTGGTAAAGGCGAACGATCTCCCTATAGTGACCATAAATCAAATTACCCCGACGAATGTCACCTTTTCGCTCCCGGAAAAACGTATTGCGGAAATCAAGCGTGCAATGGCAGCCGGCCAGTTGAGGATAGAGGCTGTCATACCGAATGAGCCTGGCAGTAATGAAGTCGGAACTATCAGTTTTATGGACAATTCCGTAAATCCGGCTACCGGGACAATCAAGATAAAGGGTGTTTTTGCCAACAAATCACGGAAACTCTGGCCGGGGCAGTTCACTGATGTCATTATAACACTTGCCTCGCGACAGAATGCCGTGGTTGTCCCGACCCATGCCATCCAGACCAGCCAGCAGGGTGAATTCGTCTACGTGGTAACCGCGGAAAACAGGGCTGAGATGCGCCAGATTACATCTGCCGCTGTCTCGGGGGAGGAGACGGTCATCGAAAAGGGGCTGGCCCCGGGTGAAACGGTGGTCGTTGACGGTCAGTTGCGGCTGACTCCGGGAGCCCTTGTTGAAACGAAAGACAGATCAGTGTCCAAAGGCAGCAACCAATGAACATGGCGGATATTTTCATCCGCAGACCGATCATGACCTCGCTCGTCATGATCGCCATCTTCATTTTCGGAGTAGTATCGTATCGCCTTCTGCCGGTTAATGATCTTCCCAATGTGGATTTTCCCACCATTCAGGTAAACGCCAACCTCCCGGGTGCCAATCCGGACACCATGGCGGCAGCGGTCGCGACCCCGCTGGAGAACCAACTATCTACCATAGCCGGCGTCGATTCAATGACATCGACCAATGGTGTCGGCACGACGCGGATTACACTCCAGTTCAACCTTGACCGGGATATCGATGCCGCGGCTCAAGACGTGCAGGCTGCCATATCTTTAGCCGTCCGCTCCCTGCCGAAAGACATGCCGGCACCACCCTCGTTTCGCAAGGTGAACCCGGCAGACCAGCCTGTCCTGTACCTGGCACTCAGTTCTCCATCACTTCCGCTTTCCACAGTTGACGAATACGCCCAGACGCTTATCGCTCGTCGCATATCTACCATAAGCGGCGTAGCCCAGGTCAATGTTCACGGCTCGCAGAAATACGCGGTACGCGCCCAACTTGACCCGAAGGCACTCGCCTCCCGGCAGATCGGCATTGACCAGGTAGCGACGGCCATTGATGAAGCAAACGTCAACCTGCCAACCGGAACACTTGACGGCACCAAGCAGGCCTATACCATTGAAGCCAGCGGTCAACTGTTCAAGGCATCCACATATCGCCAGATGGTTGTTGCGTATCGGGATGGTTCCCCTGTCCGCCTCGAAGAGTTAGGGAAGGTTCTCGATAGCGTCGAGAACACCAGAACCGCCAGCTGGTATAACAACACCAGAGCCATTGTCCTGACAGTGCAACGCCAACCCGGCACCAACACCATTGAAGTCGTGGACAATGTCAAAAAGTTGCTGCCGGGCTTCCGAAACCAGATGCCCGCCTCCGTCGAATTGAATGTACTCTATGACCGTTCGATCTTGATCCGTGAATCGATGCATGACGTCAAGTACACCCTGGTATTGACCGTCGGCCTTGTCATCATGGTAATCTTCCTCTTCCTTCGTAACCTTTCAGCTACCATCATCCCTTCGCTGGCAGTGCCGATGTCAATTGTTGGCACGTTCACCGTGATGCACCTGCTGGGGTTCTCCCTCAACAACATCTCCATGATGGCCCTGACCCTGGCGGTGGGTTACGTGGTAGATGACGCCATTGTTATGCTGGAGAATATTGTTCGGCATATGGAACAGGGTGAAAGCGCCATGGAGGCAGCGCTCAAGGGATCGAAAGAGATATCGTTCACCATTCTCTCCATGACCATCTCTCTGGTGGCGGTATTTATACCGGTTTTGTTCATGGGGGGTATTCTCGGGCGCCTGCTGCATGAATTCGCCATAACTATCAGCGCGGCGATCCTGGTCTCCTGCTTTGTCTCTGTGACCCTGACACCAATGCTCTGCAGCCGTTTCCTGAAACCACCTGCCACCGAACATCATGGACGGATGTTCATGGCCATGGAGCGATTTTTCGATGGCATGCTGCATCTGTATGACCGTTCCCTGAAACAGGTCTTGCAGTATCGAAGAGCAACCATGGCAGTGACACTGCTGGTAACACTGCTGACGGTCTGGCTCTTCATGACAGTCCCCATGGGATTCCTGCCGACTGAAGACACCGGCAGAATCAACGCCGATACCGAGACCGCCCAGGGAACGTCCTACGCAGACATGAAACTACACCAGGAAGCAGTTGCAGCCATCATCGCCAAAAACCCCAATATCGAGGGGTTCATGTCATCCATCGGAGGGGGGCGCGGGACAAGCAACGGCTTCTTCTTTATCCGGTTGAAGCCGCGAAATGAACGAACTCTCTCTGCCGACGAAATAATTCAGCAGTTGCGCCCCCAACTCGCCACGGTAGCAGGGATTCGCACTTTCCTGAAGAACGTGCCCTCTATCCAGATCGGTGGGACCAGTTCCAAAAGCCAGTACCAGTTTACCCTTCAGGGGCAGGACACTGAAGCACTGTATCGTGCCGCCGGAGATTTAGAGGCAAAACTCCGGGAACTGCCGGAACTTCAGGATGTGACCAGTGACCTGCAGATCAGCAACCCCCAGGTTCATGTGGAGATAAACCGGGACAAGGTGGCGGCTCTGGGACTCAGCATCCTGCAGGTTGAAGAAGCACTTGCCTATGCCTACGGCTCACGTCAGGTTTCCTCAATTTTTGCGCCAACCAACCAGTATCAGGTTATTCTTGAACTCGATCCGCTTTACCAGGGTGATCCGGCAGCGCTGGGAATGCTGTACATCCAGGCAAAAAACAGCCAGTTGATACCACTGGAAACAATAGCAACAATAACCAAAACAATTGGCCCGTTGTCGGTGAACCATCTGGGACAGCTCCCGGCTGTTACGCTATCGTTCAATCTAAGACCGGGAGTTGCTCTTGGCGATGCCATGAAACTGGTCAACACCCTGGCCGACAAGACACTCCCGCAAACTGTCAGCACGAGTTTTCAGGGGACGGCACAGGCTTTCAAGTCATCCTTCAGCGGCTTATGGATGCTGCTGGTAATGGCGATATTCGTCATTTATGTCGTTCTGGGCGTACTCTACGAAAGTTACATTCACCCTATTACCATTCTCTCCGGCCTGCCTGCCGCCGGGTTCGGGGCGCTGATCACTCTGATGATCTTCAAATGTGATCTGAATATCTACGGTTTTGTCGGGATTATCATGCTGATTGGAATAGTGAAGAAGAATGCCATCATGATGATCGATTTTGCCCTTGAAGCCGAGAGGGTCTCGGCAAAAAAACCGCTGGACGCCATTTACGAGGGGGCGATCGTACGTTTCAGGCCGATCATGATGACCACCATGGCGGCCCTGATGGGAACCCTCCCCATTGCCCTGGGGCTGGGAGCCGGCGGAGAGTCTCGACAACCGCTGGGTCTCGCGGTTGTCGGCGGGTTGCTGACGTCCCAGTTGTTGACCCTCTACATCACTCCCGTTGTCTACTACTATATGGACCGGCTGCTGCACAAGGTGCGGCCGCGGAATACGGCATGTGCGAAAAACACTACCCCTGCAGGTAGTGAGTCGTAGTACTGGCTGAACCTGATCTGGCAAGAGAAGTAGATAAGGATTCACCTTGACCTCTCATACCTGCCTCACCGAGAATCTGAAAACCGTCAAAGATTACCGCGACCACCACATGGCGCCCCCACCCCGACGGAACCTTCGGTCCCTACACGACATCATAGCCCCTCATCGCCAGGCTATGGTCGCACCCCAAGATCCGCCGGCCGTTGCTTTCCCGCACAAGTACTGTAGAATTTGAAAAATCGTTGCCCTGCCGGAACCGCCCGACCTTCACGGCCTGTCCGGCAATCGCGGGGCATCGATTGCACCGGGGGATTGTGAGACAGGCATGTGCCACATACGTCGCCAGCATCCAGATAGTGGCAATTCTGCTGCTGCAATGCTATGCGATTGCCCCCCCCCTGAGCCGTAACCTCTTCATGCCGCACTGCCGCGGCAACCATGCCGAGTGCGGCTGCCCGCCGGAAAGGATCGCTGCCCGCACCTGCTGCTGTTACCGTCACAAGCCGTCGTGCTGCGCTCAGGAGAGCGGACACGATGGGGAGCCCGTTGCCGAGCGTGGCCAGGGGCCTTCCGTGCCCCATCTGAGTGCCGCTCCTTGCGGCGGCAGCCCGAAGTTTATTGCCGAATTCCTGGACGATCTCGAATTCCTGCGCCCCGATGCACACCGACCAACCCCGCTGAGGTGCATTCTTTCAGCTAGCCGCCCGTGTTCCGAAACGGCGTCCAGCCGTTCCACGGAGCCGCCTGACCCCCCTCCGAAGCCCTTCGTTGCCGCCTGAACACCGCTATTCGTTCCTGCACCAGCCACCTCCCGTTATCTGCGGGGAGGAACGCGTGCCCCATCGCCTCCGCGGGAAAGGTCCATCTTTGCCCGATCAGGCACAGCACTGAGATGTCCCCGTCCGGGCATTCTGGCGCAGAACAATTATCCTTATATTTAGATAAGTTAGGAGGTAAGAGTGAAAAAACAGGGTACAGTCCCGCTTGTTCTATTCATGCTGCTTGGCACTTCCCTGTCAGCTGCCGGTGCTGATAATGTCATGCTCGATGAAATCATCGTCAGAGGAGAGAAGGAAGCGTCGAACCAGGAAAGCCTGACCATCAGGGAAGTGCGGGAGAGTCCGGCCAAGGACATCGGCGAGGCACTCAAGCAGGTGGAGGGAATCGACATCGTGCGCAAAGGGGCCATTGCCAACGACCTGGTCCTGCGCGGTTTTCAACGGGACAACATCAACGTGCTGGTGGACGGGGCCAAGATTTTCGGAGCGTGTCCCTCCCGAATGGACCCTCCAGCGTTTCACGTCGACTTTACCGAGGTGGAACAGATCAAAATCGTCAAAGGCCCGTATGATATCGAGAACCCCGGGAGTATGGGCGGGGCGGTTGAGATCCAGTCGAAGCAGCAGCGCAAGGGATTCAGCAGCGACCTGAACCTTACCTATGGCTCGTACAATGCGGTAAACGGTTCCGCCGCGGCATCCTACGGAACGGACACGTTCGATGGCCTGCTCGGGTATGCCTACAAGCGTTCCGACGTACCGAAATCAGGGGACGGCAGGCTTATCACCGACATTTACCCGGCAACCAGCCCCAACCGGTACCGTCCCGATACGGTGGATTCAAAGGCTTATGAGATCAATACCGGCTGGACAAGGTTCGGGGTCAACCCGACGAGCAGCTCACGCAGTGAAATTAGCTACTCTTATCAGGATGCGGAGCACGTCCTCTATCCCTACCTGAAGATGGATGCCGACTATGACAGGACCCACCGGCTCAACTGGACCTACCGGATCGAGAAGGTTTCTCCCCTGGTCAGGGAGTTGAAGCTGCAGGCCTATTGGAACAGGGTGAGCCACCTCATGAACGACAGTCTGCGCCAGAGCTCGGCTGGTCAGCCCCGCGGCGTCTCCATGCAGACCGACGCCACGACCCAGGGTGTAGGGGTCAAGATGCAGGGGTCCCTGGCAGTAGGGACGGGGACGCTGAAGAGCGGCGTCGATTACTACAACCGGAACTGGGATGCGGTGAACCAGCGCGCCATGTTCACCATGACGAACCCGTTCACGCCGGTCAACATGATTCCGGATGTATTCGTGGACAATGGCGGGATGTTCGCCGAATACAACCTGCCCCTTGGCGAACAGGTCAACCTGAAAGCAGGCATTCGCGGCGACCTGACGTGGGTCAAGGCGGAGAGGAGCAATACGCTGACCGCCGTGAGCAACAGCACCGATTTCGCAGAGGTAAGCGCAAACATCCAGCTCACCTACAAACCGCTGAACGACGTGGAGTTGTTTCTCGGCATCGGGCGCGGCACGCGTACTCCGGACCCGGAGGAGCTGTACATCGATCTGCCGGCAAGCGCTCCGTCAGTCACCTGGAGGGGGAATCCGGACCTCAAGCCGACGATCAATCATGAGGCCGATCTGGGGATGAAGTATGCCACCGACCGTTTGTACCTCAATACGACCCTTTTCTACAGCGACCTGACCGACTACGTAAATTTCTTCCAGGCGTCCAGCACCCTCAAGAGCTACCAGAACATCGAGGCAACCATGTGGGGGGCGGAACTGGGGAGTCAGGTCTCCCTTCCGTATGACCTGTTTCTGAAGGGATCTCTGTCCTACACCGAAGGAAGAAACACGGATGGCGGCCGGCCCCTGCCTGAAATCCCCCCCTTGAAGGGGATGATGGCCCTCCGCTATGACAACGGCACGTTCTTTGCCGAAGCTGTCGAAAACATGGCCAGGGAACAGGACCGGGTCGATGCCGGCCTGAACGAGCAACCGACCGCCGGCTGGGCGACCACCGATCTGAAGGCCGGATACAACTACAAGGCGTTGTCGGTGAACGGAGGGGTTTACAACCTGTTCGACAAACAGTACTACAGCCACCTCTCCTACCAGCGCGACCCGTTTGCCAGCGGGGTCGGGTTCAAGGTCCCCGAGAACGGTCGCACGTTCTATATCACCCTGGCGTATAGATTCTGATCGGGTGACCGATGCCGGCGAAACCGCTCATCACATCCCACCCTCTCGTCATCCTCCACTCCACAGTGGCGGAAAAAGGTCGACTGCTGCGCTTCTCTCTGCTGTCGGCGCTGATGCACGGGGTCGGGCTGGTCGCACTCGTGACGTGGACCGGCGAAAGGGAGAAGATCTCCCCGCCGGTCCACGTTATCACCATTGACCTTGGTGATGTGGAGTTTTCCCGGCCCCGGACACAGCCGGCTCCTCCTGCACCGCGGCTGGCGCCAGTGGCACCCGTGCTGCCGGCGCGGCCGGTGACAGCGGCAACGGCCAGACCTGTCCCGGGCACGGTACCGGCAACGGTCCCACCTTCATTACCGGCGACGACGGCAGTACCGGCAGCGCCGGCCGCTCCCCCTGCCACACCGTCGCACGAGCCATCCGTAACGGCGCCGGCCAGGCCCGTGGCCGGTGCGGCCCCTGTCCGGCACGGACCGGTATCTCTCGAGCCCCACCCCACAGCGGCTG
>CALMBF010000007.1 GCA_937860145.1 uncultured Geobacter sp.
GGGTGGGTCAAAAAACACGCCTATGGTGGGTCAAAATTCAATGCCGATTGACACCCGCGAAACAGTAATCTATCTAACCTTCAGCCCTTTTCAGCGGGATCACCTTTGCCCCATTCTTTAGACCGTCCAGGTAATCAGACCAAACCTGCATCATCTTCCGGCGTTCTGCAAGGTGGCTTGTCCGGTTATATGCTCTTCCAAGGGGATCTTTAACCTTGTGTGCAAGTTGATGTTCGACAATATCAGGTCGAAACTGCAAAACTTCATCGAGGATCGTTCTAGCCATGGCCCTGAAACCGTGGCCAGTGATTTCTTGCTTGTCGAATCCAAGCCGGCGCAAACCTGCATTGACGGCATTTTCAGACATGCAACGAAGGGGTGAACGGTGGCAGGGAAAAACATACTTGCCGTGTCCGGTGAGTGGCTGTAAAGACTTCAAAATTTCGATCGCCTGACGTGACAGGGGTACAAGGTGAGCAACCCGCATTTTCATCTTCTCGGCAGAGATGTTCCACTCAGCCGCCTCAAGGTCAATTTCTGACCATTCGGCCTGACGAAGTTCCCCGGGGCGCACAAAGAGCAAGGGGGCAAGTTGCATTGCACATTTGACAATAAAGGAGCCGGTAAAGCCATCAATCGCCCTTAATAGCGGAGCAACTTCCTTCGGGTCTGTTGGTGCTGCCATGTGCTTATTCTTCACTGTTGGCAGGACACCGCGTAAAGATGCAGCCGGGTTCTGTTCGCACTTGCCCCTCACAACGGCATATTTGAAAGTCATGTCTATTGCGATCTTCAAGCGGTGGGCAGTCTCTAGAGTTCGGCTTGCGATCCGTTCAAGCAACTCTGCAAGTTCCGGTGTCCTTATCTCATTTATCGGCTTGCTACCTATGAAGGGGAACACATCTACTTCCAGACCCCGCAATAACCGCTTTGCGTGATTCTCTGTCCAATCGGCCTGTTTTTGTGCATGCCAGTCACGGGCAATCTTTTCGAAGTTATTGGCATTGTTTTCCGCCATAGCTGCCTTGTGAGCTTTCTTAGCTTCGCTAGGGTCAATCCCATTGGCTAACAGCTTCTTGGCTTCTTCACGGCGTTGCCTGGCATCGGAAAGGGTAACGGCAGGATACGCCCCAAATGATAGCAACCGCTCTTTACCAGAATAGCGGTATTTCATCCGCCATAACTTAGATGCAGGTAGGGGTTTACCGGCAGGATCATGCTTCTGTTTGCCGACCAGGAGATATAACCCCCCGCCGTCAAAAAGGGTCATGTCCTTTTCTTGTGGCTTGGCGTTCTTAACCTGCACGTCTGAAAGCGGCACGATCTGTTTAGGCATGGCTCTCCCCCCTATTTTGGGTATATGACCTTTCAGTATAGGTATAGATACCCTTACTGATATACCCAAAACAAGTAGCTGTCAATAGACTGAACTAGACACTACCAGACAGCAGATAATAAAAAAGCCTTGATTTCTCAAGGCTTTTAATAACTCTTTAGACTATTTTAGACTTACTACTGGTGCCCGGGACCGGAATCGAACCGGTACAGCCTTGCGGCCGAGGGATTTTAAGTCCCTTGCGTCTACCAATTCCGCCACCCGGGCATGCGGGAAGTGGTGCTAAATGCAGTTTACCCGCTCGCGCAGCTCCTTGCCCGTCTTGAAGAACGGGGTTTTCTTGGCCGGGATGGTAACGACTTCGCCATTCTTGGGATTTCTCGCCTCACGGGCTTCACGCTCGCGGACGGTGAAACTGCCGAACCCCCTGATTTCGACCTTGTCCCCTTCCCTGAGAGCAGTGGCCATGGAGTCGAAAATGATGTTAACGACCATTTCAGACTCCTTGCGATTCAGGAAACCGTTCGCTTCCATTATCTTCTCAACAAGTTCACTTTTTGTCACGAAAACACCTCATGATAGAACATAACTGGCGGCAATGACTAGGCGTTGTTATTCTTGTTCAACTCACCCTTGAGCAGCTCGCCGAAGCTGGAGAACGACTCGTTCTGGGAACCCAGATACCCCTGCATCTCCTCCTTCTCGATGGCGATCTGCAGAGCCTTGAGGGAGAGGGCAATCTTGCGTTCCTGGGTGTCCACGTTGAGGACAACCGCCTCCATCTCGTCGCCAACATTGGCGAAACCCTTGGCAGAGGGGACCTTCTCCTGGGAAAGTTCGGAGACGTGAATGAGGCCTTCAATGCCGTCCTCGATCTCGACGAAAACACCGAAATCGGTTACCGAGGAGACCTTGCCCTTCACGCGGGTACCGGCCTTGTATTTCTCCGGCACAAGGGACCAGGGATCGGGGCTCAGCTGCTTGATGCCGAGAGAGAGACGCTCGTTGGCAGGATCGATGTTAAGAACAACAGCCTGGATCGTCTGTCCCTTGGTGAAGACCTCGCCCGGGTGCTTGATCCGCTTGGTCCAGGAGATGTCGGACACGTGCACGAGGCCGTCGATGCCATCCTCGACACCGATGAAAACACCGAAGTCGGTGATGTTCTTGATCTGACCTTCCAGTTTGGTCCCCATGGGGTAGCGCTCTTCAAGCACTGTCCAGGGATTCTGTTCAGTCTGCTTCAGACCGAGGGAGATGCGCCGATTCCCCGGGTCGATACCGAGAATAACGGTCTCCACCTGGTCGCCGACGGTAAGGATCTCGGAAGGATGCCGAACTCTCTTGGTCCAGGACATCTCCGACACGTGGATCAGCCCTTCGACACCGTCCTCGAGGGCAACAAAGGCCCCGTATTCCATGAGGCTTACGACCTTGCCACTGATCCTGTCACCCACGTTGTAGCGCTTGTCGACATCAATCCACGGATCGGGCACGGTCTGCTTCAGGCCGAGGGATATCTTACCCTTTGACGGGTCGAATTTAAGCACCTTGACATTCAGCTTGTCTCCCACCTTGATCATCTCGGACGGGTGGTTCAGCTTTCCCCAGGACATATCGGTGACATGGAGAAGACCATCCACACCGCCGACATCCACGAATGCGCCGTAATCGGTAAGATTCTTGACGATCCCTTCACGGATCTGCCCCTCTTCAAGGGTCTCCAGAGTCTGCTCACGTACGTGGCCACGCTCCTCTTCCATGAGTACCCGACGGGAAAGAACGACATTGCCGCGTTTGCGGTTTACCTTTAAAATCCGGAAACGATAGGTCTGGCCGAGATAACGGTCAAGATTTGCTCCGGGGCGGAGGTCAACCTGGGAAGCCGGGAGAAATGCCGGAAGCCCGATATCAACCGTCAGTCCGCCTTTTACCTTGGCGACGATCTTACCCTCGATGATGCCGCCTTCGCCGCCTGCCTCGGCAATGCGGTCCCAGCCGATAAGCTGCTCTGCCTTCCGCTTGGAAAGGACCAGATGTCCCTTTGCGTTCTCATTACGCTGGAAAAGGACCTTTACCTTGTCGCCGACCTGGACGGTGACAACGCCGTCTTCATCCATGAACTCTTCGGCATGCACACAACCCTCGGACTTGTAGCCGACATCGACCATGACAAAGTCCTGGGTGATCTGCACGACGGTACCTTCTACAACATCGCCGACCTTCGGCTGCCTGAGGCTGTCCTGGAAAAGCTCCGCAAATTCATCAGTGCCGGCATTTTCGTGCTCGTCATCAATATCCTTGAAACGCCTTATCGGCGCATCGTTTTTTCTGTGCTGCATTGAATCATTACTCATCAATTCCTACCCCCTAACTAGTCGTCTTCAGAATTTTTCTAAGCTATCAACAATTTTGTAAAAGTTCAATCTTTTTTGTCCTTGGACAGTTCGGCGATCCGCTCAACCACCCCGTCAATCAGCCATTTGGGTGTTGACGCGCCGGCAGTCACCCCCACCCGTTCGATTCCATGGAACCAGCTGCCGTCAAGATTCTCAGCCGACTCCACGTGATAGGTATGGGGCTGGATTTCCTTGCAAATCTCCGCCAGTCTTTTGGTATTGGCGCTGTTGTAACCGCCGATAACGACCATGCAATCCACGGTGGTGGCAAGTGCCCTGGCCTCGTCCTGACGTACCGACGTGGCATCGCAGATGGTATTGTATACTCGCACCTCCGCCCCTTTGGTCAGGGCTGCGGTGACTACCTCCTGCAGATGCTCTAGCGCCTGGGTCGTCTGGGCAACGATACCGATCCTCTTCATGGCCGGCAGCGCAAGCACGTCATCAGCGGACGCAACCACATGCACCCTGCCTCCGGCGTAAGAGACGATCCCCTGCACTTCGGGGTGATCATAATCCCCCAGCACGATGACGTCGTACCCCTGGGACGATAACTCCTTCACGTACTCCTGGGCTTTTTTTACAAAGGGGCAGGTAGCGTCCACCACATCGAGCTGTTTTTCTTCAGCCTCGGCGATCTCTGCTTCTGTGACACCGTGGGAACGGATGATGACCGTACCGGAATCAATGGAAGAGAGGTCCTTCAGGACCTTTACCCCCAACTCCTCCAGACGGTTGACAACCTGGGGCGAATGGATGATCGGCCCAAGGGTATAGGTACCGGTGGTACTCTGCCTGCTGGCAGCCTCGAAAGCTATCTGCGTCGCCCGTTTCACGCCAAAGCAAAAACCCGCATTTCTGGCAAGGATTATTTCCATACGCCCTCTTCTCCCCTTACTGTCGGCCCGCCTTCGCCCTGACAACGGCTTCCATCTTCTCCAGCACTTCGTCAAGGGTGAGGGATGTTGAATCGATGTCGATGGCATCATCTGCCCTGCGCAACGGAGCAATCGTGCGCTGCAGGTCCTGACGGTCCCGCTGTTCAACCTCGACAATCGTCTGTTCCAGGGTCACGCTTGCCCCTTTTGCCCTGAGCTCTTCGAAACGACGCCTCCCCCGCTCCTCGACCGACGCGGTGAGAAAAAACTTCACCTGCGCGGTGGGGAAAACCACCGTCCCGATATCGCGCCCCTCCAGGACGACGCCGCCACGCTCCCCCATACGGCGCTGCAGGGCCAGGAGGTAGTCGCGAACGACCTTCTTCGCGGATACGACCGACGTAAGGAGGCTGATCTCCGGCGTACGGATGGCGGTGGAGACATCCTCGCCATTCACCAGGACACGGCAACAGCCGTCGGACCGGTCAAAATCGATATCCAGCCCCGTGCAGAGCTTCCCCAAAGCGTTCTCGTCCTCGGGATCGATACCGCCACGCCTTGCCATGAGAGCCACGGCACGGAACATGGCTCCGGTGTCGATGTTGATGTAACCGAGACGGTCCGCAAGCGCCCTCGTCACCGTGCTCTTGCCGGCACCGGAGGGCCCGTCGATGGCGACAATCAGTTTTCGCTCGGCAGAACCGCTCATCTACGGGCCACCTGTTCGAGAAGCGCGAGGAAATTGGGGAAGGAAGTCGCGATACAGTCAATATCGTCCACCCGTGAACTGTCCGGCGCCACCAGGCCTGCCACCAGCATGGACATGGCGATGCGATGGTCCCCCTTGCTGTCGGCGGTGAACGGGACGAAACTCCCCCCTCCCCCGATGATCATGCCGTCTTCGGTCTCCTCAACGGCGATCCCGGACAGGCGGAGGTTTTCGGCCATGGCCGTGATCCGGTCAGTCTCCTTGACCCGGAGTTCACGGGCGTCACGGATGACCGTCCGACCCGAAGCACAGGCAGCGGCCACACAGATGACCGGAAACTCGTCGATCGCCCGCGGCACCAGGTCACCACCGATCTCGATCCCCCTCAGTCGGGACGTTTTCACGAGGATATCCGCCACCGGCTCGCCGGAGACCTCCCGCTGGTTCAGGAGGGTAAGGTCTGCCCCCATCAGCTCCAGGATATCGATGATGCCGGTGCGGGTAGGGTTCACCCCGACCCCCTTGATGAGAAGCTCGGAACCGGGGACGATCAGACCGGCCACCAGGAAGAAGGCAGCCGAGGATATGTCGCCGGGGACAACGATCTCCTGCCCCGCAAGCTCACGCCCCCCCCTGATCTTCACGTGGGGCCCGTCGGCCTCTATGTCGGCGCCGAAATGGCGCAGCATCCGCTCCGAGTGGTCGCGGGAAAGATGCGGTTCGCGCACGACCGTCTCCCCCTCGGCATAGAGACCGGCGAGGAGGATGGCCGACTTCACCTGGGCGCTGGAAACGGGCGAATCATAGGAGATGCCGGTGAGTTTCGATCCGGTAATGGCCAGGGGCGCCTTTTCTCCCCCTCCCCTGCCGGCGATCTTTGCTCCCATGGCGCCGAGGGGCCCGACCACCCGCTTCATGGGCCGCTTGCGCAGGTACTTGTCACCCGTCAGGACGGAAAAGAAGGATTGTCCGGCCAGCAGACCGGTGAGCAGGCGGATCGAGGTGCCTGAGTTGCCGCAGTCGAGGATGTCCTCAGGCTCCTTCAGACCGTGCAGCCCCCTGCCGTGGATTGTCAGGGTGGTGCCGTCATCCTCCACCTCAACACCCATGGCTCGGAAAGCATTCAGGGTCGCCATGTTGTCCTCTCCGCGCAGGAATCCCGTGACCCTCGTGATGCCGGTGGCAATCGAGCCGAGCATGATGGAGCGGTGGGAGATGGACTTGTCCCCCGGCACGGTAATTTCACCGGAAACTGCCCGCGCAGCCTGAATGGTATAGCTTTCCACGATAACCCCCTGTTTACAGGATACTTTCCCTATGCTGACGCGAACGGTCAAAGAAATCTTCCAGCCCCGGGCCGTCACCCTCTGCCACCAGGCGGCGCAGTTCGCCGTAGTGGACGGCGAAAAAATCCATCATTTCCAGCACCGCCGTGCGGTTCTGCAGGGCGATGTCGCGCCACATGACCGGGTCGGAGGAGGCAATGCGGGTGAAGTCGCGGAAACCTCCGGCGGAATACTTGAGGATGTTCTCGTCGCAGCCGTGGTAATCTCCCACGGCGTTCACCAGGCTGTAGGCAACCATGTGGGGGAGATGGGAGATGGCGGCCACCACCTTGTCGTGTTTCACCGGGTCCATCAGCACCACTTCGCTACCGGCGATCCGCCACATCCTGCTCACCTTTTCCAGCGCCTTCGCGTCGGTCGTGGCCGTCGGCGTGATGATGCAGCGCTTCCCCCTGTAGAGGGTGGAAAAGGAAGCATCGACACCGGACTTCTCCGTGCCGGCGATGGGGTGGCCGCCAACGAAGTGGCGCCCCGGCGGCATGAGCGGCTCGCAGGCCGCCACGATCTCTTCCTTGACGCTCCCCCCGTCGGTGACGATGGCACCCGGCGCCAGAAACGGGGCGATTTCAGCGGTGATGGAGGCGATGGTGCAGACCGGCGTGGCGAGGAAAATCATATCGGCGCCGGCAACCCCGATAGCGGGCTCGTGCTCGTAGCGGTCAATGACCCCCAGCTCCACGGCCCGCTGCAGATTGGCGGCACCACGACCGATGCCGACGATCTCCCCCACCTCCCCCTGCTCCCGGAGGATACGGGCCAGGGAGCCGCCGATGAGGCCGACGCCGACGATGGCAAGACGATTGATCAGTGGCATGTTATTTGGCCCTCGGGTAGGAGCCGAGCAGCTTCACGAACTGGCAGTATCCCTTGAGCTCCTCCACCGCAGCCTGGACGTTGGTATCTGAGATATGCCCCACCAGGTCGAGGAAGAAGATGTACTCCCAGGCCTTCTTCTTCATCGGCCGGGACTCGATCTTGCAGAGGTTGACCCCGCGACTGGCGAACGGCTCCAGCATCCGGTAGAGGATCCCCGGCTCGTCCTTGACGGCGAACATGAGGGAGGTCTTGTCATCGCTCCCCGCGTCGGCGATCTTCTTGCCGATCACCAGAAACCGGGTGAAGTTGTTCACCTGGTCCTCGATCCGCTCCCTCACCACCTTCAGGTCATAGACCGACGCGGCGTATTCGCTGGCAATGGCCGCGGCGGAGTAGTCCTCGCTGACGATCTGGGCCGCCAGGGTCGTGGAGGCAACGTCGACCACCGGGATGTGGGGGAGGTTGTCCTCCAGCCATTTACGGCACTGGGCCAGGGGCTGGGGGTGGGAATAGACCTTCTTGATGTCCTCCATGCGACCGGTCTTGGAGAGGAGGAAGTGGGAGACCTCCAGCAGCACCTCGGCGCTGATCTTCAGCTCGCTCTCCATGAACATGTCCAGGGTATGGGAGACGACACCCTCGGTGGAATTTTCCACCGGGACCACGCCGTAGAGGGCCCGCCCCTTCTCCACCTCTTCGAACACTGCCGGGATGGACTTCTGGGGGACCAGCTCGGCGGCGAGGCCGAACTGCTGCATGGCCGCAAGATGGGAGAAGGTGGCCTTGGGCCCGAGGAACGCCACGCGCATGGGGGCTTCGAGGGCGAGGGAGGCGGAGATGATTTCCCGGAAGACGCTCCGCACCGCCTCGTTGGGAAACGGTCCGGGATTCGCGGCGGTCAGCCGTTCATAGATCTCCCGTTCGCGGCTCGGCACATGGAAATCACGGCTTTCGGCCTGCTTGAGGCGGCCGACCTCCATGACATAGCGGGCCCGCTCGTTGAGCAGTTCGAGAATACGATCGTCGATGTTGTCAATCGAATTGCGCAGGTCAAGAAGCGACATTTTCTACTCCTCCGTGAATCCGCTGGAAAGTGCCTGCCAACGTGGGTGCCAAGCGGGTTAATCTATAGCATGGCAGGAGAAAAGGCAACAGTTTTGCGCCCCGGCGGGGAGCCGCTGCGGGGGCGGACACCGCGGGAAAAGCCGCACCGGTCCCGTTCACGATCACGACCCGATGACCACCCGCGCCTCGGGATTCAGGGGATTGTTCCGCACCGCCAGGGAAAAAAGATAGGGGTAATCTTCCTTGAGGTGCCTGAGATAGATGACCCACTGGGAGAGGAGATGGGTATAGGCCCGGCGGATATCTCCGGAGAGGTGGTCAAGGTCGGACTGGGGAAGCCCGACCAGGGTGCTTCGCGCCTCCAGCTCCTCAAGCAGGTGGAACACGGCCCAGAGCAGGTCGGTGAAGCCGTCGTGCTCCAGGAGATTCGGGTTTTCCAGCAGGCCGAGGAGGAAATTCCGCCGGCTGACGAGAAACCCCTTCAGCTCCCCCAGGTCGCAGAGCGAACTGTTCATCTGCAGCTGGCTTCCGTCGAGGAATGCCGCCAGCTCTCTGAACTCCCGATCGGTCCATGATGGTGATATGCGCACCCGCTCGGAGAGCTGCTCCTTGTCCACCAGGAACGCGAAGCCGTCGCGCAGCAGCACGGTCCCCACTTCGCTGAAGAAGACCCCGATGACCATGTTCATCTTCTGTCGCAACGCCTCCTTGTCCCGCTCCTTCAGCAGACGTTCGATCATCAGGGTCACGAAAAGGACATAAATGGGGAGAAAGGCGAGATTGCCGAGGAGGCCGAAGCCGATTTCACGTGCCTGGCCGAAAACCAGGTAATCCACGCCATAGAGCACCAGTGACGATACGAGCATCAGCAGGACAATCAGTTCGCTCCGCTTGTGAATGTTGAACATGGGATCATTACCTTTCAGGTGGTATCACTGCGTGAGGGTCACGTCGCCCGCAGAGCCTCGACGATTTCCATGCGCGCGGCACGGAATGCGGGCAGGATGCCGCCGACGAGCCCCATGCCTAGGGAGAAGCCCAGGGATTTGACTATGATCCCGGGGGTCAGGGTAAACGAGAAGGCCAGCTCGGCGAACGACTGCCAGTTCATGGTCGAAATGGTGATCAACTGCATGAAGGATGCTGACACAACCCCCAGTATACCCCCGAGAAATCCGAGAAAGAGCGACTCCATCACGAATGCCCCGAGGATGCTTCTCCGCTTGAAACCGAGGGCCCGGAGCGTGCCGATCTCCGTCACCCGGTTGGCAACGGCGGCATACATGGTGATCATGGCGCCGATCACCGCACCGAGGGAGAAGATGATGGTCAGGGTCAGGCCGAGAATGCGCAGGAACTTGGCCATGGCTTCCGACTGGTCGAGGTAGTACTTCGTCTCACGCTTGGCCTCGACGGTCAGCCGCGGGTCCGTCTCCAGCCGCTGTTTCAATCCGTCGAACCGGGAGGGGTCCTTCAACCTGAAGGTCACCGACGAGTAGACCGGCCTGCGGAACGACTGCATCAGCTGCTCCGCATCCCCCCAGATCTCGGAGGAGAAGCCCGTGGAACCTGCGTCGAAGATGCCGACCACGGTCCAGTCGCGCATGGCGAAGCGGAGATGCTCGCCGATGCCCGCCCCCTCGAAGCGGCGGGCAATACTCCTGCCGGCCAGGATCTCAGTGGAACCGGGCCGCGGCATCCGCCCCTCGGCCAGGCGGACCTGGGGTCTCAGGGCCAGGGAAGCAGGGGAAATTCCGCGTATGACGACGTTGGCCGGCTTGCTCGTCCCCCGCTTGTTCAGGTTTATCAGCACCACCAGCTCCTTGGCGAGAAGTGCCCTGCCATCGGCACCGATGGCCACCTCCGGCTGGCTCTCGACGATGGATGCCTGCAACCGCTCCACCCCGCTCTGCACTTCCGACTGGGACGCCTTGCGGATGACCACCACATTGTCGGGCGAGCCGGTCTCCACCAGGGTCTTCTGCAGGCCTTCGGCCAGCATCAGGGTCGCGGCGAAGACGAACACCACCAGCGCCATCCCCGAGGCTGTCAACACCGTGGTCAGGCGCCGTGTCCAGAGATTGCGGAAACTGTAGGAGACGGGGATCGGCATGGCGTCAACTCCCGGAGTATTGTTCCGCCGATGCGCCGGAACTGGTATTGGCAAGATCCAGCGGCAGGGTGACCCGGAAACAGCTCCCCTTCCCGGGCGAGCTCTCCACGACGATGTCGCCGCCATGGTCCCTGACGATGCCGTAGGAGACGGAAAGCCCCAGACCGGTCCCGTCTCCGCGGGTCGTGAAGAAGGGGTTGAAAATCTGCCCCAGGTTTTCCGCCGGGATCCCCACACCGCTGTCGCAAATCATCACTTCACAGACCCCCCTGGCTGCATCCGCACGGGTCGTGACCGAGAGGGTGCCGCCTGCCGGCATCGCCTGCAGGCCGTTGACGACGATGTTGGTAAAAACCTGCCGCAACTGGTCACCATCGGCCAGGATCACCAGCTCACCGCCGCAGAACCTTTTCTCCAGAGTATACCCCTCAAGGGGGATCTGGTGCCCCACCTGGGCGAGGATCTCGTCGAGGATGGTATTGACCGGCGCCGGTCCGATCCGTTTGCGCTCCTGGCGGGCAAACCTGAGCAGGTTGGCCACGATCCGCTCCATCCGCCCCACTTGCCGGGAGATGATGCCGATCTCTTCCTGCTGGGATGAATCGTCCGGCAGGGACATCTGCAAAAGCTCCGCATTGCCGCGGATGATGGCCAGGGGGTTGTTGATCTCGTGGGCCACGCCGGCAGCCAGTTCGCCGATGGCGGCGAGTTTCTCCACCCGGACCAGCTCCTGCTGGGTCTGCACCAGGAGGGCGTTCTTCTCCTCGAGTTCGGCGGTCCGCTGCTGCACCTTCTGCTCCAGGCCCCTGTTCAGCCCCCTGATCTCCTCATCTTGGCGGGTCAGGGCCGAGGACATCCGGTTGAACGCATCGGCCAGGTCGCCGATCTCGTCCTCGCTGTTGCTTTCGATGGCCACCCCCCGTTCTCCCGCAGCCACCCTGCCGGCCAGTTCCTCCAGTTCCTTGATGGGACGGGCCAGGCGCACGCTCGCCATGTTTGCCACCCCGATCCCCATGACGGCGCCGAACATGAGGACCCCGATAACCAGGAAGGTCATGTTCATCTTCAGGCGGGTAAACGGCTTTTCCAGCATCCCGACGTAGAGGGCGCCGATGGGGACCCCTTCGAGGGAGAGTATGGGCTCGTAACCGCTGAAGTACCATTCGTTGACGACAAAGGCCCGGCCGATCCACCGTTCCTTCATCATCACGACCCGGTTGTAGACCTCCGACGAGAGCGTGGTGCCGATGGCCCGCCTCCGCTCCGGGGTCTGGATGGTGGTGGCGATGCGCAGGTCGTTGAGGAAGATGGTGGAACCACCCCCGGCCGAATCGTCCTGCTTCCCCCCTTCGTAGATCACCTTGCGAATCCGGTCGACCAGCGCATTGTTGTTATTGAGGAGCACCCCGCCCATGAGAGCGCCGACCACATTCCCGGCGCTGTCCTTCACCGGTGTGGCCGCCACCATGAACATGCCGGCACGCTCCACATCACGTCTGGCCGGCTTTGCCATGGGTGTCGGGATAACCCTGATGACCGCCTGACGAACCAGGTCGGCCCCCTCCAGGGGAAGCCGGCTCGCCGGGATGATCGTGGTCCCCGAGATCTCCTTGCCTGCTATCGCCTTGTTCACGAGCAGGTCCCGGGAGATGTCGTCCCCAAAGGCCTCCGGGTTGCGTGCCCGGTACAGCACCGTTCCCCGGGCATCGACGGCGGTGAAGATATGCAGCTGCTCGCTCTTCATCAGGGGACGAAGCACGCCGGCGACCTGCTCGCGGCTCCCCGAAGCCAGGGCCTGGGCCATGTACGGGGCGGTCGCGGTAAACCGGACCACGTCATGGAGATGGTCGATCTCGTTCTGGTAGATCTCCCGGCCGGCATTGAGGTCGCTCCGCACCTTTTCCTGGGCCTGGGTGCCGATCTTGGCAACGAGGATGAAAAAACCGATCAGGCTGCAGATGAAGATCGCGATCAGCAGGGGGAGCACGGTGGCAATGGTCAGCTTCTCCCTGATGGGGAAACGGCGGCGGATGATCACGCGGCCCCCCTAGAGCGGCACGGCAAGATTGTACTCGACGATCTTCCGGTCGAGGGTCTTGCGGGAAATGCCGAGAATCTCGGCAGTACGGCTCTTGTGAAAATTGTTGGCAGCGAGGACCTGCCTGATGTGCTCCCGTTCGAGGGACTCGAGGGAGACGTTCGTCCCTGCCGGCACCTGGGGCTGGAGCGGCGTTGGACCGCGCATCGGCAGCACGTCAGGGGTGATCGTTGTGCCGCGGGCGAGGATGACGGCCCTCTCCATGACGTTCTCCAGTTCCCGGGCATTCCCCGGCCAGTGGTATGTGGTGAGAAGACGTACCCCTTCGGGGGAGATGTCGGTGACCTCCTTCTTCATCCGGGAAGCGAACCGGTTAAGGAAATGCCGGGCCATGGGCTCTATATCCTCGGGCCGCTGGCGCAGCGGCGGCAGGTTGATGGTGATGACGTTCAGACGGTAGTAGAAATCCTCCCGGAAGCGCCCCGCCTGGATCTCTTTCTCCAGGTCCTTGTTGGTGGCGGCGACGAAGCGGATATCCACCGACTTGGGGCGCGTGCTCCCCACCGGGATGAATTCCCCCTCCTGGATGACCCGCAGCAGTTTTGCCTGCACGGCCAGGCTCATGTCCCCCACCTCGTCGAGAAACAGGGTGCTGCCGTCCGCCTCGGCCAGGATACCCTTCTGGGTGGCGAAGGCGCCGGTGAAGGCCCCGCGCACATGGCCGAAGAGCTGGCTTTCCAGGAGCGTTTCGGTCAGGGCGGCACAGTTGATGGAGTAGAAGGGGGCACCGCGCCGGGGGCTGGAATGATGGACCGTCGAGGCGATAAGCTCCTTGCCGGTGCCGGACTCGCCGAGGATGAGGATGTTGCTCTCGCTGGCGGCGACCTGCAGGGTGAAATCGTACACCTCGCGGAACGTGCGGCTGCGGAAGACGAGGGAGCCGGTCGACGTGCCATGGAGCTCGTCCCTCAGCTGCCGGTTCTCCTGGAGCAGCTGCTCCCGCTCGAAAAGGTTTTCCAGGACTCCCAGGATCTTCTCCTTGGGAAACGGCTTGGTTATGTAATCGTAGGCCCCCTGCTTGATCGCCTCGACGGCCGAATCGATGGAGCCGTAGGCGGTCATGATGATGACCGGCAGGCCGGGACGGAGCTCCTTGACCCGGCTGAACACGGCCAGGCCGTCCATGTCCGGCATCCGGACATCCTGCAGGAGAACGTCCCCGCCGCCACCCGTCTCCAGGCGATGGAGAAGAGCGCCGCCGGAGGTGAAGGTCTCCACGTCGTACCCCTTGCCCCCCAGCAGTTTCTGCAGATAACGAAGAATTTCCGCCTCGTCGTCACAGATGAGAATCCTCGGTTTTGCCACGCACCGTCCCCCTTCCGATATGGACAAAATGATACATATCAGGACAAAAGGACGCAAGACAATTTGGGACAAAGTGGCACACACCGAAAACCATCGCGATCATTTCTCCACGATTTCAACATATTACAACATTGCAACCTATCATTAAATCTTGGCAAGGGTGTTGCTGTATACGCGGCGATACTATATCTGTGCGACTGCTGCAGCACACGGAGCGGTTCGCACGTTACCATGAAAGGGAGGAACATGAAGAAAGACGACGATATTATCTGCGATGGCGTGACCCGCCGGGACTTCCTCAAGACCTGCGTGACCGTGACGGCCATGATGGGTCTCCCCTTCGCCATGCACGCGAAAATTGCCGAGGCGGTCGAAACGAACCAGAATCCCGCCGTCATCTGGCTCCATTTCCAGGAGTGCACCGGCTGTTCCGAATCGCTCCTCCGCTCCACCCACCCCACCATCTCAACCCTCATCCTGGACATGATCTCCCTCGACTACCATGAAACCCTCATGGCGGGCGCCGGTCACCAGGCCGAGAAGTCGCTCCACGACTCCATGACGGCCAACAAGGGGAAATACATCCTGGTGGTGGAAGGAGCCATCCCGACCAAAGACAACGGCATCTACTGCAAGGTATCGGGCAAGACCTCCCTGGAGACCCTGCGCACCCTGGCCGAAGGGGCGGCAGCCATCATCCCCATCGGCACCTGCGCCAGCTACGGCGGCATCCAGTCCGTCGCCCCCAACCCGACCGGGGCCGTGGGGGTCAGGGACATCGTCAAGGACAAGCCGATCATCAACATCCCCGGCTGCCCGCCGAACCCCTACAACTTCCTCTCCACGGTGATGTACTTCCTCACCTTCAAGAAGCTTCCCGAGTTGGATACACTGGGCCGTCCCAAGTTCGCCTACGGCCGGAAGATCCACGAGCACTGCGAGCGCCGTCCCCACTTCGACGCCGGCCGGTTCGCCCTCAAGTACGGCGATCCGACCCATGCCGAGGGGTACTGCCTCTACAAGCTCGGCTGCAAGGGACCCGAGACCTTTGCCAACTGCTCCGTGCAGCGCTTCAACGACACCGGTGTCTGGCCGGTCTCCGTCGGCCACCCCTGCATCGGTTGCACCGAACCGGACATCCTCTTCAAGAAGGCGATTGCCGAAAAGGTCCAGATCCACCTCCCCACGCCGCCGGACACCTATGCACCGGTCAACCTGAAGGACAAGGGAAAAGGTGCCGATCCGCTCACCACCGGCGTTCTCGGCCTCGCTGCCGGCGCGGCACTCGGCGCCGGAGCCATGTTGGCGAAGAAACTCCCGAAGGACGGCGACCACGGCGAGGAGGAGACGAAGGATGAGTAAGCAGACACGGCGAACCTTTCTCAAGACCATCGGCCTGGGGGGCGCCACCCTGCTGGCAACCGCAGGGGGTGTCTGCCAGGCATCGGAGCAGATGGGGGTCAACAACGAGGCCCTGGGGATGCTCTACGACGCCACCATGTGCGTCGGCTGCAAGGCGTGCATGACCGCCTGCAAGCGGGTGAACGGTGACTTCGGCTCCCTCTCCTACGAGAAGGCACCCTTCGACCAGGACGGCCTCTGGGATGCCCCCCAGGATCTCTCCGGAAGCACCCGCACCCTGATCAAGCTCTACAAGGAGTCGGACAGCACCTGGTCGTACGTCAAGTACTCCTGCATGCACTGCCAGAAGCCGTCCTGCGTCTCCGTCTGCCCGGTCAGCGCCATGACCAAGGACAAACAGACCGGCATCGTCGACTACAACAAGGACACCTGTATCGGCTGCCGCTACTGCCAGGTGGGCTGCTCCTTCAACATCCCCAAATTCCAGTGGGAGAAGACCATCCCCCAGATCGTCAAGTGCGACCTCTGCAAGAACACCAACCTGAAGGAAAAGGGGATCTGCGCCTGCGCCGAAACCTGCCCCGTTGGGGCAATCACCTTCGGCAAGCGGAAGGAACTGCTGGAAATTGCCCATACCCGCCTGAAGGAGAACCCGGGACGCTATCTTCAGCACGTCTACGGCGAGCACGAACTGGGAGGGACCAACCACCTCTACCTGGCCGGTGTGCCGTTCAACAAGCTGGGGCTCCCCATCCTGCCGGAAAACGCTCCGGCGGAGTTCTCGGAAAAGATCCAGCACACCATCTACAAGGGGTTCGTCGCCCCGGTGGCGCTCTACAGCACCCTCTGTTTCATCGCACTGAAGAACCAGAAGAAGCAGGATACAAACGGGCACGCCGCCGCAGACGGTAACCACGGACACGGGGAGGAGCACAAGTAATGGCCGGACATCATGACGAATTCATCCGACTGGAAGGAAAGATCTTCACCAAATCCTTCTTCGTCCTCCTTGCCCTGGTACTGATCGGCTTCTTCTTCATCGGCGTCCGCTACGTCAAGGGGATCGGCGCCGTCTCCAACATGAGCGACGGCTACCCCTGGGGGATCTGGATCGCCTACGACGTGGCCACCGGCACCGCCATCGCCTGCGGCGGCTATGCCGTGGCGATCCTGATCTACATCCGCAACCACATGAAGTTCCACCCCCTGATCCGCTCGGCCCTCCTCACCTCCCTGTTCGGCTACGGCCTGGCAGGCTTCTCCGTCGTCGTCGACCTGGGACGCTACTGGAACTCCTACGGCTTCTTCATCCCCTCCCGCTGGCAGATCAACTCCGCCATGTTCGAGGTCGCCCTCTGCGTCATGACCTACACCCTGGTGCTGGTCATCGAGTTCCTGCCGGCGGTTCTCTGGTCCCTGGAGAACAGCCGCGGGGTCACCATCCGCAAGGTGGCGGACTGGCTCCACCCCCGCCTGGTGCCCGACGAGGACAAGCTGGCCTCCGGCCTGGAATGGGTCCGCTCCTCCGCAGCATGGCTCCGTCCCCGCCTGGACAAGGTGCTGGTCTTCTTCATCGTCCTGGGGATCACCCTGCCGACCATGCATCAGTCGTCCCTCGGGTCGCTGCTACTGATCGCCGCCACCAAGCTCAACCCCCTGTGGCACACCGGCTTCCTGCCGCTTCTGTTCCTGATCAACTGCATCTACATCGGCTATGCCATCGTCATCCTGGAGTCGATCATCTCCGCCTCGGCCTTCAAGCGCCCCATCGAGCTGAAGGAGCTCTCCGGACTCTCCAACATCATCCCCTGGCTCACCGTCATCTGGCTCTGCGTCAGAGTCGGGGACCTGGCCTACCGGGGACAGATCGGCAACGCGCTCAAGTTTGACTTCTACTCCTGCTTCTTCCTCCTGGAGTTCCTGCTGATCGCCGTCGGCTCCATGATCCTCTTCAGCCCCCGCATGCGCCGCTCCCCCCGCTGGCTCTTCATCACCGCCAGCATGATGGTTCTCGGCGGAGCTCTCTACCGTTTCAACGTCTACCTGATCGGCTTCAACCCGGGCCAGGGGTGGCACTACTTCCCTTCCTTCGCCGAACTGATGATCACCGTCGGGGTCATCGCCCTGGAACTCCTGGGGTACCAGGTGCTGGTGAAACTCTTCCCGGTCCTGCCCAATCCCAAGCATGCGGCCCACGGCGGCAACGGTTCATCACAGGCACACGCCGATATTCCCCACGGTGCGGTGCACGCGGGGAAATAGGGAAAAAGGTGCCGAAGCGGGCGGGGCTTTCCCGGAGAAAAATGTACGGCTACAAGCACCGCAGCCACTGACCGGCACTCAGGCTCCGGGGCAACGCAGCCCGCGGAACGCAACAATAGTGGCGCAATTGTAGATTTTTCGGAGGGGAAGCCCCGCCCGCTTCCCTCCGACAAAGTGGAAACATTTCATAACAAACAGGAGAACATACATGTCCAAACGAATCACCCTGGATCCCATCACCCGTATCGAGGGTCACCTGCGCATCGACGTGGAAGTAAGCGGCGGCAAGGTTGCCAAGGCCTGGTCCTCGGCCCAGATGTGGCGCGGCATCGAGACCATCCTCAAGGGGAAAGACCCCCAGGACGCCTGGTCCCTGGCCCAGCGCTTTTGCGGCGTCTGCACCACGGTCCACGCCATCTCCTCCATCCGTTCGGTGGAGAACGCCCTCAAGGTCGAGGTACCTCTCAACGCCCAGTACATCAGGAACATCATGATCGCCCAGCACTCGGTGCAGGACCACATCGTCCACTTCTACCACCTCTCCGCCCTGGACTGGGTGGACATCGTCTCAGCCCTCAAGGCCGACCCGAAGAAGGCCGCCAGCATCGCCCAGGGCATCTCCGACTGGCCGGGCAACTCGGAAAAGGAGTTCAAGGCGGTCCAGGACAAGCTGAAGGCCTTCGTCGCCGGCGGCAAGCTGGGGATCTTCGCCTCCGGCTACTGGGGCCACCCGGCCATGAAGCTGCCGCCGGAGATCAACCTCATCGCCACGGCCCACTACCTGAAGGCCCTGGACTACCAGCGCAAGGCGGCCCAGGCCGTCGCCATCCTCGGCGGCAAGAACCCCCACATCCAGAACCTGGTGGTGGGGGGGGTCGCCACGGCGGTCAACCTGGAGAACATGACCACCCTGAACATGGAGCGGATCGCCTACCTGCGCACCCTCATGGAGGAGACCCGGGATTTCGTGCAGAAGGTCTACTACCCTGACATGGTCGCCATCGCCTCCGCCTACAAGGAGTGGTTCAAGTACGGCGCCGGGGTCACCAACTACCTGGCGGTCCCCGAATTCCCCGAGGATACGAAGAACACCCAGTTCGGCCTCAGCGGCGGGGTCTTCTTTGGCGGCGATCTGAAGACCTTCAAGCCGATCACCACCCACCAGGACCAGTACCTGATCAACAACATCAGCGAGGGGGTGGCCCACGCCTGGTACGAAGGCTCCGCAACTCACCACCCCTGGGAAGGCGAGACCAAGCCGGAGTACACCGATTTCCAGGAGAACGGGAAGTACAGCTGGTGCAAATCCCCCCGCTTCGACGGGAAACCGGTCCAGGTCGGCCCGCCGGCCCAGCTCTTCGCCGCCTACGCCACCGGCAACCCCAGGGTGAAGAAACTCGTGGACGCCACCTGCCAGAAGATCGGCGTCGGGGTCAAGGACCTCCACTCCACCATGGGGCGCCTGGGCGCCCGTGCCATCCGGGCCCACCTCCTGGCCGACATGTCCCTGGACTACCTGGACAAGCTGGTCGCCAACCTGGGCAAGGGTGACAAGACCTACGCCAACCACACCGAGATCCCCAAGGGCGAGTACAAGGGGGTCGGCTTCCACGAGGCGCCCCGGGGCACCCTCTCCCACTGGATGGTCATCGAGGACAGGAAGATCAAGAACTACCAGGCCGTCGTCCCCTCCACCTGGAACGCCTCCCCCCGGGACGAGAAGGGGAACATGGGCCCCTACGAGGCATCACTGATCGGCAACCCGGTGGCCCAGGAAGAAAAGCCGTTGGAGGTGCTCCGGACGATCCACTCCTTTGATCCGTGTATCGCCTGTGCGGTGCATACCATCGACCCGGAGGGGAAGGAAATTACGAAGGTCAAAGTTCTGTAGAATAACGGCCGCTTTCGGCCGATCTCGGCGTCAGGATTCGCGACCATCTTGTGCGGCGTAGCGCTGCTACGCCTCCGCGTGGTCGCTCCCCTTCCTTGACCTCGACTCGAAATCGGACGTTAGTGGGAAAAGGCTAAATAAGGGAAGACATTATGAAGACATTGATTTTTGGAGCCGGCAACCTGCTCCTCGGCGACGAGGGGTTCGGGGTCCACGCCATCAGGCACCTGGAGGCGAACTACGACTTCCCCGAGGAGGTGGAGCTGTACGACGGCGGCACCCTGGGGATCATGGTGACCCACAAGTTCGAGGAGGCGGAGCGGATCTACATCCTGGATGTCATCGAGGGACAGGGTGCGCCGGGGGAACTGCGCCGTTACGAGAAGGAGGAGATCATGCTGGGGGGGATCCCGGTGAAGCTCTCCCCCCACCAGATCGGCATTCAGGAGACCCTGCTGATGAGCGAGATCCGGGGGTTCTGCCCGGAGAAGGTCACCCTCCTGGGGGTCCTCCCCGCCTCCCTGGACGCCAGCGACCAGCTCTCGCCGGTCGTCCGGCCGAAGCTTGACGACGTTGCCGGGATCATCATCGACGAACTCGCAGCGGACGGAGTTGCCGTACTAAAAAAAGCCGCCTGACAAGGGCGCAAAGGAGACAACATGTTTGGAATTGGCATGCCGGAGATGATCATCATCCTGGCCATACTCCTGGTGGTCGTCGGCCCCGGGAAACTCCCCCAGATCGGCCAGGCCCTGGGGAGCAGCATCAGGAACTTCAAGAAGGCCGCCACCGAGGACCCGGCCAAGCTGCCGGAAAACTAGGTCACACCGCACCACACACAAACGCCCCGCCGGATATCCCGGCGGGGCGTTGTCGTTACAGGCAGGAGCGACGGCATCCGCCATCCTCCCCTACGCCTTTTTCACGAACTCCGACTTGAGCTGCATGGCGCCGAACCCGTCGATCCGGCAGTCGATGTCATGGTCCCCCTCCACGAGGCGGATGTTTTTCACCCTGGTGCCGACCTTTATGGGCGTCGATGCCCCTTTCACCTTCAGGTCCTTGATGACCGTCACCGTGTCACCGTCACTGAGCAGGTTGCCGAAGGCATCGCGCACGACGGGGCTCTGCTCCGGGGCCTCCGTCCCCCCCTGGCCGCTCCATTCATGGGCGCATTCCGGGCAGACGAACAGCTCCCCGTCTTCATAGGTGTAGGTTGAACTGCAATGGGGACAGGGGGGCAACGTACTCATAGGTTTTCCTTTCTGTATAAACGGCAGCGGACTCCGTCACCGGGCGATCATCAGGCGACGATCCCCGTGCTCTCGGACTCCCTGCCGCGGTTGTAGTAGTGGAGCGCGACCATGAGCAGCGTCGCGATCAGGTAGGCGAGCGCATAAGACCTGGCAGCGCCGAATCCGAAGCGGTTCTGGACCCCTGTCGGGGTCAGCGCATAGGCGTGGATGATGCCGAACCAGGAGAAGACGGAGGCGACGCCGGTCCAGATCGCGGCCCTGAGGAACTGCCGTTCCACCACGAAGACCATCATGGCGGAGAGGACCATGCAGGTGAGCATGAACCCCTGGCTCATGGAGATGATGCCGTAGACGTACAGGTCGCCGCCGAACTTCGGGGCAACATCGTACAGGCTGGCGCCCGCCTTGCGCAGCGCCGTCTCCACCAGCAGCAGGGCCCACGCCGCCAGGGCCGGCATGATGCCGAGGGCCACGGCCGCACTGTGCTTCTTCGGGACCTCCTGGAACGCCTGGGCGGTGATGATCAGCCCGACCCAGAGGAGGATGCCGATCATCGCCTCCATCGGTACGACCCTGAGGACGAGGGTTACCCCGCCGATCAGGCAGAGCCCCGTGATCACCACCCCGTTCAGGAGCGAGTACCCCCACCGGGCCCCCATGGCCTTCCAGCCGGGATGGCCGATATAGATGGTGGTCGGGAACGGGTTTCCCAGACAGGCCGCGACGATGGAGCCGAAGCCGTTCACCAGCAGGGAGGAACGGGTATCGTACCGGTCGCCGGCCGCCTCGGCGCTCTCCAGGTTCTGGAGGGAACCGATGACGTTGAAGAGCGCCATGGGGAAGATGACGGAGAAGTACCTCCACCCCTGGCCGTTGGCCAGGAAGGCAAGCATGTCGCTGACGGACGTCGTCGGAAGATGGAGGGCGAACCGGTACGTCTCCTGGACCGGCTGGAAAAACGGGTAGCCGCACCAGCGGAGGACCCACCCCATGGCCACCCCCAGCAGGACGGCGATGAAACCACCCGGAAGCCCGAGGGGGAGCTTCACCTGCCCCCCGTAGACCGTGATCACGAACAGCGCCGGCACCAGGGCAACCGCCGGCATGGCAAAGATCTGGAACACGAACCCCATGGAGATGAAGGTGATGGCAATGCCGGCCAGGGAGGAGAGAAGAGCCGCCCGGGGGGTATGGCGGCGCAGCCAGTCTCCCACGAAGGCGCCGACACACTCCAGCAGGGCGCTGGCCAGGCAGGCAAACAGCCCTGCCTGCCAGGCGAGCTGCGGGTTCTTCGTCTCGAAGTAGATCGGTGCGATGATGAGGAAGACGAAGGCGATGAGGCTGACGGTGTTTATCCCGTAGGGGAGCGCGGTGACATCCGTCCGTCCCGTCCGGATCGCCAGGCGTCGCGCCTGCCACGTGTAGAACGCGTTGCCGAAGAGGATGGAGAGGGCCGCCCCGGGCATGATCCGGCCATAGACCAGCTCCGGCGGCATGCCGCACACCTGGACGCAGAGCACGGCGATCAGCATCAGCTGCAACAGGTTGTCGACGAACAGGCCGAAAAATCCGTCGATATCGCCGCGCACAAACCAGCCCGCTTTCATATCCTCCACTCCTTTGTCAATGCCGGCAGCATCAATCGGAAACGAAATTACGCCCCATATCCTTGGCCCTCTTCAGGGCAACCATCACGTCATGCAGGAGATCGTCCACCGTCTGCTCCGCAGATGCCTGGGAGATCCCCACTGAGATGGTCAGGGGGGGGAGCAGCCGACCGCCGGGTGCGGGGATGTCCGTGTACATCACGGTGTACCTGAGCCGCTCGGCGACATTCCGGGCCTGCTGCAGGTCGGTCTCGGGCAGCATCACCAGCATGCGGTCCTCCTCGTAACGGGCCGCCATCTCGGTGGCCCGCAGGTGCTCCAGTATCGTACGGGCGATCTTGTTGAGGGCCATGTCACCGAAGATGCGCCCATAGCGCTCGTTGTACTCCCTGAAGTTGTCGATATCCGCCATGAGGACAGCAAACGGACTGCCCGGGATCGTGCAGCGCTTGAGGGCCCGTCCAATGGTCTGATCGAACCACCTGCGGCTGTGCATCCCGGTCAGGACATCCACCATACCGTAGTCGAAGTAGGAATCCTCCACCCGCGTCTTGCTGCTTATCAGCTGGTTTGCCCGGCGCAGCCGCTCCGAGAGGTTGACCAGGAGGTTGCGCGCGAAAGAATGGGAATCCTGCACCAGTGACCAGACCTGTTTTTCATCGAGCACCAGCAGGCGACTGTCCTCTTCGGCTACCACGTAGGCAGAGGTGGTGTGCTTGTCGATCACGGAGAGCTCCCCGATCGGCTCACCGGGACCGAAGCTGCTCACCGGCTCGTCCAGGGTCGACTCGAGGTAGACGCAGAGCCTGCCCGAGAGTACCAGGTAGAGGCAATGATTGTCCTGGTCCGGTGCGATCAGCACCTCCCGGCTCTTCAGGCGACGGATGACGAACGACTCCACCACCCGCTCGATCGTTTCCTCCGCCACGTCGGCGAAGAGTTTCATCCTCTTCAGTTCAGCGACATTCGGTTTTGACAATACGTCAAACATGGATCCTCTCGTCATCTCATCTTCGGCTGAAACGCCTTGCCGGAACATCTCTGAAGGATGCGGCGGCGAGTAATCGTACGACCTGAATGGGGTCAAATCAATCATTTTCTGGACAACGGACGGCAAACCACCTCACCCTACCCGATCCGGCGCAGCCCTTCGGCGATGCGGATCGTCGCCCCCCGCCAAGTGGGGAAGGCCCCGGCGGCGATGCCGACGGCGACGGCGGAGGCCAGCTGGAGCATGATGGTGGAAGTCGAAATGGCGAAGACCGGGAAGAACTGGGAGAGCTCGGTCTCGATGATATGGGCCGCCGGGAAGGTCCCCATAACCCCTACGATACCGCCGAGGAGGGCGATGAAAAGGGATTCGCCGAAGACCGTGCCGGCGATGTGGTAGCCACGGAAACCGAGGCTCTTCATGGTGGCGTACTCGCCGAGGCGCTCCCGGGCGGTCATGGCCATGGTGTTGGCCGCCACCACCATGATGATGACGATCACCACGTAGGAGACGATCTGGATGGCGACCATGATCGCCTCGGTCATGGCGACGAAGCTGAGCTGAAAGGCCTTCTCCGTCTCGGTACGGGTCTCGGCCAGGGAGTTCTTGAACAGGGCATCCACCGCCTGGGAGACCTCAGCGGCCAGATCGGGCCGGGCAACTGCCAGAGTGAAGAGACCCACCTGGTCGGCCCGGCGGGGGATGGTCTTGCGCATGACTTCGTTGAGATAATTCCAGTGGAAGAAAAACTGGGTCTCGTCGGTGCTCTTCTGGGCGCCGGAGTAGATCCCCCGCAGGACGAACTCCCACTGGCCGGGGAAGATGGTCCCCTTGAGGGTAATCCTGTCCCCCACCTTCCACCCGTACTTGGCCGCAAGCTTGCGCCCCGCAACCGCCCCCTGCCGGTCGGCCAGGAACGCCTTCTTCTGGGCCGGATCGAGGACGAACTCGGGGTAGATCTTCAGGAAGGTCTCCGGCTCCACGGCGAAGTTGGGGAAGAAGTTCTTCTCGGAAATGTAGACCCCGCCGAACCAGTTCATGGTGCTGACCTCGGTGACGCCGGGGACATGGCGGATCCGCTCCCGGTAGGAGATGGGGAGGGAGAAGACCAGTGAGATGGAGCTCCTCGTCACCAGCCTGGTGGCCGACGAGGTCTCCACCCCCAGGTACCACAGACCGACCAGGGTCCGGAGCAGTCCGAAGGCCAGGATGGCGACGGCGACGCCGATGATGGTGAGGAGTGCCCGCAGCTTGTGGCGGAAGGCATTGCGGATGATCAGCTTCAGGTAGAACATGACGGGACGGAGGGGGGGACCGGGACCAGGACCCCCTTTTCCAGGTGGATGATGCGGTGGGCCCTCTCGGCAGCCCGGGGGTCGTGAGTGACCATGATGACGGTCTTGCCGAACTCCCGCACCAGCCGGTCCATGAGTGAGAGGATCTCTTCGGCCGAGTGGCGGTCCAGGTCGCCGGTCGGCTCGTCGGCCACGAGAATGGCCGGGTCGCTCACCATGGCCCGGGCGATTGCCACCCGCTGCTGCTGGCCGCCGGAGAGTTCGGAGGGGTAGTGGTCCATACGGTCGGTCAGATTGACCAGGGAGAGAACCGTTGCCACGTGCTCCTGGCGCTTGCGGCGGGAAAGCCCGGTGAGGAGGAGGGGAAGTTCCACGTTTTCGAACGCGGTGAGCACGGGGATCAGGTTGTAGAACTGGAAGATGAAACCGACGTTGCCCGAGCGCCAGTCCGCCAGCTCGGTTTCGTCCAGGGTGGTTATGTCGATGCCGTCGATCAGCACGTTCCCGGTGTCGACCTTATCGATGCCGGCGATGAGGTTCAGGAGGGTACTCTTCCCCGAGCCGGAAGGCCCCATGAGGGCGAGGAACTCGCCGGCGGGAATGTCAAAGGAGATATCCTCCAGGACCGGTACGATCTGGCTCCCCCTCTGGTAGGCCTTGGAGAGGTTCCTCACGGAGACCAGTATGTCCGACGTGCTCCCGGTCATTTCTCCCCGCTCTTGACCCGCGAGCCGTTTTTCAGCTTCTCCAGGGGCTTCACCGCGACCTTGTCGCCCGCCTTCACCCCGGAGGTGATCTCCTGCATGTCCCCCACCTTCTCCCCCAGGGCCACCCCGGTCTCCACCACCCTCTCCCCCTTGACCAGGTAGACGTAGGGGGAGCCGTTGCGTGTGACCAGGGCTGCCGGCGGCACGACGGTCTTCGGGATCTGCTCCCCGGCACTCAGCGGATGCTCAAGAAAAGCGACCTTGGCGCTCATCTCCGGAAGAATGCGCGGGTCACGGTCGACGAAGCTCACCTTCACCAGCACCGTTGCCTTGCTCCGGTCCGCCGTGGGTACGATGGTATGGACCACGCCACGGAAACGGCTCCCCGGCAGGGCATCCAGGAGGACCTCGCAGGGCTGCCCCACCCTGACATTCACCAGGTTCGACTCGGAGACGTCCGCTTCCACCTTCAGGGAAGCCAGGTCGGCAATGGTGACCACCGACGCCTTGGCGTTGGCCGCCGCCCCAAGGGGGGTGACAATATCCCCCACGTCGGCGTTCTTGGTCAGTACCACGCCGTCGAAGGGGGCGCGGATGCGGGTGTAGTCGAGAGCAACGTCAGCCCCGGTCAACGCCCCTTCCGCCACCTTCACGTTGGCCCGGGCCGCGGCCACCGCCGCCTTTGCCCGGTCGTTACGCGCTTCGGCGCTGTCGTAGTCCGACTGGGAGACCACCCCCTGGGCCAGGAGCTCCTTCTGCCGCTTCAGGTTTCTCGTGGCATCGGCATACTCCACCGCAGCCTGCTCGCTCTGGGCCCGGGCCGCCTTCAGGGAGGCGTCCGCCTGGAGAAGGGAGGCATCTGCGTCCCGCCCCTCGAGGCGGGCAATGACCTCGCCCGTCTTCACCCGGCTCCCCTCCTCCACCCCGAGCCAGTCGAGCCGGCCGGTGGCCTTGGCAGCCAGGGCCGCCTTGCGCTGGGCCACCACGTAGCCGCTGGCATTGAGGAGGGTGAATGCCTGGGAGGGGTAGGCCTGGGTGACGGTGACCGTTTCAATCTGGATCACCGGGCTCAGCACCGTTTTCCAGAGGATAACGGCGAGGAGCACCACCACGACGGGGCCGACCAGGAGAATCCTGCGCCGGCGCCCACCCGGGCGACGGCCGAGCGCCTGCTTGTCGATCTTCAGTCTGGAGATATCGTCAGTGGCCATGACTAGTGCTTGCTCACCACCAGCTTCTCCTCCTTTACCACCATGTCAACCACCGGCAACCGGGGCACCTTGTCGAGGCCATACTGCGCCGCGAGGTCGATGTCCTTGGGAACCGCGGCCAGGAGCGCCTCGGCAACCCCCTGGTCGGCCTGGCGGTAGCGCAGCTTGACCTCGACAGTCACATGTTTCACCCCGGCAATCGGGTTGATGCCGTAGTAGACATCCTTGTACCCCCGGGGAGGAATCGTGTCGTGGCGCTGGAAGGCGGTCACTACCCAGGGGTCGATCGCAAAGTGGAAATCCTTGCCCATGCCGTCGGAATTGAAGATCCTGACGTCCTCGGGAAGGGAGCCATCCGGGCGGAGAGTTCCGCTGGTCAGCAGCACCTTGCCCGTTTCGTCCCTCGCGGTGATCTCCAGCCACATCTGGCGGACGTTGGTGAGGGAGGTGGGGAGGTTGTGGCCGGCACGCAGGTTCTTCACCCGCACCTTGACCTCGGACAGGGCCCCGTCACGGTAGACGGGGGATATTTCCAGGTCGGCCGCGCTCTTCAACCGCTCCACGGCCATGTCGTACTGGGACATGAGCCGTTTCGCCAGGGTCGTGTCACCCGCCTTTTTGGCCGCAGCGGCCCCCAGGTAGGAGAGGAGGTAGTTGGCACCGTTGAAATAGTGGCGGTAGTCCCCCCGTTCCGGTTTCCTGAAGGTATCGGCAACTTCGCGGAACATCTTGATATCCACCATGTGGCAGTCCTGGCAGAGGATGTCCAGCTGGGCATAGGGACCGCTTTTCCATTCGTTGTAGGTCGCCTCCAGGGGGAAGTGGGAGTCGTAGTGGTACACCTGGTGGCAGGAGGCGCACAGGTCGGCCTTGAGCTGGAACGACGTCTGTTCGCACTTGTGGAACCCGCCGCCGCACGTCGGTCCCGGCTTGAACGGAGCACGTTTCACCGGCGTCCCGTTCTCACCGGGGGACAGGATCATGGAGCCGTTTTCCGGGTCCCGGCTGGGTGTCTGCTGGTGGGTCACACCGCTGATGGAGTGACAGATATCGCAGGAAACGCCGGCACGGGCCATGGGCGACAGTCCGGCCAGCCCGGCCCCCTTGATCTCCCCGGTGAGCATACCCGCGGGCGAATGGCACCCTTCGCACTGGCGCGTGATATCGTGTCCCACGGCTTTGACCGCCTTGTTCAGCTCTCCCTGGTAAATCGGGTCCACAAGAGCCATGTTATGCACCGAGCCGTTCCATTCGGCGAACTGCTTCACGTGGCACTGGCCGCACGTTTGTGGCGGGGTGAAGGGCACATCGCTTTTGTCCCACTTGATGAGCGAGGGGTAGTAGGGGTAGAAGGAACGGTCGAAGGAGAAAACGGCCGGTTCTGCCGCTGCAATGGCAGCAAGCAGCACGACAAGGGCAACGACCGTCACGGCACTGCAGAGATGTTTACTGCGGATCATAACTCCTCCCGGGATAACATTGTGCAATTAAAGACAGTTTAACAGGTTATTGAATTACTCCCATGCTGTCAACAACCGCCTGCTCCAAAACAGTCGAAAAGATCGTGGACACTCCATGCATGAGAATAAGAAGACAGCCTTACCCCATGGTAACGGGCAGGCTGTACTGTTCGCCGGCACCCTGAAACGACCTGCTCCCGTCATGCCGCGAATGACAGCCGGAGCGAAAGGCAGGCTGTCCCTCACGTCAGGATGCCGCTCTCTCCTTGATGAACCGGGCAAAGGCGAGATCGACGCTACTGATATGCTGGATGAGCCAGTTGACCAGGGCCTGGTTGGTCTGGATCACCAGAGGCAGGGTGGCCCCTTCGGAGAGAAACTGTTTCTTCAGGCGGTCGACGTCAGCGACGAAGCTGACGTGCTGGGCCTTGTGCTCGCCGTAATGGGGGTAGTTATGCTTGATCTGCAGCTGCTCCTCGGCGGCGAAATGCTCCCTGATGTAGTCATCGAGGAACTGCAGCAGGCGCATGACCTCATCCCTCCCCTTTCCCTGGTTACAGGCCGCAACGAGGGAATCGAACCTGCCGAAGAGCTCCTTGTGCTGGCTGTCAATCAGCTCGACACCGGTCAGAAGATTGTTGTTCCACGTAATCGACATTGTCTGCTCCTTTACTGGATGATGTACGGGTAATTCCCGAACTAGGCGTAACCGACAAGCTGGTGCTGCAGGTCACGGTACTCATTGACCGTGACCCCCTGGGCAGCGATTCGGACGGAGTTGATCTCATCGAAATTACTGGCCAGAAGATTTACCACGTTGCCGTCGAGAGCTGCGTTCGCCACCATCTCGTCAAGAACGGCGAAAGCCCTGTCAGCGGACATCCCCTCGCGGTAAGGGCGGTCTTCGGTGATGGCGGTGAACACGTCGGCAACGGACATGATCCGGGAACCCAAGGGGAGACTCCGCTGGGTGAGGCGAAACGGGTATCCTGTACCGTCAAGGCTCTCGTGGTGAAACGAACACCAGCTGTTGATGGTGGAGAGGTCGTCGATGCGCTCCAGCGTGCGGTAGGTGTAAAAGGGGTGGCAGCGGACGATCTCCTGCTGCCGGGGTGACAGCCTGCCCGGCTTTTCCAGTATCTCAGCGGGGACCGCCAGCTTGCCCAGGTCGTGGAAGAATCCGGCGACCTTCATCATTTCGCACTCCCTCTCGGAACAGCCCGCAAGCCTGGCCAGCGCCGCAGCGCTGGCGGCAACGCCGCTGGAATGGGTGGCAGTAAAGGGGCATCTGAAGTCGATGATCTTGGCAAATATGTTGGACAGGGCAAGGAGACCGTTCAGGTCGAGCTCGATGGTTTCCAGGGTGATCCGGCGGGTGAGGAACGAGCCAAGGGAGGGGGCACAGAGGTCAAGCCAGAAATACTCCTTTTCCGCCAGCTTGAGAAACGCCTTGACCACCTGGGGGAGGAACATCCCCCCTGACTGCTCGACGATCTGCCGGCAGATCCGTTTTTGCTGGGCAAGGGGGTTGACGGTCTTCCTCAGCAGCACCGCTACCCGGTCGGCGAGGTGCAGGATGTGGCTGCCGACCATCACGTCCGGGGATACCGTGATACCGGTCTCTCCGGCATCGCAGCGGACATGGTGGAAACGGATGAGTTCCGCAACCCCGCTGAGGGGCTCGAAGCCGCGCAGCAGGAGCCACCCCATCTCCGCATGCCGCTGGGGATTGGACAGTTCGAACTGCATGGTCTTGGCGCGCTCCTTGCTAGCAAGGGCGCCGATATCGTGCAGCTTGCCGGCGAGAACAAGCTCGTTGCGCTGCTTGGCCGGCAACCCCATGTGCGCGGCGATGTTGTAGGCGGCATAGGCGACCATCTGGTGATGGTTGACCAGGGCCGGATTGACCAGGTCGATGACGTCTGAAAGGCTGGTGATCAGGTCTGTAAGGGGGATTTGAATGTCTTTTTTAACCATTCTGACGATTCCTGTCCAAGGGGATACACAGCGAAGAGGATTTCCCGTTCTCAGGAGTGCGGCGCCGTTGACTCTGGCAAACATGACAAAAAAGGTCCTATTTGTCAACTCTGTTTTTGCTTAGTTTTCCCCCATGGTGACGACTACCCCATGGTGCAACGCCCTCCTCGGTGCCAGATAACGCAAAAGCCCCGCGGCTAAGACCGTGGGGCTTTTGGCAGATGATGCCGGATTTCTCGCGAGGCGGCTCAACCGGGGAGGAGTTACCCCCCCCTGCTCCTCATGTCGATCCCGTAGCTCCTGATCTTGCGGTGCAGGTTGCTCCGCTCCAGCTCGATGGCCTCGGCGGTACGGGTAATGTTCCAGTCGTTCTCGTCGAGCTTCTGGATGATGAACTCCCGCTCGAACTCTTCCCGGGCCTCCCGGAGGGAGTGCACCTCAAGGGCATGGTCGAGCTTGTGGGGGGAGCGGATCTCCATGATGGCGTCAGGTAACTGGTCTACGGTTATGGTCCTGCCGGGGGACATGATGACCAGGCGTTCCATGATGTTCTTCAACTCCCTGATGTTGCCGGGCCAGTCGTAGCTCTGCATCAGCTCGACGGCTTCGGGGTGGATCGTCTTCCGCTCCCGCATCTCCCTGAGGCAGAACTGTTCGAGAAAATGCTCGATGAGGGCGGGGATATCCTCGCGCCGTTCCCTCAGGGGAAGAAGGTCGAAAGGGACGACATTGAGCATGTAGTAGAGCTGTTCACTGAACGTCCCGGCCTTCACCGCCTCCTCCAGGGGGAAACTGCTCGATGCCATGATCCTCACGTCGACGTCGATGCTCCGCCCCCCTCCGACCCGCTCGAAATGGTGCTGCTCGATCACGCGGAGGAGCTTTGCCTGGCAGGCCAGGGGCATTTCCCGTATCTCGCCCAGGAACAGTGAACCGCCGTCAGCCAGCTCCAGACGCCCCTTCCGCTGGGATGTGGCTCCGGGGATGGCCCCCTTTTCGTAGCCGAACAACTCCGCCTCGATCAGCTCCTCGGGGATTGCCGCGCAGTTGATGGTGACGAACGGCTTGTCGCTCCGTGAACTGAAGCGGTGCACCATGTGGGCAACCGATTCCTTGCCGGTGCCGCTGTCGCCGTTGATCAGGATGGAGGCGCTGGTCGGGGCCACGATACGGATCTGTTCCCGCAGCAGCCGCGCCGGTTCCGAATCCCCCACCATCTCGAAACGCTCCTGGATCATGCCGCGCAGTGAGGCATTCTCCTCTTTCAGCCGGCTCATGCCGATGGCGTTGTGGACGATCACCAGCACCTTCTCCAGGGAGAGGGGCTTTTCGATGAAGTCGAAGGCGCCCAGCTTGGTCGCCCTGACGGCCGTCTCGATGGTGCCATGGCCGGAGATCATGACCACCGGCAGGTCGGGATAGAGCTCCTTCAACCGCTGCAGCGTCTCCAGGCCGTCCAGCCTCGGCATCCAGATATCGAGCAGCACCAGGTCGGGGAGCTCTTTCTGCAGCGTTGCCAGGGCATCGAGACCGTCATTCGCCGTGGTCACCCGGTACCCTTCGTCCTCCAGGATCCCCTGGAGCGCCATGCGGATGCTCTCTTCGTCGTCTACGACAAGGATGGTCGGCGTCATCAGCTGGCACCGCAGATGCCGGTCTCTACCGCAAGGGCCCGCCAGGCGGGGAGGCTCCGCTCGATCATCCCCATGTCCACACAGTAGGCGACGCGGAAGTAGCCGGGAGCGCCGAACCCGGCGCCGGGAACCAGCAGCAGGTTGTGTTTCTGGGCGGCACGCACAAAGGCCACGTCATCTGCCAGGGGAGACTTGGGGAAGAGGTAGAAGGCGCCATCAGGCTTGACCATGGTGAACCCCAGGCGGGTAAGGTTGTCGTAGAGGATGTCCCGTTTCTGCTGGTAGGCGTTGATGTCGACCGATTCGTGCTGCAGCTTGGCCACCAGACGCTGCATGAGGGCGGGGGCATTGACGAACCCCAGGGTCCGGTTGCAGAAGATCGCCCCCTCCATGAACAGTTCGACGTGGGTCATGGACGGGTTGGCGGCCAGGTACCCTATCCGCTCCCCCGGCAGGGCAAGATCCTTCGAGTGGGAGGTCACCACGATGGAGTTGGTGACGTAGGGGAAGATGTTGGGCACGGCATGGCCGTCGTAGGAGATACGGGCATAGGGCTCGTCGGAGATGACGTAGATCTGTCGCTCGAGCTCCCGCTCCTTCCGCTCTATCATTTCGCCGAGCTGCCGCAGGGATTCGGCAGGATAGATGACGCCGGTCGGGTTGTTCGGGGTGTTGATGATGAGGGCCCGGGTCTTGTCGGTGATGGCCGCCTCGATGGCCGGGATGTCGAGCTGGAAGGTCTCCCTGTCGGTCCAGACCTCGCGGGGGACCCCGCCGTGATTGTCAATGTAGAACTTGTACTCGACGAAGTGGGGGGTAAGGATGATAACCTCTTCCCCGGGGTTGAGTATGGTCTTCAGGACCACATTGAGTGCGCCGCTGGCGCCGCAGGTCATGACGACCTGGCTTGCGGTGACCGCCATACCGGAAACTCCGGCGAGCATGGAGGCTATGGCGCCGCGGGTCTCGTCGTACCCCGCATTGCTCATGTAGCGGTGAATCCCCGGCTTGGGCGCGTTGGCCAGGCCTTGCAGTTCGGCATAGAATTTCGCCGGGGGGTCGATGTTCGGATTGCCCAGGGTAAAGTCGTAGACATTCTCGTCTCCGAACTGCTGGCGCAGACGCCCCCCCTCCTCGAACATTCTCCTGATCCAGGATGCTCCTTCGATACACGCCTGTACTTTCGCTGCAATCGCCATACAACCCCCGTGGGATGGAAATAATTTCGCCAACTGTAGCATATTTACAACACTGGCAGCAACTGGTTATAAACGTGGTGGTGACGTTACGTCACCGGCAGTTCTCACCCCGGATAATGGTTTATATTTTGCAAGGTTACCCGGTATAATGAAGGAAAAGGGAGGCATGACATGAAACGAACGGAAATGGGGACTGTTGCGCTCACGCTTGCGCTCTTCGCAGCTTTGCCGGCAGGGGCCGTCACGTTCACGGCAGCAGCAACGACCACTGTCTCCCCTTACGTTCCCACATCAGCCGTCTTCGCGGACTTCAACCAGGACGGCAACCAGGACATGGCACTCTCCCTGGCCAACGGCACCTCCCATTATCTGCGGGTCATGCTCGGCAACGGCAGCGGCGGTTTTTCCTCCCAGAGTGACCTGGCACTGCCCGGCGACCCGGGAGCGGCAACAGTTTCCGGGTCGGTCGTGGCAGCCGACGTCAACGGCGACGGGATAACGGATCTTGCGGTATCGAACCCCGGCGCCGGCAGCATCTCGATATTCCTGGGAAGCGGGGACGGCTCCTTCACCAAAATAGTCCAGGACGTCGCCGTGGGTGCGATGCCGAAAGCCATGGCCGTTGGCGATTTCAAGGGGGGCGGGAGCAGAAACGATCTTGCCGTTGTCAACAGTGGCGACAACACCGTCTCCATACTCCTAAACGACGGCACCGGCACAATGACCGTGCAGGGGACCGTGAGCACGTCACCCGCGGATGCCATCTCGGCCGTTGCGGTCGGCGACGTCAATGGCGACGATATCGACGATATCGCCATATCACGGAGCAGCGCAGGCAAAGCAACGGTTTTCAGGGGGAACGGTGTCGGGACGTTTGCGCCGGGAGCCGACATTTCTGTCGGCACCCTCCCCGTTGCGCTGGTTGCAGCCGATCTCGACAACGACGGGATAAGAGATCTGGCAGTGCTCAACAGCAGTGATGCCACCGTCTCCATCATTAAGGGGAACAGAAGCGGCACCTTGAGCACCGGCAACACGCTGAGCATAACGAATCCGGCCGATCCCGCCCTGAATCCCGCGGACATTATTGCCCTTGACCTGAACAGGGACGGGGTCCCCGATCTGGCAGTTGCGGGCAACGGGAACAACAGCGTGTCAGTTCTGGCCGGCAAGGGGGATGCGACCTTTGTGCCGGCCACTGCAGCGGAAACCTTCGCCACGGGAGCCCTTCCCACCGCCATCGCCTCGGGAGACCTTGACGGCAGCGGCAACGACCTCCTCTCCCTGAGCAGCACCAATGCCGGTTATTCCCTCCTCTTCAACCGCTCGGGGGAAGCAGGCGGCATCACCGTGACCCCGGCAAGCCACGACTTCGGCAAGATCCAGGTCAACTCAACCGTCATGTATCTTTCGACCCTCCTGACCCTGGCCAATCCGGGAAGCGCTGCGGTAACGGTCGACTCCATGGCGCTGGCCGGAGGGGTCAACAGCCCCTTCCAGCTTGCTCCCCAGTACGGGACCTGCGGAAGCTCGACCCCGGTCATTGCCGCCGGCAGCAGCTGTACCGTCGAGGTACGCTTTGTCGATCCGATCACCCTGGGCACCAGGACCGATACACTCACCATAACCTCAGCGAACGCCGCCAACCGCACCGCTCTCGCTGTCCCGCTCACCGGCACTGCCGTCGCCTCAACCACTCCCTACAACGTGAGCATATCCTTCCTCGGCAGGGGGAACGGGTCCGTGACCTTTTCAACCGGTGATGCCAGCTGTTCGGCAGACTGCAGCAGGACACCCGAGGAAACAGGGTATATCACCCTGACCCCGGCACCCGGCAGTGGCTCATACCTGTACGGCTGGTCAGGGTGCGATTCGGTCTATAACGGCAACTGCCTCATCAACTTCTCCCCCTCCGCCGCCTACGACCGCACGTTGGCCGTGAACTTCGGGGCAGTCCTGCGCAGGATCATGGTGGCAGCCCCGACACTCCCCACGTACACGACGACGATGGCCGACGCGTATGCCTCGGCAGGGCAAGGCGACACGATCAGGATGCCGGCCGGGCTTCTGGACGAGCATCTCATGATGAACAAGGCGATAGAGGTTACTCTTCAGGGAGGATACGACAGCAGCTTCGCAGCCAGGGGAGCGCCGACCATTCTCAGATCGATTACCGTGGCGGCCGGTACCGCGAATGTGGACAATGTTGTCCTGCAGTAGGGGGAAAACGCGGGGGACTACCTGTTCAGGAGGGTATCGGGGGGGGTCTCGTTCCTGACGATTGAGGCGATGTACTTATCTATCTCTTTGCGGTAATAGCTGTCGAGACTAATGAACTGTATGCCATACTGGTGGGCGCCGTCCAACGTCCTGGCAGTACGGACCACCTCCCCTTCGGTTTCGACCTGGATCGAACCGGGAATGGTGAAGAAGCACTGGATAATGCCCCCCACTTCGAGAAAGTATTCCGTCTCGATCAGCATGCCGGAGATGCTTATATTGTGGGACATGCAGTAGAATTCGACAGATTCCTTCTTGCTGGCCACCTTCACCCGCAACGACACCCGTCTGCTTCTGACCATGTGAATGGTAAGAAACTGGCCGACCGTTTTGACCAGCTGCAAAGGTTTTATCGGTTTGGCGATGAGGGCATCGGCGCCACTGTCACGTAACCTGGTGTACTCCTCGGGTTCATCCTTGCAGACGAGAATGATTTTGATCGGGCCGAACCCTGTCTCACTCCTCACAACCCCGCAGAATGTCTCCCCTTCCATATCATCGAGGTGGATATCGACCAGTACCAGCTCCGTCCCCTGTTCCTTGATGGCTGCGAGCGCCTGGGAAGAATCGGATGCAGAAAAAATCCTGAACTCGCTTCTGCGCAGGAGTGTGCTGTTTCTTTCGACAAAGGAGTCCGACGTGCTCACAACGAGGATTTTCTTCATGCCGCAATCTTATGCAGCAACACCCTAAATGTCAATTCATAGCTGCTTGGACCGCAGCAATCATATTGACAACGCTTGAAACCGGGTGGTATCTTTGCCCGGTTTAATAAAGGCTTACCCCCCTATACCCCCGGGACACAAGGAGTAGATGCATGGAAATTCTCGCTATTGACATCGGTTTCGGATTTACCAAGGCATCAAACGGCACCCGTACCCTTGTGTTCAAATCACTGCTCGGCGAAGCGACCGACATCCAGTTCAAGGGGGGGATTCTGGGTGAATCGTCCCCTGACGAAAACATTCATATCGAGGTGGACGGGAAATCCTACTTCATCGGGGAGATGGCCGAGCGCCAGAGCAACGTACGCTCCTTCACCCTCGACCAGTCACAGTTTTTCAGCACCTATGCAAAACCCCTGGCACTTGCCGCGGCAGCGCGGCTGGTCGGCTCGTACATGCCGGTTGGACTGGTGACCGGCCTCCCCATCGGTTACTACCGCGATTATCGTGAATCCTTGATCAAGGTGCTCCAGGGGGACCACAAGGTCATACTCACCAGCCTGAACGGCAAACGGGAAGAGAAGGTCATCAAAATCAACGAAGTCAAGGTAATCCCCCAACCATTCGGCTCGCTGTTCAACCTCATGATGAACGATCTGGGAGAACTGGGGGACAAGCGGTACCTGCACGAAAAGATCGGCATCGTCGATGTGGGCTTCAAAACGGCAGACTTCACCGTGGCCGACAAGATGCGCTACTCCGAGCGGGGGAGTCGCACCACCGACACCGGCATTGCCAAGGCGTTCGGCATGATCGCAGGCAAACTGCGGGAGAAAAGCAACGTCAACGTGGAAATCTATCGCCTCTACGACGCCGTCGAACGGGGGATGATCAAGATCAAGGGGAAGGAGTACGACCTCAAGGCCCCCACCGAGCTCATCTTCGGCCAACTGGCGACCGCTATTGCCAACGAGGTCGACCGGCTCTGGAGTGATGACTGGGATATCGACACCATCGTCCTGACCGGTGGAGGCGGAACTGCCCTGTCAAAGCACCTGCAACCGCTCATCAACGGCAATGTCGTGACGGTGGATCACTCGAAGGACTCACGGCTCTGCAACGTCAGAGGCTACTGGAAGTACGGCAAGCACCTCTGGTCGCGGGGGGTGCCTCTGGCTGCTCCCACAGCGGAGGCGGAGCCCTTGAAGCAGTAGCAAACCGCAACGGCCAATGCGAAAGGGGGGATCAACCGATCCCCCCTTTTTTCATGCCTGCCGTCAGACCACAGGAAATTTGTTAATACTTTTTATCTTGTTTACGCTGAGTAAATATATTAATCATTAACGGTTTTAGATAACCCTGCCGGCTGCCGCGACCGTTCAACCGGCGTTCGTCAGCTGAGATTTAACTGTCAAAGAGGACCCATCATGAACCTTCAGAAACAGGTAGCACATCTCAAGGAGTGGCAAACCCAGGAAGAACTTGCAGAGCAGATGCTCCCCCTTATCGGCCATCTGTACCGTAACAACAACGTCGTCATCACGGTATATGGCCGCTCCCTGGTCAACATCTCATCGATCGACATCCTCAAGGCACACCGCTTTGCCCGGCTGATCCTGGACAGCGAGCTTTCCGCCTGCGACTCTTTCCCTATCCTGTCCGCCATTGCACGGCTGGACCTTGCCCCGGCCCGTATCGACCTCGGCCGGTTGACCACCCGCTACCAGACAGTGAAGACAACCCAGAGTGCCGATGAGTTCGTACTCCGGGAGCTCGCCGGCATCAACACCGGTCGCGCAACGCTCCTGAGCGAACCGCAGGACATCGTTCTCTACGGTTTCGGCCGCATCGGCCGCCTGCTGGCCCGCATCCTCATCGAGAAGGCGGGCAGCGGCGAAAAGCTCCGTATCCGTGCGGCAGTGGTGCGCAAGGGGAGCAGCGACGACCTGGTCAAACGCGCCAGCCTGCTCCGCCGAGACTCGGTCCACGGCCCCTTCAACGGTATCATCACCATCGATGAAGAGGAAAACGCCATTATCGCCAACGGCAACATGATCCGGATCATCTACGCCGATGCGCCGGAGAATGTGGACTACACCCAGTACGGCATCAACAACGCGATCCTCATCGACAATACCGGCAAGTGGCGCGACCGGGAGGGACTCGGCCGTCACCTGAAGGCCAAGGGGATCTCCAAGGTCATCCTCACCGCCCCTGGCAAGGGAGATATCCCCAACGTCGTTGCAGGGGTGAACGACCAGCTGCTCACCCCTGAGGAGCGGCTTTTTTCCGCCGCCAGCTGCACCACCAACGCCATCGTACCGGTACTCAAGGCTGTCAACGACAAGTTCGGCATCGTCAGCGGCCACGTGGAGACCTGCCACTCCTACACCAACGACCAGAACCTGATCGACAACTACCACAAGAATAACCGCCGGGGCCGCAGCGCCCCGCTGAACATGGTCATCACCGAAACCGGCGCCGCCAAGGCCGTTGCCAAGGCGATCCCCGAACTGGCGGGCAAGTTGACCGGCAATGCCATCCGCGTTCCGACCCCCAACGTCTCCCTGGCGATTCTCAACCTGGAACTCGGGGCAGAGGTGGACTGCGACCAGCTGAACGGCTACCTGCGGGGGATATCCCTCGACTCACCCCTGCAGAACCAGATCGACTACACCAACTCGCCTGAAGTCGTTTCCAGCGATTTTGTCGGTTCACGGCATGCGGGCGTTGTCGACTCCCTCGCAACGATCGTCCAGAAGAACCGTTGCGTTCTCTATGTCTGGTACGACAACGAATTCGGCTACAGCTGCCAGGTCGTGAGGATGGTGCAGAAAATGGTCGGGCTGGAGCTCCCGTCCCTGCCGAACTGATTCTCGGAACCACACCACCAGGTACCTCCACAACGGCCCGCCCTCACCCGGCGGGCCGTTTCCGTTCTACGGCCATCGCCACTGCACCCCTGTCAACAGCAAGGCTTCCCCCTCCCGGCATCCAGCCACTGCCAACCGGTAGAATAAGTTAATTATTGCTATATAATTTACATGATCAGTGTCGTCCTTGTTGCGACCAGCACTGTACCCGCAAGGTGCTGCTGACGACACGCAGATTCCGGAAGGTGCTCGTATGAGATATCCGACGATCAAAAAAGATCCGGACAGACTGGCCATACAACCCCATCTCCTGCAGTACGAACAGTGCCGGGCTTCGTTCGGGTGGGACTCGGTACGGGCGGAACTGGCGGGCCTGCCGGGGGGGAATGGCCTGAACCTTTCCCACGAAGCGGTGGATCGCCACGCCCTAGGCCCCCTCGCCCAGAAGGTGGCCATCCGCTGGCTGGGCAAGGGTGGCGAACTGCTGGACCTGACGTTTGCCGACCTGCGGGAGCGGAGCAACCGTTTCGCCAATATGCTCGTGTCGCTGGGAGTAACCGCGGGAGAACGGGTCTTCTGCCTTTCCGGCAGGATTCCGGAACTGTACGTCGCCGCCCTCGGCACGGTGAAAAACCGGAGCGTCTTCTGTCCCCTCTTTTCGGCCTTCGGTCCCGAACCGATCTGCCAGCGCATGGCGCGGGGCGACGCACAGGTCCTGGTCACCACGGAGCGGCAGTACCAGAAGAAAATCGCCGCGCTGTGGGAGCGTCTGCCTGCCCTCAGGTTCGTGCTCCTGACCGATACGCCGGAGCACCGCGACGAACGGGTCAGGTCACTGTCACGGCTGATGACAGAGGCAAGCACGGATTTCACCATACCCCCCACCTCCCCAGATGACATGGCCATCCTCCACTTCACCAGCGGCACCACCGGCATGCCGAAGGGGGCGGTGCACGTCCACAACGCCATCCTCACCCACTACCTTACCGGCAAGTACGTCCTGGATTTCCACAGGGACGACATCTTCTGGTGCACCGCCGACCCCGGCTGGGTCACCGGCACATCCTACGGCATCTTCGCCCCCCTTGCCCACGGCATCACCAGCATTGTCGATGAAGCGGATTTCGACGCGGAACGCTGGTACCGCATCCTGGAAGAGCAGAAGGTCACCGTCTGGTACACGGCACCGACCGCCATCAGGATGCTGATGCGCGCCCCTGAGGAGCAGAGACGCCGTTTCGACCTTTCCAGACTGCGCCTCGTTCACAGCGTTGGCGAACCGCTCAACCCTGAGGCGGTCATCTGGGGCGAGAAGGTCCTCGGCCTCCCTATCCACGACAACTGGTGGCAGACGGAAACCGGCGGTATCATGATCGCCAACTATGTGTCCCAGGAGATCCGCCCCGGCTCCATGGGGCTCCCCCTCCCCGGGATAGAGGCGGCCATCGTCAGGAGGATGGCTGACGACCGCGTCGAGACCATCGAAGAAGCGGACGTGGAGGGAGAACTGGCGCTCAGGCCCGGCTGGCCCTCCATGTTCAGGGAATACCTCCACGACGAGGAACGGTACCGGAAATGCTTTGTCGACGGCTGGTACATAACCGGCGACCTGGCACGGCGCGACAGGGACGGCTATTTCTGGTTCGTCGGCAGGGCCGACGACATCATCAAGACCGCCGGCCACATGGTGGGACCGTTCGAGGTGGAGAGCGCCCTGATGGAGCACCCGGCCGTGGCCGAGGCAGGGGTGATCGGCAAACCGGAGCCGGTAATCGGCGAACTGGTGAAGGCATTTGTCGTTCTGAAACAGGGGCTCACCCCCAGCGACGACCTCCGTCTTGACCTTATAGGGTTTGGCCGCGCCAGGCTCGGCTCGGCCGTTGCTCCGAAGGAGATCTCCTTTGTGGACAACCTTCCCAGGACCAGGAGCGGCAAGATCATGCGCCGCCTGCTGAAGGCCAGGGAGTTGGGGCTTCCCGAAGGGGACACATCAACGCTGGAAGGGAGCGGAGCGTCATGACAACGGAAAGCAGACAGGAGAGACTGCACCGCCTGCTGCGGATGATGCTCCTCATCCGCCGCTTCGAGGAGAAGTCGGCCGAACTTTACAGTGCCACCAAGATCCGGGGGTTCCTCCATCTCTACAACGGGGAGGAGGCGGTCGCCGTGGGGGTCATGGAGGCTCTCACCCCAGGGGACGCCGTTGTCGCCACCTACCGCGAGCATGGCCAGGCACTGGCCAGGGGGGTGGACCCAGGAGCCATCATGGCCGAGATGTACGGTAAACACTGTCTCTTATACACATCTCCGAGCCCACGAGACCGTACTAGATCTC
>CALMBF010000008.1 GCA_937860145.1 uncultured Geobacter sp.
GACGATCTGGGCGGTGAAGGTCTCGTTACCCTCAAGGATATGGTCGGCAAGGGTGCTGACGTCGAAGGTGGCGCTGGTCTGACCCGCAGCGATGACGACGTTCAGGGTGGTGATCGGCGTGTAGTCCGCACCGGCGCTTGCCGTGTCGCCACTGACCCCGACGACCTGGACGGTGACGGTGGTGTCATGGTCGCTCACCACGTCCTGGCTGACGGTGAAGGTGACCGGGCTGCCTTCCACGGCGCTCCCCCCCCCGATGGTCGTGCCGATGTTGACCACCGGCGGCGTGTAGTTGTCGAGGATGGTGCCGACGGCCGCCGAGGTGCCGACGGTGACCGTGCCGTTCGGGTTGCTGGCGCTGACGATCTGGGCGGTGAAGGTCTCGTTACCCTCAAGGATATGGTCGGCAAGGGTGTTGACGTCGAAGGTGGCGCTGGTCTGCCCGGCGGGGATGATGACGTTCAGGGTGGTGATCGGCGTGTAGTCGGCTCCCGGCGTTGCCGTGTCGCCAGTGGCGCCGACAACCTGGACGGTGACGGCGGTGTCATGGTCACTCGCCACGTCCTGGCTGATGGTAAAGGTGACCGGGTGCCCCTCCACGGCGCTTCCACCATGGACTCCTGTGCCAATGGAAACAACCGGCGGTACAGGCGCTACTGGCGATGACGGCTGGGCAAACACCCCCTCCACGCTGCCGGGCGCCCCGGACGTAACCCCTATGGTTTCCGCTCCGCTCGTCGGGGTGACTTCGGCCCCTGTCACATTGACGACAAACAGCGGGTGGGCACCCCCGGCACTGGCAACGCCACCGGCTGCGGGTGCTTCGAGTTCGATCGGCATTTCACCCGTCATGAGGGCCTGCTGGATCTGTTCGACCTCGGCTTTTACGTCCGATATAACGCCGGGTGTCACTCCGCCGTAAACGTCTTCGTCAATCATGACATTGCTCATGCGTCCCAGGTCCATCTGGGTCGGATGTGCGCCATCAATGACAATGGAGACATTACCGTCGCTCTCAGTCACAATACGGTCATTCGCGAAAACCGGGCTGTTCGGTGCCAAGATGCGAACAGCACCGTCAGGGGATATGGCTTTAACTGTCCCGTACAGTATTATGACCTTGCCAATGACCTGGTTTTGTGTCGCTGCAGTGGGTATGGATCCGTTGGTTGCCATGATAGTGTCTCCTCCATTCATGTTATGGGTGACCACAATAGTAAATGTTTAGTTAAGATCACCTTACCGGACAATCGGACAAGTTTCTATTGTACCTTGGTACTAGACATCAGAGATTTTCAGGGGGGATGTTGACTGACGTAGATTGAACGGTGAGGAACTGCGGGGAACGTCTATGGAGGAAATCAGCCAGCGCGGTATGATTCACCGGCAGCACGGCAATCATACCGCAAAGGTTCGAGCGGCTGCTTCCGGGGCGCGCCGGCACGTACAGGGATCAACTTCAGGAAAAGTTCACCGGGGAGCTTGGAGATCGCTGACCGGATCGACGACATTGAACTCCTTGCGCAACGTACCGATGATGACAGGAGTTTCGTCTGGAAGTGCAAGACTACGGGTAAAGACAGGGGGCACAAGCAGATAGCTCAGCTTCGCCTGGATGGTGACTGGACCGGTATACCCGAGCGGTACTGAGACTACATATTTTTCATTGCGTGTTTCATCGGGATTCAGCCTGTTATCGAAGAGAACCGACTTGGCACTTGTGGCTGACAGGGCCCTGTTCCCCTGTTCGTCCGCAAATACTGTTCGATAGACTCGTGAGTGACGGGGAACTATGGTGCCAATGACCTCCACATCGTCTTCCGCACTGCCGGCAAAACCGTACGCCTCTTTACCAAAGCCGGGAGACTTCAAGTGACGAACAGCAAGAGGATCGCCGCTGGCTGTCGATGCAGTGACTTCCAGCCAGACCATTCGGAGATCGGTTTGTCCCGTTGGCAGCCGATGCCCGCTTCGTGAATTGATGACCTGCACATTGAGGATCCTTTTACCATCTGGCATCATCGTGTTACTGAGCGATGCCTCAATGGCGGCTGCCCCTTGCAGCTGCTTCTGGCTATGGCTCCCCGGAAACAGGTGAGAGAACAGTTTGTCCCGTATCGGAGCCTTGTTCTCCTGTGAAAATCCGATTTGGAGGTATGCTGCAGGGCCGCGTTCAAATCCCCCCCCATATCCATTCTTGCTCATATGGCACTCCTGGCACGTTACCAGTTTTTTGCCACGGGAGCTTTTTTTCCATTCAGTGAAGGTGCCCATGATTTCCAGGTCGTTGTGGTTGGTAAGATTATGGCAATAGGCGCAGAATTCGCTTGCCGAAAGAGCTCCGTTTTTCTCGCCATGGATCGAATCCATCTCATAAGGCCCCTGTTTCTTGCCACTCGGTTCTGACAGATAATCGCCGTTTTCGGCAAACCCTGCAAACGTGTGACAAAAATCGCAGGTTATTCCGGTTTCAACGGAAGAGGCCTGTGACGGCACATGGATCATCCCCGTATGACTCATGAAAAGTACCGGCGAATGGCATTGAATGCATCGTTTGGCGGCAGCACGGTAGATCGGGTTTCTTTTGGCAAGGGGAACGATTTCCCTGAAGTATTGCGTCTGGAAGAGCGGGTCCGTAAAAGCCTTGGAGTGTTGAGATACATTGAACTGATTAAATGTATCGGGGTGACATCCGACACAATTACGGGAATTTTCATATCTGGTAGCAGAGCGGGAGACCATGTAATGCTGGTTGGGCCCGAAGTTCTCCGCACCTGCCGGACAAACGAACCCTAACAAGATTATGGCGATGACAGTTTTGTTCATTGAATGCCTCCTTTTTTCGAAAGAGGCCAAAGGACTTATCGTCTCCCGGCATCAGGAAACATCTGATCCCCACCCAGTATTGATAGCACTGTTGTTCATCTATACGTTAATAGTAATTAATTATAGCGGCATGTCAAGTCGATACACTGACGTTTGCATGGTGCATGAACGGATCGACTCACCTGCCCAGCCATGGCGGCATCAGGGAGAAAGTGATCAATTTAAACGCAGGACTTGTGAGACGGCAACATGGAGAGACATCCCAGGCGAGCCATGCAGATCGGGATATCATTAACGCAAGAATCCATGCCGAGAAGGGAGAGCTTAATCAAATTCGTTCAACTTGTGCTGTAACAGCGTGAAGAGGGATACCGTTATGATCACTAAAATAATCACGGTAGAAATCCATACTTCCAGGAAATCCATCTGCTCGGCGGCCCGGATCATATCACCATCCAGATAGGGACTAGCAATCGCATACAACACCCTGTCAGACCATTCAGGGAAAATTTTCAAGCACCAGGGTTCGCCACAGACAGTCCAAAATCTCGCCGGTAGCCAGGCGATAAACGGTATAGCCAGAAAAACTCCTAATGTCTTGAGTGGTTTCATGATCTCCTCAGCGGCCAGTACGTGAATGGTTTACCTGGTGACATGACGCAATTAATTTGACTTTATAATTTAGCACCAATATTGATGTTAAGAAACATATAATTTAAAGGTGTAGTCTTTGGCGTTGACCAGGCAGGATACGACTCTCCCCTTCCATAAACGTCTACTCTCACTGCTCGCATCGGGGCATGATTCCCGGCATCCAGGGCTACAGAAAAAGCCCCGGGGAAATATCGGGGCTTTTTCTGCTTCTGAGAGACACCGCTCAAGGCGGTCAATCACACTCCTTGACGGTTGATATTTTGGTGCCCCGGAACCCAGCAGGTATTCTACGTACTGCCCTCATCGCGAGCATGAGGCCGGGAAAACGTTTCAGGCTTCCTTCTCCGAAGAGGGCTTGCTCACCACGTCTGTACCCGTAACCACTAACTGAGTGAATCGGCAGGTTCGTAAACCTTGTATCGCTGGTATTCCGGAGCATAAGTAAAACGACCACGCTTTATTAATAGAATATAATATAAAATCGTCGTGTCAAGCGGCGAGATAAATTTTCACCTGCCCCCCCTTACATCCTTTGCATGTCAAACGGGTAAACTCCCCCGAGGTAACCGCTCCAATTACATAGTGACTGTCAAACTCACAATCGACGTCCGTTTCAGACAGACCCTGCCAGACCCACACTCCTGCCGACTTCATCCTCTCTGTTCGACAACAAGTGCAAGGCGAATTTCAGCATATGGCAAAAAGTGTCGGATAGAGGCTTCACAGGAAAACATTTAATATTAGATTTCATTTACTTTACGATGCGATATATTATTTTTTTCTTATGGGCTCGTTTTCGGAGATTCGCTTGTGGAGGAAATACCCGTGGTCTGCTGTTTACTCCTTGAAACATGTGAGTTCCTGAAGGAAACGGAAAAGGATTTTCCCATAATTGCCAAGTGGTTCAGAACCACCTGCTGCACCGTGAATCCCGCAACCTGCCCGCACTTAAAGGAGTACAAGGCTACCAGATGCATCATGTAGGCTTTCGAATCCCAGCCTGAGCCTAATCTCCCAAAAGGAGACAGCCATGAGCACTTGTGAAATATTCGGTATCTGTTCCTTCGTTCGAAACGAGTACAACAAATTCCCGTCGACCGTGGGGTTGATCATGAGCACCTACTGTGTGGGGGGTGGGCACATATCATGCGCCCGCTATAAAGTTTACAGGTTTCACGGCATTGACAAAGTGCCCGCAGACCTCTTCCCTACCCACAACGCGAGAGGCGACATGCTGAGCAGTGGGGAGAGCATGCCCCCCTGAAGTATCGGGCGACAGACAAAGGGGGCACAAATGAAAAAGGGCCTACAGACATTGCCTGTAAGCCCTTTATTTTATTGGCGTCCCCGAGACGATTCGAACGTCCGACCCCTTCCTTAGGAAAGGCAACCCCATAACTATCTAATACTATTAGCTATCTATGCCCGAACATGCAGACAATTACAGAGGCAATCAACTTAGATATTGTATTTTGTATACCTAGTTTTATACCCAGTATCAAGCACTATTTCCTCAATGACTTCAATAAGTTTTACGGCTCCAATGCCTTAACAGCTTGTACCAGTTTCACAGGAGACAAATGAGCATACCTTTCCGTAACCTTTATGCTGCTATGCCCTAGCCACTCCTTAACCACATACAAGTCAACACCGGCATTGACTAGCCTACTGGCACAGGTATGTCTCAGACTATGAGGCACATACTCCTTATCTCCTTCCAGATGCATCTTCTCTCTCAACCATTTCCAGACATTCTCTACCTGCCACAACTTATACGGGAATGGCCTTTCAGGATTACTTAGCTGTCTGCTCTCCAGTATGCCTTTAGCTCTCGCAGTCAATGGAACTGAGCGGGCTTTATCGTTCTTCGATTTCCAGACAGTAAGCAAATTGCTGGTGAGATTGATATTATTCCTGTAGGTGCTGTCCAGTGCTTCAGACACTCGTAATCCTGTATCAATGAGCACAATCAGAAGGTCTGCATGTCAATCGGCATTGAATTTTGACCCACCATAGGCGTGTTTTTTGACCCACCCC
>CALMBF010000009.1 GCA_937860145.1 uncultured Geobacter sp.
GTCCCCGGGTCGCGCCCCCCAGCGAGGGCGCTGAGCAGGTCGGGGAGGGTCGCCTCCAATTCGCCGATCACCACCAGGTCGACGGCCGGATGACGGAGGGTCTCCCGGGGGAGGATGGTCGGGTGGGGGCCGCCGGCGATAGTCAGGCAGCCGCTCTGCTTCGCCGCCGCCAGGACGAGTTCGCCGCTCGGCATCAGGTCGGTGGAGCAGGAAACAGCCACCACTTCGGGGGCGAACCGGCCGATGGCAGCGATGATGCGGGACAGGTCGGGGTCGAAGGAGCCGTCGAGCAGCAGCACCTCGTGCCCCTCCCGTTTGAGGATCGTCCCCAGCAGGGTTATGCCGAGGGGCGCCCAGAGGCCGTGCAGCTGGTGGGACAGGCGGGGATAGACGAGAGCTATCTTCACTGGTTCATTCCTCTCATCGCCATGGCAGCATCATTTTTTCCGGTAGTCTCCCCGTGACAAGAGCTTCTCGATCAGCACGTACAGGCAGATGAAAAGGTAGCGGCTCCCCATCTCCTTGATCCGGAACTTGGCGTGCCCGCTCTTCCTGTTGCGCCAGGAGATGGGGATGACGTGCCAGCTGTACCCCCGCACGATGGTTTTGAGGGGGAGTTCCACCGTGAGGTTGAAGTGGGGTGAGATGAGGGGCCGGCAGCCGTCGATGACCGTCCGGCGATAGGCTTTGAAGGCATTGGTCGTGTCGTTCAGCTTGATGCCGAAGAGGACCATGAGGGCGATGTTGGCAAGCCTGTTCAGGATGAGTTTCACCAGGGGGTAGTCGACCGTGGTCCCCCCCGCAATGAACCGGCTGCCGAAAACGGCGTCGTAGCCCCTGTTCAGCTCCTGCCAGTAGCGGACCACGTCCCGGCAGTCATCCGATTCGTCCGCCATCATGATGACCACCCCGTCTCCGCTCATCCGGTCGAGCCCGCAGATGACGGCCCTCCCGAAGCCGTGGGGTCCCGTGTTCCGGACCGGTTTGAGCTCGGGGATACTCAGGGCGAGCTCCTGGAGCAGCGACCACGTCCGGTCCCTGCTCCCGTCGTCCACGACGACGATTTCATGGGCGATCCCTTCCTGCCTGAGCTCCCGGTGGAGGTGTTCCACCGTCCTGCAGACGCACCCCTCTTCGTCCCTGGCCGGAATGACGACGGAGAGCAGCTGCAGCTGCGGGCCCTGTTTCGCACCTCCTGTCACGGCATCCCCGCCAGTTCCAGCCACTCCGGATGCTGCTCCCCGTGGCGGGCGATCTCCTCCAGCACGGCGTTGAGACCGGTCCGGGGTTCCCACTCCCAGATCTCCCGGGCCAGTGACGAATCCATGACCAGCCAGGGGATGTCGAAACGGCGTGTTTCCGGGGTAGAGGCAACCGTGTGGGGGCCGAACCGGTCGGCGCACCAGCGGCTCAATGCAGCCAGCGACATGGCATTGCGCGCCCCGCCCCCCAGGTTGACGATCCGGCTGGGGGCGGTGTCCGTGGCCATCTGCTTCTGCAGGAGCGGAACCAGGTCCCGTGGGTGGAGGCAGTCCCGCACCTGGTAGCCGTTCCCCCCGAACCCGACGTAGGTCAGCGGCTTTCTGCGGAGCCAGGCGTTGATCCAGTAGGCGAAGATCCCCTGGTCCGGCCGGCCGAACTGTCCGGCGCCGGCGAGCACGCCGCAGCGGTCGATCCAGACCGGGAAGGAGAAGGCTTCGCCGTATTCCAGGGCCAGGAGCTCGGAGGCGAGCTTGCTGCTGCCGTAGAGGGAGAGCGGCGGCGCGGTGCTGAACGTCTCGCTGACGCCGGCGCTGCTCAGGCCAAGGGGGAGGGGCTGGCCAGGACTCAGCCTGAACGCCGGGCCGTCGGGCTCCACCGCCACTCCGGCCAGGGCCGTCAGGGAGTAGACCCGGCTGGTGCTGAGGAGGATGAGGCCGGCACGGTGCCGCTTGCAGTATTCCAGGATGTTGACCGTTCCCAGCAGGTTGTGCTCCATGAGCTGGCGGCTGCTGAGCTGGCCGTCCACCCCGGCCAGCACGCTCGGCTGGGCGGCCGCATCGATCACCCATTCCACCGGCGGCAGGGTGTCGATGTCGGAGGCCATCCTGATGTCGCCGTGATGGAGCCTGACCCCCAGTCGCTGCAGCTGCAGGCGGTTTTGTTCGCTGCCGGGGCGGATGAAGTTGTCCACGCCGTAGATGGTCACGTCCGGCGCGACGTTGCGCCAGGTAGTGGCCAGGGTGGTGCCGACAAAGCCGCAGATGCCGGTGATCAGGATCTTCATGTCCCAAGCCTTTCCCGCCAGGAGCCGACGACCTCCGTGACGATATCCCGCAACGATTCGGTACCCCCCCAGGCGGGGTAATGGGTCTGCATCTTCCCCTGGTCGCAGTAGGAGCAGATGGGGTCACCGATCCGGCTCTCCTCCACGTAGGTATACACCTGCTTCCTGACCTTGTTGGTCGACAGGTGGATGAACGGTACGTCGGGGCAGGCCTGTCGGGCCGCTTCCAGCAGGTTCAGGCTGCCGGTGGCATTGGTCTCGAAATCGTAGAAGGGTATCCGGGCAGCCAGGTCGTGGGACGGTTGGCCGGCCGTGTGGACAATGACGTCCGGCTTCAGCTCTCTACAGAGGGTGAGCATGCCGGCCCGGTCCCTGATGTCCAAGGCGTGGTGCTGGTAGTTTGCCAAGGTCGCTGTCAGGTGTCTCGCCATCCGGGAGGTATCCCCGGAGGGGCCGAAGAAGGCGGCACGCTGGTTGTTGTCGACGCCGTGAACGGTGACCCCCAGGTCATGGAAGAACGCGACGACTTCTGTGCCGATAAGCCCGGTGGCTCCGGTGATGAGAATGGTCTTCATGGCGTTATTCCGGGAAGTTCGAACAACGCCCAGTCACCATCGGTTGCAACCACGTTCCCGCTGGTGGCGAGTTCGTTGTAGAGCGGCAACCGGAAGAGGAGGTCGTTGTGAATGGATGAGCGGTTCATGGCGACATAGCGGATGCCGCGCTGTCGCAGGGCGGTCGCCGTTTCCGCTGCGGGGCCTTTGGCATCGAGGGTGGTGCTGACCTCGCTGCTCCAGATGATGACCGGCCTGAACCCGGTCTCCCGCTTCAGGATCAGCGCCAGGTAGGGGCTATCGGTCAGAATCCCCCCCGCGGGGAGGGCCCTTGCAGTGAGTCGGGCGGCAAACTCCCTGTTTGCCACGCAGAACTCGGGGGCCTCCCCCTTGGTCGTGAGAATGGCTTCCGCCAGATGTGACGGCGGTTGGGGGTAGGCCAGGGCCGAGAGGAGACTCCAGGAGAGTGCCGGGAGGAGGAGCCAGACACCGTGCTTGAGCCACCCCTGCTCCCGCAGGCCGGCAAGTGCCGTGCCGGCGATGACGGCGCAGATGGCGAGGGCCGGCGCCAGGACACGCATGCTGTAGATGACCCCGCCGGATGTCTTGCCGATTGACCAGAGCCAGAGGGACCCCACGAGCAGGATCGACAGGGTGTACGGCAGGAGCCGGCGTCCCCGGGCGACTAGGCAGGCAATCCCTGCCAGCAGGGCTACCGACCCGCCGAGGATCAGCTCATACCCGACCTCAAGCCACTCCCTCGCCCCGAAACGGCCGATGCCGAACAGCTCGCCATAGTAGCGCATCAGCGAGGAGAGCAGAGGGCTGGGTGGGGCGGAACCGGGGAGGGGGAGCGGGTAGAGCGGCGTCCCGGTCAGCATCCAGTTCCTCAGGTACCAGGGGGAGGAGATCAGGGTTGCTGCCAGGAGATACTGCCAGGCCAGCCGGCGGGTCGCCGGTTCGAAGACAAGCAGGAAAAATCCTGGCAGCACGAGGGCCGGTCCGTATTCGCGGGCCAGGGGGGCCAGGGATGCCAGGAGTGCCGCCCCGGCCACGTCGGAGAAGACCGGCTTACGCCGGGCTTCCAGGGCGAAGCATATCTGGCCGGCAACCGCCAGGGACAGGAAACCGGATTCCTGACCGATCTGGACGGAGCGGATCAGTAGCGGAGCTCCCGTCAGGGCCAGGAGAGCGAAGGACGCCTCCCTCCTGCCGAAAGCGGTGGCGGTGGCAGACCAGACGAGTCCGAAGAGGGAGGCCAACTGAAGGACAACGGAGAGCGCCGTCAGTTGAGGCAGCGTCGAGCCCGTTGCTCCGTAGATCCACCAGTAGACCGATGCTACCAGCGGCGGGATGCCGTCGGGCATCGGGAAAATGGAGAAGTCCGCTCCCGTGACGGGAGGATAGAAGGAGAGGGAACCGCGGTGGAGCATTTCCCGCGCCAGCCCGTCCCAGCGGATAAATGTGTCGAAGCCGCCGAGGGGATAGAGGGTCGTGCGGAAGGCTACGGCGGCAAGGAGTGTCAGGGCGCTCGCGATGCTGATGATGCCTAGGGGAGACTCAGTCTCGTGGTGACCCCCGTCAAGGGGGAGCGGTTGGCGGCGGTACCGGGTGACGGCGGCGCATAGGGTAGTGATCAGAACCAGTACCATCCCCGTGACGCCAATGCTGACACGCCCCCCCGGGATTGCCTGCAGGACCACCGTCTGACAGATAAGCAGGGCCGAAAGGGGGAATGCCGCCGCCAGGGGGGCGGGGAGCCGGAGCGCCCGGGCCAGGGCATAGCCCGGGAGGGTAAGTCCGAGCAGCGCCATGCAGGATGTCACGATCAGGGGGATGCCCACGGTATCTCTGTCCGGAATGATTGGGTACACGCAAGCCATAATACGTAAAGATTCACAGACAATGCTACTAGATTATGCCGAGGTGCTCCTCCCCAAATGAATCCGTTGCTTTTAATACCAATCAATCGCACCTGTTTCGCTCCCTGCCCTCAGGAAGTCCCTGCTGGCCTCGTCCCTACGTCCCAGTTCCTGCAGTGCCAGACCACGGTGATAAAAATATACCGGCCGGGGGGCCTTGCCTATCGCGGTGGTAAAGTCGTTGGCGGCCTCTGCGTAACGCTTGACGTTCCGGTATGCTTCTCCCCGGAAGGCATCCAGGTTATACCGGTCATGCATCCCCAGGCTCTCGGCTATCTCGATGGCTCTGGTCAGATCTTCTATGGCCAGGACATATTCTCCCTTGGCGAAATGGTACATCCCTCGCTCCTGGTATGCCCTGCCCAAGGGGGTCACCTCGATGATCCGTGACCAGAACGTTCCCGTATCGTGCCAGACCTCAATGAGCCGCTCCGTCGAGATTCCGTAGCACAGGATTGCCCCTGCCATCCCTGCTGTGATGAATGTCAGGGCACCCCTTCTCCAGGGGATAGCTAGTCGAGTGACTTGAACCACCAGCCAGGCAACCGCGACGATGCTCGGTATGGCTTCAGGCAGGTAAGTGTACCTGGCAGCGTAGGCATGGTCGTTGTTCTGAAAGAATGCGAGGGTCGGGATGAGGGGGAGGATAAAACAGAGTGCCGTCGCCATGAGAATGCGGTTCCTAGTCCAGATGACGGCCCCTGCCACCACGACGACCACCCCGCAGGAGAAAAGGTAGCTGGCGGGGATGGGGGTGGGGAGCGGATCGTACGGGACAATGCCGAACGGGACTATCGTCAGGCGCAGGTACTGGTATATGGCGTTGCCCGACGCCAGAAACCTGTCGGCCAGGGGGAGTGTTTTCATGGAGACCAGCACCCCTCCCGTGCCGGACGCGCAGGCAAGGGTCGTGACGGTTATTGCTGTCGCAACCGTTACGTAGGGGATTTTTTCCCACGCGATTCTTCGGAGGGGGATGGTGTCCAGGCGGGCGAGATGCCAGTCAGCGACAAGCAGCATGGCGGGCAGGACGACACTGACCGGTTTCGCCATGAGGGAGAGCAGGAAACAGGCGAGAGAGAGGAGGTAGTCGCGAGTCCTACGGTCCTGAGGAACATCCTGCTGGACAAAGCGGAGGTAGAACAGGATGGCGGCAAAGGTGAAGAACCCGTTCAGAACGTCCTTCCGTTCCGTTACCCAGGCAACGGACTCGACCCGGAGCGGGTGAATGCCATAGACGAGGCCTGCCAGGAACAGTGCAAGCATGCCGGTTCGGGTGGGGAGCCCCCGGTCCCGGAAGACATCCCGGCAGAGGTAGTCGCCGATGAGCACCAGCAGAAACACATTCGCAGCATGAAGCAGTATGTTGGTCAGATGATAGCCGAAAGGATTAAGCCCCCAGAACTGGTAATCTACGGCAAAGGAAATCCAGGTGAGGGGAATCCAGATCCCACTGAACGGGGCTATAGTGGTGAATGACCAAACGAACAGATTGGCGTCGAAACTTCTCAGCGGGAGGTTGTTCACGACGAATTCGGTGTCATCCCAGAGGATGAAACCGCAGGAGAGCGCCTTCAAATAGAGGATGAGGCAGCAGATGCTCGCCGGTAGAGCGGCGGACCAATATATGTTGTGTGATATCCGCATATCTGCCTCTTGTCGGTTCTCTGCGGAAAGATCCTGCCCCGGCATTGTTAGGAAATGATTAATTTGTTCGGTGGTGATAATTTGATTAATTTAATATGCAAAAAATATGCACAAATCCGAATACTGCCCGGAATCGGTCAAGTGCTTGCTGCGGGGAGGGGTCCAGCGGGGGACTCAGTGGTCAGGGTTTGTTTTAGTGTGTCGCGGTGAGCGCGGACAGCAAGGAGCGCAGGAGAGGGATTTCGTCGCCGGCCACGAGCCCCTATGCGACAGGGAGCGCGTGACATTTTACATGGTTTCCCGCAAGGTTCCCCATCCAGTCGCCAGCTTGAATGCTGCCAGCTCCCGGCAAATGGCGGCATTGTGGAGGTATCCGGGGATTTCGTCGCGGAAATCGGCAAGCGTCAGTCGGGCTCGACGTTTCTGCGGTAATCACGCCTGATGGCCGGGTCCTGGCGGTCTTTCAGGAGGAGGACGTTCCCCGCCGCCAGTGCGTCCAGGTCGGTCCCCATGAAACAGCGGAAGGCGTCTTCAGGGGTGCAGACGATGGGCTCGCCCCGGACGTTGAAGCTCGTGTTGGCGAGCACCGGGCACCCGGTCCTCGCCTTGAACGCCGAGAGCAGGGCGTGATAGCGGGGGTTCGTCTCCCTGTGCACGGTCTGGATCCGGGCAGAGTAATCCACATGGGTGACCGCGGGGATATCCGACCGGGACACGGCGAGCTTTTCGATCCCGGACAGCTTCTGTTGGGCCTCCGACAGGGGCCTGCGCCGCCCCTCGACCACATCGGCGACCAGGAGCATGTACGGGCTGTCGCAATCCAGCTCAAACCAGTCGGCAACGTCCTCCCTCAGGACAGAAGGGGCAAAGGGGCGGAACGACTCCCGGAACTTGATCTTGAGGTTCAGAAGCGACTGCATCTGCGGAGAACGGGGATCGCCGAGTATGGAACGGGCGCCCAGCGCCCGTGGCCCGAACTCCATCCTCCCCTGGAACCATCCCATGACCTTTCCGGATGCGAGCAGATCCACGCTGGTACGGATCAGGGTCTCCTCATCCATGACGTCGTACCGCGCCCCCGCCCGTTGCAACCGGTGTTCGATGTCTGCCTGGCCGAACGACGGCCCCAGGTAGGCACCGTGCATGGTGTCATGCCCCTCCGCGGGGTGCCGTGGCCGGCCCCCATGGAGGTGGTAGGCCGCGAGCGCCGCACCGAGCGCGCCGCCGGCATCCCCGGCCGCAGGTTGAATCCAGATGTTCTCGAAACAGCCATCGCGCAACACTCTCCCGTTGGCCACACAGTTAAGGGCGACACCTCCGGCGAGGCAGAGGTTTCTCTGCCCCGTTTCTGCCGCAATCGAACGGGTGAGACGGAGCACGACCTCCTCGATGACCGCCTGGATGGAGGCTGCCAGGTCCATCTCCCGCTGGGTCAGCCCCGCCTCGGGGTGCCGGGGCGGGGC
>CALMBF010000010.1 GCA_937860145.1 uncultured Geobacter sp.
CGTTCCCCCCTTGACCTCCCGCCACCTTTTGTCCCATAATCGCCCCATGAACCTTCTCCTCCACATATGCTGTGGCCCCTGCGCCCTCTACCCCCTGCAGAAGCTGCGCAGCGACGGGGTCGATGTTACGGGGTTCTTCTTCAACCACAACATCCACCCATACCAGGAGTACCAGCGCCGCCTGGAGGGGGTGCGCCGGATGGCCGCCGCGACCGGAACCGAGGTGGTCTACCGGGACGAGTACGCCCTCGAGGAGTTCCTCGCCGCCGTGGCCGCCAACCCGGAGAGCCGCTGCCACTACTGCTACTTCTCCCGGCTGGAGGCCACCGCCGCCAGAGCCGCCGAACTCGGCTGCGACGCTTTCTCCTCCACCCTGCTCTACAGCCGCTACCAGAACCACGAGCAGATCGTTGCCGCCGCCGAGCGGGCCGCGGAGCGCCACGGGGTCAGGTTCTTCCACGAGGATTTCCGCCCCGGCTGGCAGGAGGGGATCCGCCTCTCCAAGGAGATGGGGCTCTACCGCCAGCAGTACTGCGGCTGCATCTACAGCGAAAAGGACCGCTACCATCCGGCGGCACGGCAAGCCTGACATGCAGCCCCTGGGGAAATCCCTCATCGTCCTCGGGCTGGTCATTGCCGCCGTCGGCGTGGCGATCACCCTCGGGGGGAAGATCGACTGGCTCGGCCGCCTCCCCGGGGATATCAACATCCGCCGGGACAACTTCTCCTTCCACTTCCCCCTCACCACCTGCCTCCTCCTCTCGGCGCTGATCTCCTTCATCCTCTGGCTCATCCGCAGATAGCAACGTCCTTGCGTTTCCCCGTCAAAATGTTAATGTTGATACAAATGCAATCATTGCAGCCGGTTATGGCATGGCCAGACCGGCGGCACAGAGTCGGACATCCATCCAAGGAGGTACTATCATGCTGGAATTATTCGAAAAAGCCGTTCTCACCGGTATCGGGGCCCTCTCCATCACCCAGAAGAAGGGGGAAGAGCTCCTGGGCGACCTGAAGGAGAAGTACAAGGTCAGCGAGGAGGAGGGGAAGGCGTTCATCGACAGGCTGCAGGGGATTGCCAAGGAGACCAGGGAGAAGCTGGCCGAAGCCGCCGAAGAGGAGGTCAGGAAGACGGTGGCGCGGATCGGCCTCGTCCCCAAGGATGAGTTCGACCGGCTGAAGCAGCGGATGGACGAGCTGGAGAAACGTTTCGGCAGCCAGGAATAGCCGGCGGTGAACCTCCTCCAGCTCAACCGGAACATCCGGAGCATCAAGCGCTACCGGCAGGTCGTCAGGGTGCTGTTCAAGTACGGCTTCGACAACCTGCTGGCCTATCTCAGCCTGACGGAGGTCGTGACCCGCTGGCGCCGCATGCTCCGCCGGGAAACGTCCATGCTGGCCGAACTGAACCAGGCGGAGCGGATGCGCCTCGCCCTGGAGGAACTGGGACCGACCTTCATCAAGCTGGGGCAGTTCCTCTCCACCCGCGCCGACATTCTCCCCCCCAACTACATCAAGGAGTTCTCCAAGCTGCAGGACAGCGTCCCGCCGTTCTCCTTCGAAGAGGTGACCGAAGAGGTCCGCCGGGAGCTCGGCCGGGACATCGGGGAGCTCTTCTCCTCCTTCGACCCGACCCCCATCGCCGCGGCCTCCATCGCCCAGGTCCACCGGGCCCGGCTCCTCTCGGGGGAGGATGTGGTGGTCAAGGTCAGGCGGCCGGGGATCCAGGACCAGGTGGAGACGGACATCGAGGCGCTCATGCTGCTGGCGATCGTTGCCGAGCGGCATATTGCCAACAGCGAGATCTACGACCCGACGGGACAGGTGCGGGAACTGGCCCGGACCATCAGGCGGGAGATGGATCTCTCCCTGGAGGGGCGGACCATCGAGCGGTTCGCCGCCAACTTCGCCGGTGACCGGACCCTCTACTTCCCCAGGGTCCACTGGAGCGTGACCTCCAAGGGGATGCTGACCATGGAGTACATCGACGGGATCAAGGTCTCGGACCTGGATGCCCTGAACCGGGCCGGCATGGACCTGAGACTGATCGCGAAACGGGGGGCCGACGCCTTCGTCCGGATGGTCCTGGAGCACGGCTACTTCCACGGCGACCCCCACCCGGGCAACGTCCTCATCCTGCCGGACAACGTCATCTGCATGCTCGACTTCGGCATGACCGGCAGGATCGACCCGTTCCTCAAGGGGTACCTGACGGACATCCTCCTGGCCATCCTCAGGCGGGACGTGGAGGAGGTCATCTCCCTCCTGATCTACTCCGGGGACATCACCGACAGCATCAACATCAGGTCCCTGCGCCGCGACCTGTCGGAATTCATCGACAAGTACTACGAACTCCCCCTGCAGGAGCTCGAGGTGGGCCAGCTCCTCTTCGATTTCACCGAGATCATCACGAACTACCGCATCAAGTTCCACCCCGACCTTCTCCTCCTGGCCAAGGCGTTCGTCACCATCGAGGGGATGGGGCGCATGCTCGACCCCCAGTTCGACATGACGCTCCACCTCCGCCCCCTGATGGAAAGGGAGATCAGGGAGCGGCTCTCCCCCAAAAGCGCCCTGAAATTCCTCCAGGGAAACCTGGGCTCCTACGTCAACCTGCTCCGCACCCTCCCCAAGGAACTCAAGGAGATCCTCAACCGGATCAACCGGGACAAGTTCAAGATCGACCTTGAGCACCGGGGACTGGACAGGTTCATCCGGGAGCTTGACAAATCCATCAACCGCCTCTCCTCGAGCATGATCATCGCCGCCCTCATCGTCGGCTCCTCCATCGTCATGCAGGTCGGCAAGGGGCCGCTCCTCATGGGGTTCCCCATCTTCGCCTTCATGGGCTACACCATAGCCGCCCTCATCGGCCTCGTCTGGGTTATTGCAATTATACGCTCCGGTCGGCTATAACATACCCTGGCACACCAGCGCAGCAGCAGCGCCCTCCGCCGGCTGGACCGGCCGGACGGCGTATCCACGGCATAACGCTCCGGAGACGTTTTGATGACCGACAAGCAGACCATAGACTCCCCCCAGTACGAGCAGCGCAAGAGAAAGCGCGAGGCCTTCATCATCGCCATCTCGCTGCTCCTCATCACCGTCCTGATGACCACCCAGGTCCACCTGACCCGGATCAGCTCGGAAGTCCCCATGGGGGCCAACATCCTCATTTTCGGCCTGATCAACATCATCACCCTGCTCATCATCCTCTTCATCTACCTGATGGCCCGCAACATCTTCAAGCTGGTGAAGGAGCGCCGCCAGAACAAGATGGGGGCGCGGCTCAGGACCAAGCTGGTCCTGGCGTTCGTCGCCCTCTCCCTCTTCCCGACCATGCTCCTCTTCTTCGTCTCGGCCGGCTACATCTCCAACAGCATCCAGAACTGGTTCAACCGCCAGATCGAGACCTCTCTGGACGAGTCCATGGAGGTCGCCCAGACCTACTACAAGAACTCCGCCGCCAATGCCCTCTTCTACGCCGAGCAGATCAGCGGCTTCATCAGGAACCGCAAGCTGCTCAACGACGAGAACCTCCCCGAGCTGAAGAACCTGATCAGGGAGAAGCAGAAGGAGTACAACCTGGGGGTGGTCGAGGTCTTCTCCGCCCAGCGGGAGGAGCTGGTACGGGCGGCCAACCCCAAGCTCCCCATTTCCGAGTTCACCAACCCCTCCTCCGACGACCTTGACGTGGGACTGCGGGGGAAGGAGCTGAGCAGGGTTAACTCCATCGGCAAGGCCGACCTGATCCGGGGGATCGTCCCCATCTACTCCACCTGGAACCCCAAGGACGTGGTCGGCACGGTGGTCGTGAACTACTACGTCCCCTACTCCCTGGTGAGCAAGATGAAGGAGATCACCACCTCCTACCATGACTTCCGGCAGCTGAAGATCCTCAAGCGCCCCATCACCACCACCTACATCCTGACCCTGCTCCTCATCACCATCGTCATCATCTCCCTGGCCATGTGGTTCGGCGTCAACCTGGCCCGGAGCATGACCGATCCGATCCAGGGGCTGGCGGACGCCACGCGGCAGATTGCCGACGGCAACCTGGAGATCGAGCTGTCCGGTGGGGGGCACGACGAGATCGGCCAGTTGATCCAGGCGTTCAACAAGATGGCCGCCGACCTGAGAACCAACCAGCGGGCCCTGCGCCAGGTCAACCAGGACCTTACCAGCAGCAACCTGGAACTGGACGGCCGCCGGCGCTACATGGAAACGGTGCTCAAGCACATCACGGCCGGGGTCATCGCCACCAACAGCGCCGGGGTGATCACCACCATCAACAAGTCGGCGGAGCGGCTGCTGCAGATCAAAACCGGCGAACTCCTCGGCAAGAATTTCCGCGAGGTGCTCAGGGCCACCCAGCTCGACATCGTCAAGGAGATGCTGCGCGACATCGTCATCCACAAGCAGGACATCATCAACAAGCAGATCGACCTGCAGATCAAGGAGAACAGGATCACCCTCCAGGTGCACCTGACCCTGCTCAAGGACGACAACGGCGAGTTCCTCGGTACCGTGGTGGTGTTCGACGACCTGACCAACCTGATCAAGGCCCAGAGGATGGCCGCCTGGCGTGAGGTCGCCCGGAGGATCGCCCACGAGATCAAGAACCCCCTCACCCCCATCCAGCTCTCGGCGCAACGGCTGAGAAAACGCTACCTCCACACCTTCACCGGCGAGGACCAGGTCTTCGACCAGTCCACCCAGACCATCATCAAGGCGGTGGAAGAGCTGAAAACCCTGGTCAACGAGTTCTCCCAGTTTGCCCGGATGCCGGCGGCCCAGCCCGTGCCGTGCAATCTCAACGATATCCTGGCGGAAGCGACGACCCTCTACTCCGAAGCGCACCGGCGGATCGGGTTCACCCTCTCCCAGGACGCCTCCATACCGGAGCTGATGCTGGACCGGGACCAGATCAAGCGGGTCCTCATCAACCTCCTGGAAAATGCCGTCGCGTCCATCGAGGGGGACGGTACCATCACGGTGGAGAGCAACTACAACCGGGAGCTGAACATCGTCACCTTTGCCGTCAGCGATTCGGGCCACGGCATCCCCCAGGAGGACAAGCCGCGCCTGTTCGAACCGTACTTCTCCACCAAGAAATCGGGGACGGGGCTGGGGCTCTCCATTGTCAATACCATCATCACGGACCACCACGGCTTCATCCGCGTCAAGGACAACGAGCCCCGGGGGACCAAGTTCATCATCGAGCTCCCCGTGGGGAGGTAAAAACCGGTGCAAAGTCGCAGGGGATTTTCCTGTTGACTTTTTTTCGCCAAACTTGCTACAGTAAAACTCTGCGATAATTCACAGGAAAAACAATTAGGAGGCTTTCTTCATGCAGTGTCAAACGGTTCTTCCCGGCAGCGAGTGTACTTTCTGGGGGAAACAGGGTTGTGTATTTTCTGACGGTTCCTGTCAGGTTATAGTTGATAATTGCGAAGGTTGTGAGCGTATCGTCGAGGGGACCATCGGCAGGGTATGCAGCGCCTACCCCGCTCCGGTGAAGAAGTGGGACAACGGCATCTGCAACTTCGCCACCCACGTGAAGGTCGAGATCAAGACGGAAGATCTCAAGATCAACCCGCTCAAAGCTTCCAAGAAGGCTGCCGGCAAGAAGAAGTAACAGCCGTCACCACTGCCTTACCGAGGGGGGGATTTTTATCCCCCCTTTTTTTATGTTCCGTTCACTACTCACCAACCAGGAGAGGTGACCTGCCATGGCGTTCGACACCCTTGACTGCCCGGCCTGCGGCACACCGGTGAAAGCATACCGGAACCCCGTGCCGACCGTGGACATCATCATCGAAATCGACGGCGGGATCGTGCTGATACAGAGGAAAAACGAGCCGCTGGGATGGGCGCTGCCGGGAGGCTTCGTCGACTACGGCGAGAGGCTGGAGGATGCTGCGCGAAGGGAGGCCCGGGAGGAGACATCCCTCGATGTGTCCGGGCTCCGCCTGCTCGGCTGCTACTCGGACCCTGCCAGGGACAGGAGACTGCACACCATCTCCACCGTGTACGTTGCAACCGGCAGGGGGACGCCCCGGGCCGGGGACGATGCGGCCGGCATCGCGGTGTTCCCCCTGGACGGGCTTCCGCGCCAGCTCTGCTTCGACCACGACAGCATCCTTGCCGACTACCTGCGCGGAAAGGAAAGCGGCTCAGTCTGAAGCCCTGCGCCCCCGCCATCCCCGCCCCTTCATGAACGCGATCACCTTGTCCGGCGACATGGGCCTGCTGACAAGATACCCCTGGATCTCGTCACACAGCGCATCCTGCAGGAAACTGTACTGCCCCTCGGTTTCAACCCCCTCGGCAATCACCCGCAGATTGAGGCTGTTCCCCATGGCGATGATGGCCGTGGTGATGGCGGCATCGGTCCGGTTCGACTCCACGTCGCGCACGAACGACTTGTCGATCTTGAGGGTGTTCACCGAGAACCGTTTCAGATGGGCGAGGGATGAGTAGCCGGTGCCGAAATCATCGATGGAGATGTGAATCCCCCTGCTCTGGACATCGTTCAGGACCTGGATGGTGAAATCGGGATTCTGCATGATGACGCTCTCCGTGATCTCCAGCTCCAGGTGCTCGAATGCCATCCCGGTACCGTTCACCACCGCTTCGAGGCGTTCGATGAAATCGGCCTGCTGCAGCTGGTTGCCGGAGATGTTCACCGCAACCCGCATGGCGGGGAGCCCCATGGCCTGCCACTCCATGTTCTGCCGGCAGGCGCGCTCCAGGACCCACTCACCGATCGCCAGGATGAGGCCGGTCTCCTCGGCCAGGGGGATGAACTCATCGGGGGTGAGCAGGCCGAGCTCGGGATGTTCCCAGCGCAGCAGCGTCTCCATGGCGGTAATGGAACCGGTGAGGATGTCGACCTTGGGCTGGTACACCAGGCGGAATTCATCCTTGACCAGCGCCCTGCGCAGACTGTTTTCCAGGAGCAGCCGCCGGTGGGAGTGCTCGTCCATGGCGGGACCGTAGACCACATACCGGTCCCCCCCCTGGGCCTTGGCCTCGTACATGGCGACGTCGGCCTTCTTGATCAGGCTGTCGATATCGTCGCCATGATCGGGGAACATGCTGATGCCGATGCTGCCGAGGGCGAACATCTCGTGGCCTCCGATGGAAAACGGCTTCTGCAGGGCATCGAGTATTTTCCGGGCGATCGGCTCGGCATCCCGGGGATCACCCAGGTTGCCGAGGATGATGGTAAACTCATCCCCGCCGAACCTGGCGACCGTGTCCACTTCGCGCACCGAACCGAGCAGGGTTGAGGCCACCATCTGCAGCAGACGGTCACCTACGGGATGGCCGAGGGAGTCGTTGATCACCTTGAAACGGTCGAGGTCGATGAAGAGGAGCGCCACCGACCTTTTCTGCCGGTTCGCATAGGCAATCGACTGCTGCAGCCGGTCCCGGAACAGTATCCTGTTAGGAAGGCCGGTAAGGTTGTCGTTGTGGGCAAGCTTGTAGAGCCTGGCCTGGGAGCGCTTTTTCTCGGAGATATCCCGCCATATCCCCCAGAGGGCGCTCGGCTTCCCCCCCTGGAAACTGCAGGAGAGATTCCCCTCGGCGCAGATCTCCTGCCCGGCCTCCCCCCGGAAACAGAGCTCGAAGGCATCGACCTTCTCCCCGGCGATGATCTTGTGCAGTTCCCGCGCGCAGGTCTCGCGGGAATCCTCCGCGAGTATCCCGTCAAAGCCCCTCTTTTCCAGCTCCTCGGCCGAATACCCCAGAGCCCGGCGCATGGCGAGGTTCATGAAAAGGACCTTTCCCTCCCCGTCGTTGCAGTGGATGAGGTCGTTGGCATTGTCGATGAACATCAGGAGCCGCTCTTCGTTTTCCCGTGCCAGCCTGGCTTCACGGCGGATGACCGACATGAGGAAATTGGCGATGATGGCGGTGGCGGCATTGGTGATCATCACCCAGACCGCCATGAGAAAGAGGTAGTGGGTGTCGTGATTCAGGGCCGGGTCCACGAAGGGCATCCGGACCGACGGGATGATTTCCGCGTTTTCCAGGAAGAGGAGCGTACAGTAGAGCAGGCCGCCGGCGGCCCCTATCTGCCAGACGTCCCGCTGGGTCTCCAGGAGGTACGCGGCTTCGAGGGTCACGATCAGGTAGACCGGCCAGAACCAGCTGGTCGCCCCGCCGCTGCAGTGGATGAGGACGGTGACCGCCACCAGGTCGAGGATTATCTGCAGCCGGGGGAAGTTATGGCAGATCCGGGTCCCGTGGTAGAAGTGGAAGGTCAGATTGTAGATGAGGACAGCCAGGAGGGTCAGTACCAGGAGCATGACCTGCTCACTGGTGATGAAGAAGCCGTAACGGCTGAAGAGATAGGTGCTCCCCGCCAGGGCACCGTACAGGGCAAGGACGAGCAGCAGCAGCCACCTGACGATGGCCACCAGCCGGGTCCTCTCGCGACAGTTCGCCGCGGAAAAATCGTCGACAGGCTGGACCGACGTCCGCCCCCGCTTGAACCGGCGGATCAGGGGATCGCTCCAGGAAACTCGGTCAGCCGTCCTGTTCATACCAATAGTACCCGCCTCTCAGGCAAACATACGGATTTCAGGTTCTCTCTCAAGCACCCCGCATTCGGTCGCGTAACGGAAAAACAGCCGGAGCCCCTCCAGGTGCCTGGGTGAAAGGTCGTAGGAAAGAACCCGCCAATAATTAATAAGAAAATCGCGATTTGTCCAGTGATTTTGCGCACAAACCTCCGCAATCCCCTCGATGTTCTCCAATGAGAGCCGTTTTGCCTGGAGAAGCCGCTGGTGGAGGAGCGTCAGCTCGGCTCTCTGCCCGTCCAGCAGCTCTTCCCTTGCCAGCCAGAGGGCAAAGACAAAGGGGCAGCCGGTGAAGCTCCGCCACAGCTCGCCCAGGTCGTATACGTGGCAGCCAGTGGCGACCATGTTCTCCTGCAGCGCCCTGTCGCCGATGAGAAGGACGGCATCGTGGCAGACAAGGGCCTCCTCAAGGCCGCCGGAGACGACGGTGAAGCTGTTGCTGAAGCCGTACATACGGGAGAGCAGGATCTTCAGGAGGGCGACGGAGGTCGCCGACTCGCTGGTCAGGGCAATGGCGCGGCCGTCGAGTTCCTCCACCGGAAGCCGGGAGAACAGGAGGACGCTCAGCACCGGGCCGACGGCACTGATGGAGAGATCGGGGAGGATGAGGTAGGAGCCGGGGCGACGGCCGTACTCGATGGACGACGAGGGGCAGAGGTCGATCTCCCCGGAGCAGAGCCGGCCGTTGAGCCGGGCTGGGGTACCGGGGACAAAGGTGTACGAGCCGTCGTCGAACTTCTCCCGCAGCACCGAGAAAATCGGGGTACAGTTCAGGTAGCTGATTTCGCCTATTCGCAGCATGTGCTCTCCCGCAGCATAAAAAAAGGCGAGAAGTATCTCTCGCCTTGTCATAACCCACGTGGTTGTTACGTCACTCTGTTTCTTCGACCTGCTCGAGGTAGTCGTCGGCCGTCATGAGCAGCTTCAGCTCCTCCGGGTCGGACATCTCGATGACCAGGAGCCAGCCGCCGTCATAGGGGTCGTCGTTGATGACTTCGGGAGCATCATGGGCCTCCGCGTTTACCTCGACCACCAGTCCGCTCACCGGTGCGTAGAGTTCGGCAACCGTCTTGCGTGCCTCGATGGAGCCGAAGGAGTCGTCCTGCTCAAGCTCCTCTCCGACCTCCGGCAACTCTACCGCGCTGATCGTCCCGAGCTGGTCCTGGGCATAGTCGGTGATGCCGACAACGGCCTTGCCCCCTTCAACCCTGATCCAGAGATGCTCCTTGCTGTATTTTAGTTCGTCGGGCAGGTCCATACGCTACTCCAGTACTATCCTCTCCAGGAACCCCGTGTCGATGTTCCCTTCGATGAAGTCCTTGTTGGCCATGATCTGCTTGTGGAACGGAATGGTCGTCTTGATGCCGTCGACGATATACTCGTCGAGAGCTCTTGCCATCCGGCGGATGGCATCCTCCCTCGTCTCCGCGTGCACGATCAGCTTGGCGATCAGTGAATCGTAGTTGGGAACAACAGTATAACCGTCGTACACGAATGAGTCAACCCGTACGCCGAGGCCGCCGGGGGTATGGTAGGAGGTTATCTTTCCCGGGCAGGGGGTGAATTTGACGGGGTCCTCGGCATTGATGCGGCACTCGATGGCATGGCCGTTGATCTTCACGTCAGTCTGCTTGTAGCGGAGCTTTTCGCCGTAGGCGATGCGGATCTGCTCGCGGACGATGTCGATCCCCGTCACCATCTCCGTCACCGGGTGCTCGACCTGGACCCTGGTGTTCATCTCCATGAAATAGAAGTTGTTATGCTTGTCCACGAGGAACTCCACCGTACCGGCGCTGTAGTAGCCGACAGCCTTGGCCGCGCGGACGGCCGCCTCCCCCATGGCCTTGCGCAGCGCCGGAGTGCTGACGGTCGATGGCGCCTCCTCGATGATCTTCTGGTGGCGGCGCTGGATGGAGCAGTCCCGCTCTCCCAGGTGGATGACGTTGCCGTGTTTGTCGCCGAGGATCTGGATCTCGACGTGGCGCGGCTGCTCGCAGTACTTCTCGATGTAGACCTCGGGATTGCCGAAGCCGGCCTGGGCTTCCGCCCGGGCGGTGGCGAACGCATTGGGCAGGGTCGCGGGTGAGTGGACGATCTTCATGCCGCGACCACCGCCACCTGCGGTGGCCTTGATAATCACCGGCAGGCCGATCTCCTTGGCGATCCTGACCGCCTCGTTGACATCCTGAACCCCCTCCTTGGTACCGGGGAGAATGGGAACGTTCTCCTTGATGACCGCCTGGCGGGCGCTGATCTTGTCCCCCATGACCCGCATGCTCGAAGAGTTCGGGCCGATGAAGTTGATGCCGCACTTCTCGCAGATCTCGGCAAAGGCGGCATTCTCGGAGAGGAAACCGTAACCGGGGTGGATCGCCTCGGCATCGGTCAGCTCGGCGGCACTGATGATGGCGTTGATATTCAGGTAGCTCTGCAGGCTCGGTGCCGGGCCGATACAGACGCTTTCATCCGCCAGCTTCACATGGAGGGAATCCCGGTCGGCTGTCGAATAGACGGCGACCGTCTTGATGCCGAGCTCCTTGCAGGCACGAATGATCCGCATGGCGATTTCGCCGCGGTTGGCAATGAGTACTTTATGGAACATTGGTAAAATCTCCCGTAAATCCGCCCGAAAAAATCCGGAGGGCTGGCGCTCCTCCGGATTGGGGTAAATTCAGACCTGAATTAGAGTTTCTCGACGATGAAGAGGGTGTCGCCGTACTCCACCGGCTCGGCGTTCTCGCGGCAGATCTTGACGATCTTGCACTTGAACTCGGCCTCGATCTCGTTCATAAGCTTCATCGCCTCGACGATGCAGAGGACCTGCCCCTTCTCCACGATCTGGCCGACCTCGACGAACGGAGCGGCATCCGGGGCCGGAGCGCGGTAGAAGGTACCGACGATGGGCGACGTGATCCGCTCCCCCTTCTCGTCGGCAGCGGGTGCGGCTGCGGGAGCAGCGGCGGCAGCGGCCGGGGCGGCGGCAGGAGCAACTGCCGGGGCGGAGGCGAAGACGGGGGCCGGAGCGGCCTGGTACTGAACGACCTGCGGCTCATGGCCGCGCTTCAGGTAGATGCGCTCCTCGCCACTTTCCATTTCGAACTCGGTGATATCCGTCTCGGTCACGGCCTTGATGAGCAGCTTGATGTCCTTGATATCCATATAGACTCTCTCCTTTTTACTCTGGATAAATTTTTTACTTCGTTAGGCAAACCGGCCCGCCGTGGCTGCCACCCCCGACAAGGGGGAGTGCGACCGCGGTGAGCCAAGATCGTGTGCTGTCCGCTGCCTGCGTCAGCCGACTATCCGCAGCTCCTTGGCAACCTTCGTCAGGGGGCGGCACCCGGTGGCCGTCACGACGACCGTGTCCTCGATACGCACCCCCCCCCAGTCGGGGATGTAGATGCCCGGCTCGATGGTGACCACCATCCCTTCGGCTAGTTTCTGCTCGCTGCGCGGCGAGAGGGTCGGTTTTTCGTGAATCTCCAGACCCACCCCGTGTCCCAGGCCATGGCCGAAATAGGCGCCGAATCCGCAGCGTGCGATATGGTCGCGGGCGATACCGTCGAGCTCCCGGCACCCTGCACCGGGCCTGACCGCGGCCATCGCCAGGTCATGGGCCTCCTTGACCACGCCGTAGATCTCCCGTTGGCGCCCATCGGCGGAGCCGACGGCCATGGTGACCGTCTCGTCGGAGTGGTAGCCGTGCAACCGGGCACCGAAGTCGATGGTGACCAGTTCGCCAGCCGCCAGGACCCTCTCGGTGGGGTGGCCATGGGGAAGGGCTCCCCGCTCGCCGGCGGCAACGATGAAATCGAAGGCCTTCTCCTCTGCCCCGGCCCGCTTCATGAGGATCTCCAGCTCAAGGGCCAGGGACCGTTCAGTGACGCCGGGGCGGATCATGGGGAGGAGCTGTTCCAGTGCTTCGGAAGCGAGGGTGCAGCTCTTCTCGATAGCCACCAGCTCGGCTGCCGACTTCACCCTCCGCAGGTCGTCAAGCTCGCCGGCAACGGGGAGAAGCTCCACCCCCACCATGGCGGCAGCGAGGGTCCGGTGCACGGCCACGGTGGTCTGCTCGGCATCGAAGGCGACCCTGCGCCACCCCTGCCCGGCGACGAGCCCGGCAATACCGTCGCTTTTAACCTTGTACTCGACGACCGTGCAGGAGGTCGCCTCCCCTCTCGCCTGGAGAGTATAGCGCCCGTCACAGAGGAGCCACTGGCCGTCGCGTCCCATGAGCAGTGCCCCGTCGCTGCCGCTGAAACCGGTCAGGTAACGGATGTTGGTCAGACCAAGGACCAGCAGGGCGTCGACCCCCGTGGACTCAAGCACTGTTGTTGCGGCGGCGAGCCGTGTATCACCCATGCCGATCCCCTCGGAAATCATGCACTTCGCCAGCGCCGACAGACACCATCCGGGCAGACGAAACCATCTGCGCCGACGGTATCGGCGCACACTGCTTATAGCAAAATTCAGCGAAACTTAAAACAAAAAAGGACAGGTAAACTTTTCCCCGGCAGAGGGAGGGGGCACCATCGCCCTACTCCCTCCTCAGGGAGTATTTTTTCATCTTCCGGTACATGGTGGCCATGTTCATCCCCGCCTCCCGGGCGGCGGCCTCCACGTTCCAGTTGTGGCGACCGAGAAGCCCCTTCAGGTAGTCGGCCTCGAACCGGGCCATGGCCGCGCCGTAGTCCCCCTCCCCCCCTTCGTCCGCAGCCAGGCCGAAATCCTCCGCAGGCAGCTCGATGAACTGGGAGATGACCGGCAGGGTGAGCTGGTCGCCGCTCTCCATGGCCATGGAGGCCTCGATGACGTTCTTCAGCTGGCGGATGTTGCCCGGCCAGTCGTAACGGCTGACCGCCAGGTGGGCATCGTGGTCCAGCCCCTTCACCCCCGTGCCGAATTTGCAGTTCTGGATGGCGATGAAGTGGGCGGCCAGGAGAGGGATGTCGGTGCGCCGCTCCCGCAGGGGGGGGAGATGGATATTGACCACGTTCAGGCGGTAGTAGAGGTCCTCCCGGAACGAGCCGTTCTTCACCGCCAGCTTCAGGTCCGAATTGGTCGCCGACAGGACCCGCACGTCCACCTTGGTCGGCCGGGTGTCCCCCAGGCGCATGAACTCCTGCTCCTGGAGGAAACGGAGCAGGGTCTTCTGCACGTTCATGGGGAGGTTCCCCACCTCGTCGAGGAAGAGGGTGCCGCCGTCGGCAGCCTCCAGGAGCCCCTGGCGGTTCTCCTTCGCCCCGGTGAAGGCCCCCTTGCGGTAGCCGAACAGCTCCCCCTCGAGGATGGACTCGGGGAGGGCGCCGCAGTTGATCGCCACGAAGCGCTTCCCCTTGCGGGGGGAGTTGTAGTGGATCGCCTGGGCGATCAGCTCCTTCCCCGTCCCCGACTCCCCGGTGATCAGCACCGACGTGTCGCGGATGGAGATCTTGGCCACCTTCTCCAGCACCTCCTTGAGTCCGGCGGAGGCGCCGATGATGTTCTCGAAGCGGAACTTTCCGGCCAGCTCCTCCTTGAGCTCCCGGTTCTCCTGGATCAGCTCCGTCTGAGTGAGGGCGTTCTTCACCCGGTAGAGAAGCTCCTCTGGCTCGAACGGCTTGGTCAGCATGTCGTAGGCCCCCCGCCGCAGGGCCTGGATCGACATCTCCACCGTCGCATAGGCGGTGATCATGATCACCGGGATCTGGGACTGCTTCTCCTTGATCTTCTGCAGGACCTCCAACCCGTCCATGCCCGGCATCTTGATGTCCGTGATCACCAGGTCCCACTCGCCGGGGACGAACTCCTCCACAGCCTGGAACGAACGGGTATAGGCCTTCACCTTGTAGCCGTTGTCGAGGAGCACCGCTTCCATCATCCGGCAGAGCCCCTCTTCGTTGTCAATCAGCAGAATCCGTTTCTTCTCAGACACGTCAAACCTCGCAGGAGGGGGAGTGGGTGCACGCGATTAATGGCCAGATAATCTACACGATTTTGTAAACAAATAAAACATAAGTTGACAACACCCCCTCCGATCGGGTAGGAGGCGGGGTCACCCCCGCCGTCCTCCCACACCACCGTGCGTACG
>CALMBF010000011.1 GCA_937860145.1 uncultured Geobacter sp.
GATCTGTACCTGCGTCGTGTCAGGTACCTGCTTGATACAGGCGATTATCTGCATGCTCTCTGGCTTCTCCTCTGGCTGTATGGTCAATGCACATTTCCAAAATTTCTTCGCCCCCCGGATCACCGCCCGGACGGCCCGCGGTGCTGCTTCCCGGCATCATCGCAGAGCAGGAATCATACCGTTTTGACCAAAGTCAAACTCCCGTTGGCCCCTTCAAAAAAAACCGCTGAATCACGGTACGATACGAAAGACAGGCAATCCTGCGGCCGGCATGTGTTTATTCTAACTGAACAGGAGCAAATTACACCGTCAAAAATTCACGCATCATGCCGCCATAAAACAGGGCATCCAAGCTCTATGACAACAACCTGCAGACGATAACTAAATCAACATTCAGTATTTATAAATAAACAACTCCCAACAAGCCACCTATCTTTGCATATTTTTTGTGCAAAATGTTTAATTTTGCCTAATGCGAACTGAAAATCAAGCAATATTTGCATATTTTTTATACAAAAGCACCATCTTTTGATTAAATAATTTGCTATTTTTGTGTCAGTCGAGTATTAACTGCACATATTTTATTAGGCAAGGAGGTTATTTTCATGGCACAGATGGACGACAAGCTTCAGGGCATCTACCAGGATGTCCTGAAACGCAACCCGGGCGAAGTGGAATTCCACCAGGCAGTTGCCGAAGTTCTCGAATCACTCGGACCGGTTGTCACCAAGCACCCCGAATACCTTGAGCGTAAAATCATCGAGCGGATCTGCGAACCCGAGCGCCAGATTATCTTCCGGGTACCCTGGCAGGATGACAAGGGGCAGGTTCACATCAACCGCGGCTTCAGGGTCGAATTCAACAGCGCCCTCGGCCCCTACAAGGGCGGTCTCCGTTTCCACCCCTCCGTGTACCTCGGCATCATCAAGTTCCTCGGCTTCGAGCAGATCTTCAAGAACTCCCTCACCGGCATGCCCATCGGCGGCGGCAAGGGGGGGTCCGACTTCGACCCGAAAGGTAAGTCAGACGACGAGATCATGCGTTTCTGCCAGAGCTTCATTACCGAGCTCTACCGCCACCTGGGCGAGCACACCGACGTGCCCGCCGGTGACATCGGCGTCGGCGGCCGTGAGATCGGCTACATGTTCGGCCAGTACAAGCGGATCACCAACCGCTGGGAAGCGGGCGTTCTCACCGGCAAGGGGCTCAAGTGGGGCGGCTCCCTGGTCCGCACCGAGGCCACCGGCTACGGCGCCACCTTCTTCGTCAACGAGGCCCTCAAGGTCCGCAAGGACTCCTTCGACGGGAAGACCTGCCTGGTGTCCGGCTCCGGCAACGTGGCCATCTACACCATCGAGAAGATCCACCAGCTCGGCGGCAAGTGCGTCGCCTGCTCCGATTCCAACGGCGTCATCTACCACGAGAAGGGGCTTGACCTCGACCTGATCAAGGACCTCAAGGAAGTACGGCGGGCCCGGATCGAGGAGTATGTCAAGAAGCACAAGGACGCCAAGTACATACCCAACGGCAACATCTGGGAGATCCCCTGCCAGGTCGCCATGCCATCCGCAACCCAGAACGAGATCAACGGCAAGGATGCCAAGACCCTGGTGAAGAACGGTTGCATCGCCGTTGGCGAGGGTGCCAACATGCCGACCACTCCGGAAGGGGTCAAGGTCTTCCTCGACGCCAAGATCGCCTACGGCCCGGGCAAGGCCGCCAATGCCGGCGGTGTCGCCACCTCGGCCCTGGAGATGCAGCAGAATGCCCAGCGCGACTCCTGGTCCTTCGAAGACACCGAGATCAAGCTGGAAAACATCATGAAGGGGATCCACTCCCTCTGCTACACCATCTCCGACGAGTACGGCGACCCGGGCAACTACGTCCTCGGCGCCAACATCGGCGGCTTCATCAAGGTCGCCGATGCCATGGTCGCCCACGGCCTGGTTTAACTCCCTGACTGATCCCGCAGAGCGACAATGCCCGGCCCCACGGCCGGGCATTTTTAAAACCAACCACATCAGGAGATACGCATGGCTCTCGTTGTGCAAAAATACGGCGGCAACGCTTTAAGCAGTCGCGATGGGGTGTTCAGGGTCGCACAGCGCATCGTCGACACCTACAACGCCGGCAACGATCTCGTGGTCGCCGTTTCTGCCCCCCGCGAGGAGACCGGCAGGCTCGTCGGCATGACCAGGGAGATCCACCCCGTGAGTGAAGGGAGGATATCCGACCTGATCATCTCCACCGCGGACCAGCTCGTCGCCGGCCAGCTCTCACTGGCACTGACCTCCCTGGGCTACAAGGCGGTTCCCTACCTGGGGTGGCAGATCCCGATCCGTACCGACTCCGTCGCATCCCACTCCTTCATCCAGAGCATCGATCCGGCGAAGATACGCTCCGACATCGAGCATGGCGCCATTGTCATCGTCGCGGGCCAGCAGGGCATCGATGCCGCGGGGAACATCACCACCCTGGGGAAGGACGACGAGGATACCGCTGCCGTGGCCCTTGCCGATGTCCTGCAGGCGGATGACTGCGAGATCTTCACCGACGTCGACGGCATCTACACGGCCGATCCGGCGGTCTGCGCCGAGGCTCTGAGGATGGAACGCCTCACCTACGACGAGATGCTGGAACTTTCCCGGGCCGGCACCCTCGCCGTGCAGACCTGTGCCGTCGAGTACGCCATGAAGCATGACGTGGAACTGCATATCAGGTCGGCCTTTACCGACGGGCCGGGAACCCTGGTCACCAAAGAGGAGAGCACCATGGACGCAAACGTAGTGACGGGCATTGCCTACGACAAGAGCGAAGCCAAGATTGCCGTTATCGGCATCCCCGACAAGCCGGGTGTTGCTGCCAAGATCCTCACCGCCCTGGCAAAGGACGACATCTCGGTCGACATGATCGTGCAGAACGTCAGCCAGGCCGGGCTGGCCGACCTGACCTTCTCCGTCAAGAAGCAGGAGCTCTCCCGGGCCCACGCCATCACCCGCGACATTGCCGACGAACTCCAGGCAAGGAACGTGGTTGCCGACGAACGGATCTGCAAGGTCTCCATCGTCGGTATCGGCATGCGGAGCCACGCCGGCGTCGCCGCCCGGATGTTCTCCGCCCTCGCCTACAACAACATCAACATCCAGATGATCTCGACCTCGGACATCAAGATCTCCGTCGCCATCGAGGAGAAGTACACGGAACTGGCCGTGCGGATCCTGCACGAGACCTTCATCCCCGACAGCCAGCCCAAAGCGGTCTACGCCAGCTGAGCCACCCTCCCCTTACGCCGCGCAGGCAGGCCGGGCAAACTGCATGTCCTGGCCGATCAGCCCCACGGCATCGGCGCGGCACTGCCTGCAGTGCTTGAACTGGCCGATGATCTTCTCGTTGGCCGCCTGCACCGCCGCGATTTCCACGGGAGTCGGCGGGACAATCGCGCTGAAGTCCGCCTGGGGGATGATCGGCATGACGTTCATGACAAAGGCACCCAGGCTTTTCACTTTCTCGGCGATCAGGGGGATCTGTGATTCGTTCACCCCGGGGATGTAGACCGTGTTGACCTTGATCGTCATGCCGTAGTCGGCAGCCCTCCTGAGCCCCTCCAACTGGTTGGCGATAAGAATGGCGGCAGCCTCCTCCCCGTGATGCATGCTGCCGCGATAGTTGATGAAACTGTAGATCTTCGCCCCGACCACCGGGTCGAGGGCATTGACCGTCACCGTCAGACTGTGCAGACCGAGATCTTCCAGGTCGTCGATCCGCTCCGGCAGGAGCAGCCCGTTGGTGCTCATGCACTTGATCAGGTGGGGGAACTCCTCACCGATCATCCGGAAGGTCTCGAAGGTCTCCTCGTTGGCCAGGGGGTCGCCGGGGCCGGCGATGCCGATTACCTTGATGAGCTGCCCCATGATCTCGCTGGCCATGACCTCCCGGACCTTGGCAATCGCCTCCCGCGGGGTGAGCAGCTTGCTGGTCACGCCGGGCCTCGACTCGTTGGCGCAGTCGTGGCGGCGGGTGCAGTAGCCGCACTTGATATTGCACCGCGGGGCCACGGCCAGGTGCATCCGGCCGTTCTTGTGATGGTTGCCACCGAAGCAGGGGTGCCCCTGAATGTTCTTTCGTGTCGTGCATGCCTCAGCCATGTTCCAGCTCCTTTCCGGGTCTCACCTCGTGTTCCGCCCACAGAAAAGGCCCGGCAGATCCTATCCGCCGGGCCCCATTGCTCGTCTCGCAAAAAATACGTCGTCCCGCTCCCAATTTACCCGTGAGCATTGCCGGAACCATGCCAACAGCGCTAACCCGCCGTATTCCCGTAAATTCGCCCCCAGCCGCCCTGCCCGGGCCGCCGTATACGCGACACACTGCATAGAGGAGGGGCACGAATGGTGATTCATTAAGCAGATTCCACCCCCCGTTTCGCTCCGGCACCCCGCAATCCCGCGCCGACACGGGCTCCTACCCCTGGCACACTCCATGAATCCTTTCTTACATCACCGCACCACAAGGAGAGACATCATGGCACTGACAATCGACGCACAAGAGTACGTGACTGCAGCGAAAGCGGCGGAAATGCTGGGGACAACCCTCCCCCGCGTCCTGATGCTGCTCAGGGAACAGGCATTGGAAGGGCTGCAGACTGACGGCGTGTGGTACGTGGCGAAGGATTCCGTTGCCTGCGTCACGGCACACGGCAGGGAGATGAGAGTGGTCAAGGAGTGTGCCAGTCACTGTTCTTCCGGTGGCTGCGGCTGCCAATAGACCTCGCGCGGACCAATCGACAGGGAACAGAGCACCAAGGAGTCCACCATGGGCCTCATCGTCAGGGCATCGGATCTTTACTACAGGTACCCGAAGGATACGGTCAACCGCCACGGCGAGAAATTCAGGGGGAAACCGGACCCGACACCCTTCAACAGGGACGACCTCTACGAGGTCCTCCCCATGCTGGGGGCGGTCATGGACGCCCTCGACCGGGACGACCAGAAGACCCTTCACCAGGCGGAGGAGATCATGATCCGCCAGCTCCCCCGCTTCATCGAATCCAGGGAAGAGGTGTACGACTTCCTGGTCTGCAGCATGCGTGACCTGCTGGAGGAAGCGTGAGCGGGGGGCTGCGACCCGACAGGGACGAGCTCCTCGACCGCAGCCGCGCCGTTCTCCTGGGCGGCGCCTGCGGGGACGCCCTCGGCGCGCCCCTCGAATTCATGACCCCGGGGGAGATTGCCGCCAGGTACGGGCGCCTCACCGACATGGTCGGCGGCGGCTGGCTCCGTCTCAAGCCGGGCCAGATCACCGACGACACGGAGATGACCCTCTGCGTCGCCCGGGGGCTCACAACAGCAGGATGCTGGGACCTCCGGGCCATTGCAGACGAATTCGCCCGGTGGCTGAAGTCGAAACCGGTCGACGTGGGGGACACCTGCCGCCGGGGGATCCGCAACTACCTGCTCAAGGGGGAACTGGAATCCCCGCCGAACCAGTGGGACGCCGGGAACGGCGCCCTGATGCGCATGGGGCCGGTGGCCCTCTTCACCCTGGGTGACGACAACCTGATGGAGCGCTGCACCGTTGCCCAGGCCCACATCACCCACAACCATCCCCTCTCCGACGCCGCCTGCATCACCTACGCCCGCATGGTCCACCTGGCCCTCCTCGGCCGTTCCAAAGCCACCCTTCGCCGAGAGGCCGACCGCTTGGTGGAGCAGTTCCCCACCTTCCGCTTCGACCCCTACTCCGGCATGGCAACCGGCTACGTGGTCGACACCCTCCAGACCGTACTGCACCACTTCTTCCGCAGCCCCTCCTTCGAGGAGTGCATCGTCAATACCGCCAACCAGGGTGGTGACGCGGACACCACCGCCGCCATCGCCGGCGGGCTCGCCGGCGCCTACTACGGCCGGGAGCAGATTCCCCGGCGCTGGCTAAAAAAGATGGAACGGCGGTGCGTGGAGGAACTGGAAGACCTTGCGGTCAGGCTGGTCACGTTGCGGCACCCCACTCACCTACCTTGAATACGTCAGTTCCTGCGGTATCATAATTATTAATATTTTTTATTTAATACACGATATCCATTGTAACTCCAGATGCTCCGTCAGCAGGCGGCAGCCGTCTCGTGTACGTCATTTGTGCCGACAACGGTCAGATCCGAGGGGGAGGTAACCATGAAACTCGTGTTCGTAAATGTCATGCAGGAACTGCAGAGATTCGACTCCACGGCCTACATCACTCAGCCGCCGGTACCGCTGGCGCTCCTGAATGCAACCACTCCCGGGGCCATCGACACGGCGCTCGTCGATGAGCAGACCGACCCCACCCGGTTCGAAGGTGACGTGTTCGCCTTTTCCGTATCTACCCAGAACTCCGGCGCAGTATACGATCACGCGGCCAGACTGCGGGCTGCGGGGAAAAAAGTCATCCTCGGCGGCATCCACGTTACCGTCTGCCCGAACGAAGCGTCCCGTCACGCGGACGCCATCGTCACCGGAGAGGCTGAAATCATCTGGCCGGAGGTATGCGAGGACCTTCTGGAGGGGACGCTCAAGGAGCGATATACCGGATTCCCGACGCCACCGGAACGGATGTCCCCGGTCGACTATCGGTTCTTCGGCTCTCGCCGCTATCTCACCCCTGCGTCCCTGTTTGCCACCCGGGGGTGCAACCGCCGCTGCTCGTTCTGCGTCAGTTCGAACCACATGGGGCCCTATCGCACGAAACCGCTGGCAGTCCTCGAACAGGAAATCGACCAACTGGCGGAGCTGTACCCCGGCACATTCCTTCAGTTTACCGATGACAACCTGCTTGCGGACCGCGCGTACGGGCGGGAGCTGCTGACACTGCTCCGCAGGAAACGATGCCGCTTCATTACCATGGTGACCGTGGACCAGTTCTGCGACGGCGAGCTCATGGAAGAAATGGCGGCCTCCGGCTGCCTGGCGGTAGCAGTCGGAGTCGAGTCGGTCGACGAGGACAACTGCGCATCGGTCAGCAAATTCCAGAACCTGCACCAGCCGTTTCCCGACGCCGTCCGTCACGCCAACAGGTGCGGTGTCCAGACCGCCGCGCTCCTCATGCTAGGCCTTCCCCACGATACGCCTGAACGGCTGACGCGGACCCTGGACTATCTCAAGCAGATCCCCTGCTCCCTCTACGACATTCGCATCATGCGCATCTACCCAAGTACGGCGCTCTACAACGAAATGCTCTCCACCGGTGACGTCACCGAAAACTGGTGGCTGACAAAGGAGTCCCCGACAACGTGCAACCACCTGCTCCCCAGCTGCCTGAGCATGCATTTCAGACACAGGAACTTCAGCCCCATGCAGCTGCAGCACATGGCACTGCGGTTCACGACCGAGCTAAACCGGCTGAGTGCCACCAACATTGCCGGACTGCTGCGAATCGGCACCCGCTGGAACGGGCTCGGACTGACGGGCACGGTCCTCTATGCCCGCAGGCAGGCGGTTAAGCAGGCCCAGATGCTGCTTCGGCAGGTGGAGCAGGCAATGGTGCGTGAGGGGATACCGTTACCGGTGCCGGCGAGGCTCCGCACTGCCTGACTCCCGGGTTCGTCCAACCGAAGAGGTGCTGCATGGAAGAGGCGATTGGCATCTGCGTGGGGGCAGCAACAATTACCGTTGCCCGGCGTACGGGGGGTGATGTAACCCTCCGCGCCCTCCCCAACGAAGGGCAGGTGGGGGAAACCCTCGCCCGGCTTTGCGGCGGATTCGGCCCGTTCCGGCTGGGGCTCACCGGCCGGAAATTCCGCGACCGCATGGCCATCCCCACCATATCCGAACCCGAGGCGGTGGAACTGGCCGTCTCCCGCCTGCGCACCCGCTACCCCGAAACCGACTGCATCGTCTCGGCAGGGAGCGAATCCTTCGTCGCCTACTCCCTCGACACGGACGGCAGGATCAGCGACGTCCACTCCGGTAACAGGTGCGCTGCGGGGACTGGTGAGTTCTTCCTCCAGCAGATCCGCCGCATTGGTCTTGGCATCGAGGAGGCACTGGCACTGGCTGCCGACGCCCCCCCCTACACGGTTGCCGGACGCTGCTCGGTATTCTGCAAAAGCGATTGCACACATGCCCTGAACAAAGGGGTTCCCCGGGCCAGGGTCGTTGCCGGACTCTGCCGGATGATGGCGAACAAGGTGGTCGAGCTGGTGAAGAAATCCCGGGCGCGTCAGGTTGCCCTGGTGGGGGGAGCGAGCCGTAACCGGGTGTTGCTGTCCATCCTCAGGGAAACATTCCCGGGACTCGTCGTCCCTGCCGAAGCAGTCGGGTTCGAAGCCGTTGGCGCCCTGCTCTGGGCAGAACAGTGCGGCGTGCCGATGAGGGGTGGCATGGGGACAGTCACGGTATACGGCCATTCATTCCCCTCCCAGCCCCCCATCTCCCGGGGGATGGCGCAGGTCACCTTCCATGACCGGTCGGCCGGAGACTGGATAACCGGAGAGTATGTCTGTGGCCTGGATGTGGGGAGCACCACCACCAAGGCGGTACTGGTCAGATCCGACAACCGGGCCATTGTCGCCCGAACCTACCTTCGCACCAACGGTGACCCGCTAGGGGCCAGTCGTTCCTGTTACCGGCAGCTCCTGGACCAACTCCCCACCGGAATCTCCCCCCGGATCACCGGCCTCGGGGTGACGGGCAGCGGCCGGCAGATCGCCGGCCTGCATGCACTGACCGACGGCGTGGTGAACGAGATTGTGGCCCACGCCACCGCCGCCGTGTACTTCGATCCCAACGTGGAAACCATCTTCGAAATCGGCGGCCAGGATGCCAAGTACACCGGGATAACCCACGGGGTCGCCACCGACTACACCATGAACGAAGCGTGTTCGGCCGGCACCGGATCGTTCCTCGAAGAGGCCTGTCGCGAGGCGCTGGGCATCGGGACGGAAGAAATCGGCGGGCTGGCACTCCAGTCCCTGCACCCGCCAGATTTCAGTGACCAGTGTGCCGCCTTCATCGGCAGTGACATCAGGACTGCCGTCCAGGAAGGGATCGGACCGGAAGATGTGGCCGCCGGACTGGTCTATTCGATCTGCCAGAACTACCTGAACCGGGTCAAGGGAAACCGTCCTGTGGGGCGGAAGATCTTAATGCAGGGGGGGGTCTGTTACAACCGGGCGGTACCGGCGGCAATGGCCCTGCTCTGCGGCCGGCAGATCACCGTCCCTCCGGAACCGGGACTGATGGGCGCCTTCGGCGCTGCCCTGGAGGTACTGCGCCAGCAAGACCAACAGCAGATCGGCAAACAGACGTTCGACCTTGCCGAACTGGCCAAACGCAGGTTCACCATCATCAAACCGTTCGTCTGCACCGGCCACGGGGGGTGCGACCTCAAATGCACCATCAACAGGGTCGTCATCAATGGGCGCACCTACCCCTTCGGCGGATCATGCAGCAGGTACGATAGACGGCACGGCGAGACCGTAGGGCAGCAGGGAGAGGACCTGGCAAGCCTGCGGGAGGAGATGGTCTTTCGCACCTACGCCCCCGACACAGGAAAGGTTGCCGGCCCCGCCGTCGGAATTCTCCCGTCGCTGTTCGGCAGCACCTTCTACCCGCTGTACGCCCACTTCTTCGCCGACCTGGGATTGCGCGTGGTGCTGCCCGACAGACCCGACCCGGAGGGGATGGAAGCAGCCGGTGCCCCGTTCTGCCAACCGGTGCTGCTCAGCCATGGCTACCTGCGTCGCGTGCTCGACCTCGGGGTCGATTACCTGTTCCTCCCCCACGTCAAGAATATCGCCATGGCCGACGACCGACAGGAGGCCAACTGCACCTGCCCGCTGGTCCAGGGGGAGCCTTACTGCCTTGCCGCAGCATTCACGAATGAAGCCTCACCCCGTTTCCTGACGCCAGTCCTTGAGTTCCACGATGAACGGGCCTTGCGCCGCGCCTTCGTCCACCTCGGCAGGGTGATCGGCTTTCCCGCCGGCCGGTCCCGCTCCGCCTTCGACCGGGCATGGAACATCTACCAGGCCATGCGCCGGGAGATGGCGGCGCTGGGGAAACGGTTCCTGGAAAACCTCCCGGCCGATGCCACGGCCATCGTCCTGTTCGGGCGCCCCTACACTGCCTTCAGCCGCAATGCCAACATGGGGATTCCGCACAAATTCGCCGGCCAGGGGTACCCCGTCATCCCCCACGAATTCCTCAGTGAATGCTACCACGCTGGGGATTCGCCCGACCACATGTACTGGACTACCGGTCGCCACATCCTCCGGGTTGCCGGCCTGGTCCGGAAACACCCGGCGCTTTTCGGTGTCTACATCACCAGTTTCAGCTGCGGACCCGACTCCTTTCTCCTCGGCTACTTTCGGGAGCAGATGGGACGGAAACCGACCCTCACCCTCGAACTGGACGCCCACACCAGCGATGCGGGGGTCGATACCCGCGTCGAGGCGTACCTGGATGTCGTCCGAAACTACCGGGAGAGCTCTGCATCCGGCAATGACGTGGACGTCTCCCCTCTCGTCCAGGCCGGGACACGGCGTAACTCCCGGGATATCCTCTCCAGCGGCCGGAGCTACGATCTGACCTCCCCCGGCGTACTGGTCCTGATTCCGTCCATGGGGATAAACGGCTCGAGGGCGCTCGTCGCCGCTTTCCGGTACACGGGTATCGACGCCGTTGCCGCACCTCCGCCAGGACGGGACGAGCTCAGTCTCGGCAAGGCCGTTGCCACCTGCAAGGAGTGCCTCCCCCTCCTGCTCACCGTCGGTAGCCTGCGCAGATACCTCCAGGGGCCGCGTCCCGAAGAGGTCCTGTTCTACATCATGCCCGGGTCGGATGGTCCCTGCCGGTTCGGCCAGTACCAGGTATTCCTGCAGCACTACCTGGAGAAACACCACATTACCGATGTCGCCCTCCTGGGGGCAAGTTGCGAGAACGGCTATGCCGGTCTGCCGCGGCAGTTCACCCGCCGTGCCTGGCAGGCTATCTGCATCGCTGATGGCCTGGATGAACTGGAGGCATCGGTCCGGGCCCTCGCGCGCCATCCCGCCACTGCCCTTGACCGCCTGGAACAGGCCAAGGAACGGATTTTTGCCAGCCTGGCCCGGGACAACCGGCACCGGATACTGGCGGTTATAGAGGACGAGATGGCCGACATGGCCCGAATTCCCCGCCGGTTCGAACCTGACGAAGCGGTACGCATCAGCCTGGTTGGCGAAATCTATGTCCGCCACGACGGTTTTTCCCGGCAACACCTTGTGGAACGCCTTGCCGATCGCGGGATCGTGGTCCATACGGCCCCCTATGGGGAATGGTTCCATTACTGCGACCACTGCGCCGTGCACCGCCTGGCGTCCAACACGTCGTTCCGGGAGAGATGGGGGGTACGGCTGGAACAGATTTTCAAGCAGGTGGACCAGCGGGCCATCAGAAAGTTCCTGGTCCGTTCCGGGTACATCGACAGGAGGGGTGGCCACTCCATTACCCGGGTCGTCAACGCCAGCAGCCGGCTGCTGAACCCGGCGCTGGCGACCGAAGCGAGCCTGACCGTCGGTACCACCCTGCTGGAACTGGGAAAGACCGTCCACGGCGTAATCAGCATCGGCCCCTTCGGCTGCATGCCCTGCCGCATCGCCGACGCAGTCCTTTCGAAGAGACGTAACAACCGCCTCGACTCTGGCCAGTCGTTGCCGTTCCTGGCAATCGAAACCGACGGGACCGTCTTCTCCCAGCTGGTGGAGGCCAGGCTGGAAAGCTTTCTGCTGGCGGCACAGCGGCTGCGGGACCGGCTGGTTACCGCGGATAGAGGTTGAACTTCTCTCATAAACCTCGTATTATCCCCCCACCCGCAGACCACCTGGCCCAAAGGACCCCCGACCTGATGAGCCCGAAGAAAAAATCACGCAGCTCCTCACCAAGCGGGGGGAGCACTCCCGCCAGCGCCACCGGTGGGGCTTTCCGCTGGCTCTTCAACCCGGCACTGCACCTGCTGCTGATCTGTCTTGCGGGGATCGCGGTCTATGCCAACACTCTCCATGCCCCCTTTGTCCTCGACGACATCTCGTCCATCACCACCAACCCCCTGACCCGCAATTTCAGGATCGCCCTCAACTCGCGGATCGTCACCTACGTCAGCCTGGCGCTCAATTACCGCCTCCATGGCCTCGACGTGACCGGTTACCACCTGGTCAACCTCTCTGTCCACCTGGCAAACGGCATGCTGGTTTACGCCTTCCTGACCCTCCTCCAGAAGACCCCGGTGCTGGCAGCCCCCGGTGCCAGCAGAAGCGAACAGCGGCTGCTCTCCCTCTGTTCGGCGCTGCTGTTCATCTGCCACCCGATCCAGACCCAGGCGGTCACCTACATTGCGCAGCGGGCGACAAGCCTGGCCGCGCTCTTTTACCTCTCCACCCATGTCCTCTACCTTGTTGCCCGACTCAGCCCGTCACGGCGGAGGGGGGCGGCACTCGGCACCGCGGCGTTCGGCACTGCGCTCCTTGCCATGGGGACCAAGGAGATATCCTTCACCCTTCCGTTGACCCTGCTGCTGGTGGAGTTCATCTTTTTCACCGGAAGCGTGCGGCAGAGGATCCTCCCCCTGGCCATCCTCTTCCTGCCGACCCTGTTCGTCCCCCTGGCACTGGTCCCGACCCTGGGGGCCCGGGGGAACCTGCCGGAACTGCTGTCGAAAATCACCTCCCTGACCACCGGCATCTCCCGGGGGGAATACCTCCTCACCCAGTTCCGGGTGGTTGTCACCTACCTGCGGCTCCTCGTGCTCCCGGTCGGCCAGAATGTGGATTACGACTATCCCGTCGCCAGGTCCCTCTCCCCCGGCGTTCTTGCCTCCCTCGCACTGCTCGTCGCCATGATGGGGGCGGCGGCCTATCTCCTCGTCCGTGCGCGGCGCAGAAGAGAGCCCGGCGCCGCCCTGGCAGCCTTCGGGATCCTCTGGTTTTTCGCGGCCCTGAGCATCGAATCGACCATCATCCCCCTTCCCGACGTCATCTTCGAACACCGGCTCTACCTGCCGTCAATCGGGCTTTTCAGCGCCTCTGTCACGGGTCTGCTCAGCCTCCGGCATTCCCTGCGGGAGAAGACACCCGATCTCGCGCACCTTGTGCTCCCTGCGCTGGCCCTGGTCCTGGTCGTGCTGGCCGGCACGGCTGCGGCACGGAACGAGGTGTGGGGGGACGAGGTGAAGATCTGGGAGGACATCGTCGCCAAGAGCCCGGCGAAGGCGCGGGCACACGGCAATCTGGGCAATGCCTACCAGAGCCGGGGGCGGTTCGAGGATGCTGTTCGGGAATACCACGAAGTCATCCGCCTCGACCCCGGGGATCCGGGAGCCCGCGTCAACCTCGGCACGATCTCCTACCGCCGGCGGAACTGGGCGGAAGCGGCCCGCTGGTACCGGCAAGCGGTGGACCTCGAACCGGGCAACGCGGCCGCCCACTACAACCTCGGCAAGACCCTGACGGAAGAAGGGAATCTTGCCGAGGCGGAGCGGGAGCTCCGGGAGGCGATCCGGTTCAGGCCCGACTACGACCCGGCCCATAACAGCCTCGGCATCGTCTATTTCAGGATGCAGCGCTATCCCGAGGCCCTTGCCGAGATCCGCACGGCGGTCCGCCTCAACCCCGGGAACACCGAAGCGGTAAAAAACGTGGAAGCCCTTGAACAGGCGCTCCGCGGCACAAAACCTTAGCCTCCCCCCTTCCGACGAAATCCACCGTACCGCCATACCAAAGATTTTTTCCGGCATCGCCCCCATTCGACAGATCCTCTCACCTCTGTTGCCTTTCGGACGCACAGCTCCCCGAGCCGGACAACGCTGATAATAATATTATTAAACTTGATTAATTTTTAGATTTTGCTATTGTTTCAGCTGTTTTGCATACACCGCCCACCATCCGGGCGTTTGCATGGAGGGATTCGATGAAGAGGACCTGCTCCCTGTTGGCACAACGATTTGGTGGAATATTTCTGGTACCGGCTGTACTGGCCCTGTCAGCCCTCGCCGTACTCCCCGGGACCGCACTGCCGGCACCTGCCGTGACGGCAACCGCTCCCTCCGCCGGCGCGACCGGGGTCGCTGTGAACTCAAGTATTACAGCGACCTTCAGCGAACCGCTGGACCAAGCGACCGTGACCCCCGGCAGCTTCGTCCTGTCCCGGCCGGTCCGGGTCACAGCGGTTGCCGCCGGCTACAACTACACGGTGGTGCTCAAGGACAACGGCACCGTCAGCAGCTGGGGGTATAACGGCGATGGCGAGAACAGGGTGCCCGCAGGGCTTGGCGACGTGATTGCCGTTTCTGCAGGAAGCAATCACATACTGGCACTGAAGAGTGACGGAACGGTCATTGCCTGGGGTACCGACAGCTCGGGCTCGACCATCGTCCCCCCAGGACTCTCGGGGGTGGCTGCCATTGCCGCGGGGGGGAATCACTCGGTGGCGCTGAAGAGTGACGGGACGGTCACCGCCTGGGGCTATAACTACCAGGGCCAGACCACCGTTCCCGGAGGCCTTGCCGGGGTCAGCCGCATTGCCGCCGGCACCTTCCATACGCTCGCCCTGAAGAGCGACGGGACCGTCACGGCCTGGGGCGACAACAGCAAGGGCCAGACGTCGGTTCCCGCCGGTCTCACCGGAGTGGTCGACCTGGCAGCGGGACGCTATCACTCCGTGGCACTGAAAAACGACGGCACCGTTGTCGCCTGGGGGGCCAACAGTAGCGGACAGACCTCCGTACCGGCCGGTCTCTCCGGAGTCATCGCCATCGCCGCCAGGCTGGACAACACCATTGCTCTCAAGAAAGACGGCACTGTCGTTGTCTGGGGTGACAACACTCATGGGCAGGCGACTCTCCCCGTCGGTCTCTCCGGGATAACGGCCATTGCCCTCGGCTACTACCATGCCGTGGCGCTGAAAGACGACGGCAGCGTTGTGTCCTGGGGGGACAACTCCTGCAGCCAGGCCAAAGTTCCCGTCAGCCCCGAGGGGATTACTGCCGTTGCCGCGGGAACCAGTCATACGGTGGCGCTGAAGAGCGACGGCACGCTCTCCGCCTGGGGGTACAACAGCAACGGCCAGGCGGATATCCCGGCGGGGCTCTCCGGAGTAACCGCCCTTGCTGCCGGGTCAGCCCATACCCTCGCCCTCGAGGCGACAGGCACCGTATCCGCCTGGGGGAGAAACCTCGATGGTCAAACCACCGTGCCCGCAGGCCTCACAGGGGTGATCGCCGTTGCCGCGGGAGACAATCATTCCGTGGCGCTGAAGAGTGACGGGACGGTCGTGGCTTGGGGGCTAAACTCATCGGGCCAGGCCACGGTTCCCACTGGGCTCACAAACATCAGGAAGATTGCCGCCGGTGCCGCTCACACCCTGGCACTGAAAGAGGATGGCACCGTGACCGCCTGGGGGAGCACCTCCTCCAACGCCGCCACCGTACCGGCCGGTCTCTCCGGGGTCATCGCCATTGCCGCCGGAGGCTACCACTCGGTCGCCTTGAAAAGCGACGGCACCCTCTCCACGTGGGGTGACAATACGCAGGGCCAGGGGACGGTCCCCGCCGGGCTGGGCAACGTCATCGCCATTGCCGCGGGCTTCAACCATACGGTGGCCCTCAAAAACGACGGCACGGTGGTAGCCTGGGGAGCGAACGACCTCGGCCAGAGCACCGTCCCGGCCGGGCTCGACCGGGTAGTCGGCATCGCGGCGGGAAACAATTATACCGTGGTCGTGAAAAGCGACGGCACCCTGGTCGGCTGGGGGCACGACATGTACGGCCAATCCTCCATCCCGGAAACACCCTATCGCCAGGAGATGGAGACGGCCATCAGTTACAGCACCGCCAGCGACAGTGCCACGATGACCTCTGCAGCGACGCTCCCCCCGGCAACGACGCTGACCGCCACCGTTACCACGGGTGTCCGCGCACTGGACGGGAGCCACCCGTCAGCCGATTACTCCTGGAGCTTCACCACCGTTGACACGATCTCCCCGGTCACCACCCCGTCACCGGCAGGGGGGACCTATACATCGGCACTGAGCGTCACCCTCTCCGCCAATGAACCGGCAACCATCTACTACACAACCAGCGGTGCCACCCCGACCACAGCCTCACCCGTCTACGCCGGGCCGATCCCGATCGCCGCCACCACCACACTCAAATTCTTCGCCCGGGATGGGGCGGGCAACAGCGAGACGCCCCAGACGGCGACCTACACCATCGTTGCCGACACCACCCCCCCGGTCACCACCCCATCTCCGGCAGGGGGGACCTATGCATCGGCACTGAGCGTCACCCTCACCGCCAGCGAACCGGCAACCATCTACTACACCACCAGCGGCGCCATCCCGACCACAGCCTCACCTGCCTACACCGGGCCGATCCCGATCGCCGCCACCACCACACTGAAATTCTTCGCCCGGGATGGGGCGGGCAACAGCGAGACGCCCCAGACGGCGACCTACACCATCGTTGCCGACACCACCCCCCCGGTCACCACCCCATCTCCGGCAGGGGGGACCTATGCATCGGCACTGAGCGTCACCCTCTCCGCCAACGAGCCGGCAACGGTCTACTACACCACCAGCGGCGCCACCCCGACCACAGCCTCACCCGTCTATACCGGGCCGATCCCGATCGGCAGCACCACCACCCTCAAGTTCTTCGCCCGGGACACGGCGGGGAACAGCGAGGCGATCAAGACGGCGACCTACACCATCGTTGCCGACACCACCCCCCCAATCACCACTCCGTCACCGGCAGGGGGGACCTATGCATCGGCACTGAGCGTCACCCTCACCGCCAACGAACCGGCAACCATCTACTACACCACCAGCGGCGCCACCCCGACCACAGCCTCCCCCGTCTACACCGGGCCGATCCCGATCGGCAGCACCACCACGCTCAAGTTCTTCGCCCGGGACACGGCGGGGAACAGCGAGGCAATGAAGAGCGCGCTCTACACCATTCTCCAGAACCAGACCATCACCTTCCCGACCCTGGCAGCAAGGGTCTACGGTGACGCCCCCTTTACCCCCGGTGCCACCGCGTCCAGCGGCCTTGCGGTCTCCTACACCAGCAGCAACCCGGCCGTGGCCACGGTCAGCGGCGCCACGGTCACCATCGTCGGCGCCGGCAGCACGGTCATCACCGCCACCCAGGGGGGTAACGGGGCCTACAACCCGGCCCCCCCCGTTAACCGGACCCTGACCGTCACCGCAGCCCCCCTCACCGTGCGACCGGCTGACACCAGCCGCTTCTACGGGGCAGCCAACCCCGCCTTTATCGCCGTCTACAGCGGTTTCGTCAACAACGACACCCCGTCGGTCCTGACCGGCTCACCGGCGTTCGCCACCACGGCCATTGTCACCAGCCCGGTGGGGAACTACCCGATCACCGCGTCCCAGGGGAGCCTAGCATCGCCCAACTACTCCTTCATATTCGGCGCCGGGACCCTCACGGTCACCAGGGCACCCGCCACGGTCACCCTGGGGGACCTGGCCGCGGCCTACGACGGCTCCCCCCACCCGGCAACGGCCACCACCACCCCGGCCGGGCTCAGCGTCAGCCTCACCTATAACGGCAGCGCCACGGCACCGGTCAGCGCCGGAAGCTACCCCGTGGTCGCCACGGTGAACGACACCAACTACCAGGGGAGCGCCACCGGGACCCTCACCATCGCCAGGGGGAGCCAGGCCATCACCTTCCCCGACCTGCCGGCAACAACCTATGGCGATGCCCCCTTCACCCTCGGGGCCGCCGCCTCCAGCAACCTGACGGTCTCCTACACCAGCAGCAACCCGGCCGTGGCCACGGTCAGCGGCGCCACGGTCACCATCGTGGGTGCCGGCACGACGGTCATCACCGCCTCCCAGGGAGGGGACAACAACTACAGAGCTGCCACCGACGTCACCAAGACCCTGACGGTACAGAAGGCGGCCGCCACCGTCACCCTGGGGAGCCTGACTGCGGTCTACGACGGCACCCCCCACCCGGCAACGGCCACCGCCTCCCCGGCGGGGCTCTCCGTCAGCCTCACCTATGACGGCAGCGCATCCTCCCCGGTCAACGCCGGCAGCTACGCCGTGGCAGCCACGGTGAACGATCCCAACTACCAGGGGAGCGCCACCGGTACCCTCACCATCGCCAGGGGGGACCAGAGCATCACCTTCGCCCCCCTGCCGGCCGCGACCTTCGGCGATGCACCCTTCACCCTTGGAGCCACCGCCTCCAGCACCCTGGCGGTCTCCTACGCCAGCAGCAACCCGGCCGTGGCAGCGGTCAGCGGCGCCACGGTCACCATCGTGGGCGCCGGCACGGCGGTCATCACCGCCTCCCAGGAGGGCAACGCCAACTACAATGCCGCCCCGGCAGTCATCCAGTCCCTGACGGTGAACAAGGCGATTGCCACCGTCACCCTGGGGAGCCTCTCCGCCGTGTACGACGGCACCCCGAAACCCGCCACGGCCGCCACGACCCCGGCGGGGCTCACCGTCGACCTCACCTACAGCGGCACGTCGGCGGCACCGGTCAATGCCGGCAGCTACGCCGTGGCCGCCACGGTGAACGACCCCAACTACCAGGGGAGCGCCAGCGGCACCCTCATCATCGCCAAGGCCGACCAGGCCATCACCTTCGCCCCCCTGTTGATCAAGACCTACGGTGACACTCCCTTCACCCTCGGCGCCAGTGCCTCCAGCACCCTTGTGGTCGCCTACGCCAGCGGCAACCCGGCCGTGGCCACGGTCAGCGGCGCCACGGTCACCATCGTCGGCGCCGGCACGGCGGTCATCACCGCCTCCCAGCCGGGCAACGGCAATTACAACCCGGCACCGGCAGCCAGCCAGACCCTGACGGTGAACAAGGCGCCGGCGACCATCACCTTCGGCCCCCTGGCGTTCACCTACGACGGCACTCCGAAACCGGTAACGGTCACCACGGTCCCGGCCGGCCTGGCCGTCACCGTCACCTATGACGGGACCGCCACGGTACCGGTCGACGTGGGCAAATACACCGTCGTGGCCAGTGTCAACGACGCCAACTACGAGGGGACCGCCACGGCAACCTTGGAGATCTCCAAGAAGAGCCAGACCATCACCTTTCCCCCCCTGCCGGTCAAGACCTACGGCGATGCCCCCTTCACATTCACCGCCAGCGCCAGCAGCAACCTTAACCTCATCTTCGAGTACGACCCCGCCATGGTCACCATCACCAAGCAGGGGCAGAAATACCTGCTCACCATCCTCGGCGCCGGCACGACGGTGATTACCGCCACCCAGCCGGGCAACCGCAACTACAGCGACGCGCCCCCCGTCTCCCAGACCTTCGTGGTCAACAAGGCGGCCGCCACCGTGACCCTGGGGAGCCTCGGCGCCACCTACGACGGTACCCCCCACCCGGCGGCGGCCACCACGAATCCGGCGGGACTGGGGGTCACCTTCACCTACAACGGCAGCCCCACGGCGCCGACCGCCGCCGGCAGCTACGCCGTGGTCGGCACCGTCAGCAGCTCCAATTACCAGGGGAGCGCCAGCGGCACCCTGACCATCGCCAAGGCCGGCCAGACCATCACCTTCGCCCCCCTGGCCGCCGTCCCCTACGGCTCGGCCCCCTTCACCCCGGGAGCCATCTCCTCCAGCGGCCTGGGGATCACCTACACCAGCAGCAACCCGGCGGTAGCCACGGCCAGCGGCGGGACGGTCATTGTCACCGGCATCGGCACGACCACCATCACCGCCAGCCAGGGGGGTGACGGGAATTACACCCCGGCAGCCACGGTACAGCAGACCCTCACCGTGACCAGGGGGACGGCCACGGTCACCCTCGCCGGCCTGTCAGCCACCTACAGCGGCACGGCACAGGCGGTAACCGCCGCCACCGTCCCGGCGGGGCTCGGCGTCACCGTCACCTATAACGGGTTCACCACCCCGCCGACTGCCGTGGGGAGCTATGCCGTGGCCGCCACTGTCACCGACCCGAACTACGACGGCAGCGCCAGCGGCACCCTGACCATCGGCAAGGGGAGCCAGACCATCACCTTCGGCGCACTGCCGCCAAAGACCTACGGCGATCCGGCGTTCTCCCTCGCTGCCACCTCCTCCAGTTCCCTGGCCGTCTCCTACGCGAGCAGCAACCCGGCGGTCGCCACGGTCATCGGCACCACCGTCACCATCGTCGGCGCCGGCACAACGGTCATCACCGCCAGCCAGGGGGGTGACGCTAACTACAACGCGGCAGCGGCCTTCTCCCAGAACCTGACGGTCGCCAAGGCAACGGCCACGGTCACCCTCGACGGGCTTGCCGCCAGCTACACCGGCTCATCCCGGGGGGCAACGGCGACCACGGTCCCGGCCGGCCTGCCGGTGACCCTGACCTACAACGGCTCTGCCACGGCACCCACTGCCGCGGGGAGCTACACGGTGCTTGCCACCGTCACCGGCCCGAACTACCAGGGGAGCACCACCGGCACCCTGACCATCACCAAGGGGTCGCAAACCATCTCCTTCGGCTCCCTGCCGGTCAAGACGGTCGGCAACGCCCCCTTCACCCTCGGCGCCACGGCGACCAGCGGCCTTGCGGTCAGCTACACGAGCAGCAACCCAGCCGTGGCCACGGTGAGCGGCTCGACCGTCACCATCGTCGGCGCCGGGACAACGGTCATCACCGCTAGCCAAGGGGGTGACGCCAACTACACCGCCGCACCTGCCGTTAGCCAGACCCTCACGGTCAATGCCCCCCAGGCCGGCACGGGGAAATCGGCGGTGACCATCGGCACGACGACCAGCTACTACGACACCCTGGCGGCCACCCTTGCCTCCATCCCTGCCGGTGCCACGACAACGGTCAGGCTCCAGGCCACGACCTTTGCCGAAGCGGTGACCATCGCCACCAGCGGCGCCGTGATCAGCATCACCGGCGGCTACGACAGCGGCTTCACCGGCGCCACGGGGATGACCACCATCCAGGGAAACCTCGTCATCAGCAGCGGCATGCTGGTCGTCGACAGACTGGCAATCATGTAACGTACCGGGTCCCTCCTCCACGCACAGCGGCCCCCGGGCACCACGGCCCGGGGGCCGTTGACGTTTCACCTCGCACCGAAACCCGCCCATGACGAGACATCGCAGGAAAATCAGGTGCAAAGCCACCCGCGATTGGGTATGGTATCCCGGAAATCAGCGCCCCGATGGTTGCCGCCCCCTGCACCGCCGGTTGGACATGGTATAGTTAAGGAAAACCCACCCTCAAGGAGGCAGCCATGTCACTGACCCGGAGCTGGTACACAATCGAGGAAGCAGCCACCAAGTACGGCCTGACCAAAGAGCAGATCAAGCTCTGGATCGACCGCGGCCTGGTCCGCACCGAAGGGCAGAAGGGGGATGTCGTCATGGTCAACATCAACGACATCGAGCAGGAGCTCCGCCTGGTGCCGTCCCTCTAGGCTTCCCCCACCACACCGAGAAAGGTTCCCCCCGTGCAGCTACGCAAAGCGTTCCCCCTCCTCCTCGTCCTGCTGCTGGCAATGGTGCTCCCCGTCCCCCTCCAGGGGGGGGAGCGGTGCACCGCCTGCAGCGACTTCGACCGGCTCAACACAGCCATCCGCGACGGCCTGATCGGCAGAGCCGCGGCCCGGGAAGAGATCCGGCGCCTCCTCCCCCTGGTGAAGGAGTACTACGGGGCCAGCGGCGCCCTCCCCTCCCCACTGTCCGGGTGGCGCTTCCCCCTCGAAGGGTATGACATGACCTCCGCGGGGAACAGCGGCCGGGACTATGTGGCCTCCGGGTACGACTACTTTGCCGGCAACAGGCACGGCGGCCACCCCTCCTTCGACCTCTTCATCCGCGACCGCAACCAGGACACCCTCGACGACCGGAGCGGCAAACCGGTGCATGTCCTCTCCCTCACGGGCGGGGTCGTGGTGGCCGTGGCGACCGGGTGGGAGAGGGGAAGCAAGCTGCGGGGGGGAAAGTACATCTGGGTCTATGACCCGGGCGAGGAGCTCCTGGTCTACTACGCCCACAACCGCGACATCCTCGTCACGGTGGGTGACATCCTCAAGCCGGGGGACCGGATCGCCACCGTGGGACGGACCGGCCTCAATGCCTGGAAGAAGCGGTCGCCGACCCACCTGCACCTGACCATCCTGAAGGTAAGCGACGGCTACCCGAAACCGGAAAACATATACCGCGAGCTGAAGTGAGCGGGGCGGGCACCAGGCAACTGACAACCGCCACCCATGGCGCCGACTGCGTCACCTGCCGCACATGGGTGCAGTTCCGCCCGCTGGACAAAACGATGCGTCGCGCTATCCTTAAACAAAACAAATTTGGGAGGTGACCGATGAAGAGGATTGTACTGATCGTGCTGACCCTGGTGTTCGCCTTCGGGCTCGCGGCCGTTGTCCATGCCGCCGGGGAGAAGTTCGAAACCAAGGCCGGCGACACCATCTACGTCTGCGGCTGCGGCGCAGGGTGCACCTGCGGCACCATGTCAAACGCCGAGGGGGAGTGCGGCTGCGGCAGGAAGCTGGTGAAGACCACCGTCACCAAGGTCGAGGACGGCAGGGTGTTCTACACCGTCGACGGCAAGGAGCTCTCAGCCCCCCAGACCGGCGCCTACTCCTGCGGCTGCCCGGAGTGCAACTGCAACACGGTCAGCCAGAAACCGGGCAAGTGCGGCTGCGGCAAGCAGCTGAGGAAGGGGAGAACTCCCTGAACGGGCGGTCAGGTGAGGTGATGACGGCATGACAAAAGGGGGAGCGGCAACGCTCCCCCTTTTCATGTTCGGTGATGCTCAGCCACGCCGAGCCGTCTTAACAGTCAAAGGGGCCTGCGAGTCTTCTTCGCAGAGCCCCGTGGTTACTCTTCTTTATTATTCGGTTGCAATGTAATAAAACCTGATTCCCAATTATCTTGGTCTACTACATACTCATCGATTACAAACTCACCATCTGGCTCACAAAAACCTGGGAGTTTCCTATATTTTTCCTCTATCTTTCGTTCAGCCAATTCCCGTGATGAATAAGCGCCGAGAAGTTTGTCATCATCTTCCCCGTCTTCAAGGTGATGGGTATGGAACAACAGGTAAACAGATTTCATATTTTATCTTTCGAGAAACTAGGGGTTATGTGATTGTGTTACTTATCAACAACTGTACATATAGCGAGGTCAGTTTTTCCTCAAATCGCCCGGGGAAAAACGGAATTCAGAGCTTTCGAATACATAAAAATCCCCTCACTAATACCCCATAACGCCCGGCACGACAAGGGGTAAGCTGGTCTCGCCACGAAAAAAGCCCCCCAGTACGACTGGAAGGCTTTGAACCTGCGCAGAGCAAGCTGCGTGCTCCCCGCTCACACCGTGCACATGATCCGCTTCACCCGGTACTCGCCGCCGATCACCAGGTACTCCCCCTCCCCTTTCAGGATGCTATTCGGCAGGAGGCCGCCGAAGAAGAAGATCTTGGCCGGGGGGGCCTTGATCTCCCAGACCGTGTCGCCGAACTCCCAGGCCCGCTCCTCGTCTGCGGTGAAGGAGACCAGGTTGTTGAGCCGGACGATCTGCTCCCGCTTCCCCACCTGTTCCACGAGCTGGTAGTCGTTGGCATCGTTGGTCCCCCGATAGAGGCGAACCAGCCCGTCCGCGGGATAGAGTCTGGCCAGTTCGTACTGGCAGTATTCGTAGAGGAGGTCCAACTGGGAGTTGATGGCGTTGGTCCGGGCGCTCCCCGTGGTCCGGTCCATGGCGAAGGTCATGTACTCGGGGGAGTGGATGGAGGGGATGGGAATCTTGTGGAAGGTGGGGGGAAGTCCCATGCGGCTCTCCACCCACCCTTTCAGGACCGCCCCCTCAACCGAGTTGGCGTCCATCATCCAGCCGCGCAGGAAGCGGAGGTAGCTGTTTTTGATGCTCCTGCCGGCGGTGCGGGTCTGGCTCTCCCAGTGGTGGAGCTGGAACTTGACCGACATGTAGTCGTTGAACACCGCGGCCCGCTCCTCCGGTGAGGCGATCGCCTCCAGGCGCTGGAAGAGGAAGCGGTTGGCATGGCGCACCCCCTGGATCTCCAGGGGTCGCGGGTGCTCGTTGAAATGGCGTGAGGCGATGACCCAGGGGGGGTAGTTGCACAGATTGAAACCGATGGTGCTCATGGGTCATCACCTCGTTGTGCTGATTGCCGTACGAACCTCTCCCTGGTGTCCCACGCGGCTGGTGTACCCACGGAACACAAGCAGGTTATTGAAAAACCGGGGTTGCTCAAAAATGGTCAGATCGTCGCACCCGCAGAACGTCCCGCGGAGGCATCCCTCTCTCTATCTCTCCCCCCGAGGGGGAGAGCATGCCTTGCCCTCTCCCTCTGGGAGAGGGATTGGGTGAGGGTCGCAGCGCTACGCCGCACAAGGTGACGTGCGAGGACGGCGGCGAGATGACCGTTTTTGGGCAACCATCTACAGTACCTTGACCAGCTCCACCAAGGTCGGCTTGATCTCCCCCTCGGCAGCGAAGATGCTGAACCCCAGCCGCTCCATCTCGGCCTGGGGCGCCTCGCCGATCTTGGCCGAGACGATGGCGCTGCAGCCTCCAAGGGCCGTGGCGATCTTCTCCAGCACGTGCCGCCGCAGGGGGTGCTCCGGGTCGTAGGTGCAGTACTTGTCGGTCTTCTTCTCGTCCACCAGCGTCGCCCTCCCCTCCGTCACCTCGTAGATGAGGAAGCGCTCGGCGTGGCCGAAGTGCTGGTTGATCAGTTTGCCATCCTTGGTAGCAACAGCAATAAGCATGTTCTGCCTCCTTCCAGGTTTAGCCAAACCTTAAGGAGTGACAAGTTTCGGGTTCTGGCAAGGCTTTGCAAGAATTCCGGCGGAGACGTAGCCACCCTCACCCTACCCCTCTCCCGGAGGGAGAGGGCAATGAGTACTCTCCCCCTCTGGGGGAGAGATAGAGAGAGGGATTGCTACGTTGCACAACGGATTTCGCAGCAAAACGCCGCCAGGTTCCGGAAATTGCCGCTCCTTCTTAAAGGATGACCGGTTCGAATTCAAAGCACTTCTTCGAACACGTCCTCCCGCACGCCTGGCACCCGATGCAGTTCCCCGGGTTTGCCACCTTCATGAACATCTTGGCCGAGTCGTCCTCGTCCAGCTCCTCGAAGGCGAGCACGTCGTGGACGCAGACCTTGTAGCAGCGGCCGCAGCCGATGCAGGTCTCCTCGTCGATCGACTTGATAAACTGGGGGGTGTACTCGGTTTTGTCCCTGCGCAGTCCGGTGATGTAAGCCATGGTTCAATCCTCCATCGATAGGTATGGTTAAGGGAGCTCGGGGCTCCCGGTCTAATCGTCAAGAAACGATCCGGCGCTCTCCCTGTTCAGCGCCTTGCGCAGCCACGGCGGCGGGGTCCCCCGCAGGACCTCCTGCAGCCTGGCGACAAGGTCCGCCACGGGCATCTCGGTATTGGTCTTCATGGGGTGGATCCTGCGGGCGACCAGCTTGGCTGCTGCCGGGCCGCCGATCTGCATGGTGTAGACGATGGCGCAGTCCCCGAGGGCATCGGCCCGGGCGGAGATGCGGTCCTCCTCGTCCTCCCCTGTGCTGACGGCGCTGACGGTAGCCAACTGCTCCGCCCGCTCCGGGCCGATCTCCCAGACGCAGAACTGGCTGCACTGGCCGAAATGCTGGTCAACAATCTCACCGCTGCTGCTGGTAAAGGCAACTTTCATCACATACTCCTTTCCTCAACGAAAAAGACGCCTGCACACACTCGTGCACGGCGTCTTTGCCACTGCGTCGAACCTCGACCCGTTCTGTCATTCTCTCCCGGGGGAGGCGTACCACCCGGGATGTCGGCGTCCCTGCCCCGCAGGGACCGCCTGACAGGTCACAAGCACGGGGCGTGCCAATTCATAACAACCTGTAATTACGCCCGGTTTGACGAATGCACGGAGGTGTTGGTG
>CALMBF010000012.1 GCA_937860145.1 uncultured Geobacter sp.
ATTTGGACGCCGATTTAGGCTATAGGTGGGTCATTTTTGCATGCCGATTCACAGCAGTCGGCCACAAACGGCCGCGGCCCCTGGTGGAATGCAGGGGCCGCGCACATGCACAAAGCTTTTCCGAAATCCTACTTCGATAAACTGGGGTTGGTCTCACTCATGGATCAACTCCACCGACTTCAACACACTTCATGAACCGCCGTGTACGGAACCGTACGCACGGTGGTGTGGGAGGACGGCGGGGGTGACCCCGCCTCCTACCCGATTTAGATCTTATAGCGCGACAGACGAAATACCCCTTTCGTTGCCATCGATCCGGTTTATGTCCCGAATGTCCACCCGGATAACTTGAATATTCAACAAGACAGGTTAATATGTATTAACCTATCTTGTTGACGTTGAGATGTTACATACTGCGCAAGCGAATGCGCTGCGAAGGGGATGTCATGAACGCCTTTGAGTGGAAGGATATGTTCAATATCGGTCATCAAGAGTTGGACAACGATCATCGCAAGTATTTCGATTTACTGAACGAGTGTTACATGAGTTCCTGTGCGCCCGGAAGTGCCAAGGCGAACGCGGATCTTCTTCGCAGGGTCAAATCTTACGCCGCCATGCACTTCAGTTATGAAGAGGAGGTGCTCCGGGCAAGCGGATATCCTGATTACGAGCGTCACGAAAAACTGCACCGATCTTTCGAGGAGCATCTCGCTGAACTTGAAAATGTTAATGAAATTACCGGAGAGCACAAGTATGAAAGCATGTTTTCGTTCCTGCTGGAATGGTTCCAGAAGCACATTCTCGAGGAAGACAGAAAATGTATTCCGTACCTGAAAAAGTCCGTCGGAACGTAGCTCGCCTCTAGGGGCATTTGTTCGCGGGACTTCAGAAGGTTATCAGGGTAGGGACGGCACTGTGCCGTCCTTTTTTTTCAGGGGAGTGACACGGTTGTTAGATGAGCCCGGCCGTTGCGATGGAGCGGGGTATGAAGCGGTGAGACGGAGAGAGAGTGAAAGGCCCCTGCAGAGAGGGGCTTTCCGGATTGTGTGCACCTATGCCTTTGTGATCATCTTCTGGCGATATTCCACGATCTCGCTGCGCAGGGAGGCCAGTTTGGCCATCTTGACATCGATCATGTTGATATGTTCGTCGAGTATCTGGATCAGGCGGGGAATCATTCTATCGGTCTGCTTGGCTTCGCCATAGGCCGAGTAGAGGTCCTGCATCTCCTTGATGGTCAATCCCAGTTCTTTCAGCTTGAGGATGAACTTTATGCGACGGACAAAATAGGGGGTGTATCCTCTCGTGGCCCCGTCCGCACGGGGAACTGACTCAATGATTCCCACCTCCTCCCAGTAGCGGAGGGTTCTTGTCGTTAGACCGAGGGAAGTGGAAACTTCACCGATGGAAACGATCTCTTCATTGGCATTCTCTTGTCTGTTCATGGTTTTCCTTTACGTTAAATATGAAAAAACATTACTCCCACTTGTCCACATTGTCAATGGCGATAACCCGCTAAATTCCGGTGAGCTGATCATGTACCATCCGCAGCAAAAAATAGTTTTAAAAATGCTTGACATGAACGTAAACGAGATGTAAAAAACAAATAAAAATGCTGTTTGATTTTTGGTCGATAGTGTCGGGGGGCTTCCTCCCGGGTCGTGGAGACGAAGATGGAGGTAGTATCCATGCTGTTTAACGGGTGTAGAACCCATGGGCCTGGGGGGTGCGAGGGCCGTATTTCCCCGTCACGCGCCGGTGGCGTGTCAAGCGCTTGGTTGGGGTAGATTACCTTTGCGTAATTGTGGGGTGCTGTTTTCCAGTACATATGCACTCTTAATTCATAATTCGGTGGTGAATTCTTACATTGTGTAGAACGGAGGTTTACATGTCTGGCTTGGTTGGGCGGATTCGGAAGAAAAGTTTATTGTCGCGGGTCATGAGTGCAGAGGACACTATCCGGTTTTTTCGTGACGGGATGGACTTGGGGTGGTCGGGATTCACGCCGGTAGGATATCCCAAGGTCGTCCCCATGGCCCTGGCGGATTACGTGGAGAAGAATAACCTGCAGGGGAAGATGCGTTTCAACCTCTTCATCGGCGCCTCCATCGGTGCCGAGGTAGAGGACCGCTGGGCATCGCTGCAGATGACCGACAAGCGCTGGCCGTACCAGACAGGGAAGGTGGTCCAGACGCAGGTGAATAACGGCACCGTGCGTATGGGGGACAAGCACCTCTCCCTGTATGCCCAGGACCTAGCTTACGGTTTCTACACGAAACACCGGGGGGGCGGGTTTGACCTCGGTATCATCGAGGCGAGCGGCATTGCCGAAGACGGCAGCATCATCCTCTGCGGATCGGTGGGGGTCGCACCCGAGGTGATCCAGAACTCGGATCACCTGATCATCGAGATAAACACCGCGATCCCTTCCTTCGAGGGGCTCCACGATATCGTCATGAACGAGAAGCCCCCCTTCAAGCGTCCGTACCTTGTTACCCGCGTGGATGACCGCGTCGGTTCACTGACCGTTCCGTGCGATTCCGACAAAATCGTGGCGATCGTCGAATCCCGGGTCGGCGACAAGGGGCGTCCCCTCTCCCCCCCCGATGAGGTTTCGGAGCAGATTGCCGCCAATATCCTCGATTTTTTCCAGTTCGAGGTGAAGACGGGGCGTTTGCCGAAAAACCTCCTCCCACTCCAGTCCGGAGTGGGGAACATCGCCAATGCCGTAGTCGGCGGACTCGTGAAGGGACCGTTCTCCAACGTGAACGTCTGGACGGAAGTGCTGCAGGATACCATGCTCGACTTCTTCGATTCGGGCAAACTGGCGTACGCCTCCTCCACATCGCTCTCACTCTCCGAGCCGGGGTTCAAGCGGCTCTACGACGACTGGGAAAAATACACCCGCCGAGTCGTGTTACGGCCAATCCAGTACAGCAACCATCCCGAGGCGATTCGCCGTCTTGGCGTCATCGCCATGAACACCCCGGTTGAATTCGATATCTACGGCCATGCAAACTCGACCCTGGTGAACGGCAGCCGGATGATCAACGGTATCGGCGGTTCCGGAGACTTTCTCCGCAATGCCTACCTCTCCATCATGCACACGCCGTCGACCCGCCCCAGCAAGACAGACCCGACCGGGATAACCTGCGTCGTGCCCCTCTCGCCCCACGTCGACCACACCGAGCACGACCTTGACATCCTGGTCACGGAGCAGGGTCTGGCCGATCTTCGTGGCCTCTGTCCCCGTGAACGGGCCCGTGAGATCATCGGCAAGTGCGTTCACCCCGACTACCGGCCGATCATGGCGGAGTACCTGGAGCGGTCTGAAAGGGAGTGCTTCGCCAAGGGGGTAGGCCATGAACCGCACATGCTGTTCAAGGCGTTCAAGATGCAGCAAAGCCTGGCCGAGAACGGCACTATGAAAATATCCGACTGGAACTGACCCAATCCCTACTGCAGTGGACATAACGAAAGGAGGAGCATGATATGGCGACAAAATACGATTGGAGTGCAATAGCCAGGAACAGCAAGTACCTGGAGCTGAAACGCAAGAAGAGGGTGTTCCTTTTCGGCTGGTGGTTCGCATCATCGGTCTACTATTTCCTGTTGCCGATACTGTCCGGCTACTTCCCCGATCTCTTCAAGATCAAGATCATCGGGGTAGTCAACTTCGGCTATCTCTTCATCCTGTCCCAGTTCGTCGTCGCGTTTTTCGTTGCCATCATCTATACGCGGGTGGCCAATAATGAATTTGACCGCCTCACTGACGAACTCGTCAGGGAAATAGGCTAGGGGGGAACCATGCTCGCGAAGACCTTATCTGCACTGTTGCTTTCCACGTTCCTGTTCACGGCCGCTCTTGCCGCTGAACCTGCCAAGACGGCAGGGCCCTCTGCTGCTGTCTCCACCCCGTCCGCGCCCGTTTCCAGCCCCGCGATGGCCGCTCCAGCGGCTCCCACGGCAGGACCGGTAACAGCCGCGCCGGCACCTGCCCCGACAAAGGTGAAACCGAACAGGGCCATTACCATTACCATGTTCATGGCGATCATTGCCGTTACCCTGGGGGTTGTCATCTGGGCCGCCAAGAGGACCACATCAGCGGCCGACTTCTATGCAGCCGGGGGAGGGATCACCGGTCTGCAGAACGGCTGGGCCATTGCCGGGGACTACATGTCAGCCGCTTCCTTCCTGGGCATGTCCGGCCTGATCTCCCTCTACGGCATCGACGGCTTCATGTATGCGGTGGGGCCCATGTTTTCCTTTATCGCCATCCTCCTGGTGGTGGCGGAGCCGTGCCGCAATGCGGGCAAATTCACCCTCGGCGACATACTCTCATTCCGCGCGGCTCCCAAAACTGTCCGCGGTGTGGCGGCCCTGTCGACCGTGACCGTGTCGCTCTTCTACCTCATCGCCCAGATGGTCGGCGCCGGCAAGCTCATGCAGGTGCTGCTCGACATCCCCTATCGGGTGTCGGTCATCGGCGTCGGTGTGCTGATGGTCGGCTATGTCGTGTTCGGAGGCATGAAGGCGACCACCTGGGTCCAGATCATCAAGGCCGGACTCCTCATGACCGGCACCGTGCTCCTTGCCTTCCTCGTCATGGCCAAGGCGGGAATGAATCCCATCGGCTTCTTTAACGACATCGTCAACAGCCAGCTTGTACAGGACCATGTACGCATGAATGTCCTCAAGGACGTTGTTGCCAAGCCCGGTTTCGATTACGGCCAGCGGTTCATGGAGCCAGGTCTCTTCCTGAAGAACCCCCTCGATCAGATCTCCCTGGGAATAGCCTGGGCACTCGGTGCCGCCGGACTTCCCCACATCCTGATGCGCTTCTTCACGGTGCCGAGTGCCAAGGAAGCACGCAAATCCATCGTCGTCGCACTCTTCATCAACTCCTCGTTCTTCTTCCTCATCAACCTGATCGGGTTCGGCGCCGCACTGTACCTCACGCCCCAGTTGATCAGCTCGGTCGACAAGGGTGGTAACATGGCAACCCTGCTTCTTGCCCAGAAGCTGGGGGGCGGGGCCGGTTCCTTCGGCGGTGACGTCTTCCTCGCCTTCATCTGTGCGGTTGCCTTCGCCACGATCCTCGCGGTTGTCTCCGGCCTCGTTCTGGCAGCGTCCGCTGCCATTGCCCATGACGTCTATGTAAATATCATCATGGGTGGTAATGCGGACCAGCAGACCCAGGTCCGCGTCGCCCGGGTGACTTCCCTCTTCGTCGGTATTGCAGCCATCATCATGGGTCTGGCCGCCGAGAAGGAGAACGTCGTTGCCCTGGTAGCCCTCGCCTTCGCCGTTGCCGCCTCGGGGAACTTCCCGGCGGTCATGCTGTCGCTGTTCTGGAAGCGTTTCAATACCGCCGGTGTTGTCGGTGCCCTGGTTGTCGGTACGGTGTCCGCGCTCTCCCTGGTGATGATCTCGCCGGTCATGACCTATCCCCAGAAGATCGCCGATGATGCAAAGAAAGTCATTACGACCCTGGAGAAGAAGCAGGCTGAAGGTGCTGTTCTGGTCGAGAAGGATCTCAAGGCCCTGGACAAGGCGCGGGCCGATTTCCAGAAAAATGACGGCGGGACCTCCATGGTAGGCCTCAAGGCTCCGATCTTCCCCCTGAAGAACCCGGCCATCGTCTCCCTCCCGCTCGGGCTCCTGGCGGCAATCCTCGGCACCCTGCTGTTCCGCGACCGTAGGGCGGAAGAGATGTTTGACGAGATCGAGGTGAGGCAGATTACGGGGCTTGGCATCTCCAAGGCCTCTGACCACTGAGAGGGCGGGTGCGATCTTCCGACCGCCTCGCCGCCGTGTCCTCGCAACTCCGCTTCGACGTAGCGCTGCTACGACTCAGCGAAGATGCTCCGGGCCAGCGACGAATCGGCCGAAATCTCGCACCCGGTTGTAAGGCAGCAAGTGTGAGTGCTTTGAATATTCCCTCGCGCTACGGCGCGGGGATTTTTTGAAGAGTTGATAACAGTTGACGTCAACGTAATAAAGGGGGTGCCGTATGGGTGATTCGGAGCTTCAACGATATGCTGTGCCGCCGGTGGCTGCCGGTGACGAGGGTATCGCTCTCCTCAGCCAGCTGAACAAAGAGGAGCTGATCAGGATAATTGTCGATGACGCCAAGAACTGGCTGGCCCATGACGGCCTCTGGTTCCAGGCGGTGGAGAAGCGGTACGGCATTGACGTTGCCATAGATGCGGATATCGATGCGTGGAGATATTTCACCGTCATCGAGGCGAAACGGATCATGGAACGTCTCGGCCTCCAGCCGGGCGGGGGTATCCCGGCGCTGGTGACATGCCTGCAGCACCGGCTCTATGCCCGGCTCAACCTGCAGGACGTCATCGAGCAGAGCGACGACCGGGTGGTCTTCCGCATGCTCGACTGCCGGGTGCAGTCGGCCCGCAGGCGCAAGGGGCTGCCTGATTTCCCCTGCAAGGAAGTGGGGAAGGTGGAGTATGCAGAGTTTGCCAGGACGATCGATCCGTGGATCAGGACGAACTGCATCGCCTGCCCGCCTGACGCACATCCGGAGGCGTTCTGGTGCGCCTGGGAATTCACTCTCTGAAACGGTCTTTTCCCGCCCTGGCTGCGTAAGTCTTCGTGAGTGTTTGTGCGGCGTAGCAATCCCTCTCTCTATCTCTCCCCCAGAGGGGGAGAGTACTCAATGCCCTCTCCCTTTGGGAGAGGGATAGGGTGAGGATGGCTACGCCTCCGCTCACTACCTCGACAGCCTTGCCAGAACGAAAAAATCCTCGTTTCTGCAACGTCTGTCATCTGTACGATAAAACATGAGGAGCAAAGTCATGCAAAGTTCTGTCGCCGAGCCGTACAAGTCCACCAACAAGGTTCGCTTCGTGACCGCCACCAGCCTCTTCGACGGCCACGATGCTTCCACCAACATCATCCGCCGTATTCTCCAGTCTTCCGGCGCGGAGGTGATCCATCTCGGCCATAACCGCTCGGTTGACGAGATTGTCACTGCCGCCATCCAGGAGGATGCCCAGGGGATCGCTGTCAGCTGCTACCAGGGTGGTCACGTGGAATTCTTCAAGTATATCCGCGACCAGCTGGTGGAACGTGGCGCAGAACATATCAGGGTCTTCGGCGGTGGCGGCGGCGTCATCATCCCCGAGGAGATCAGGGAGATCGAGGGGCATGGCATCGCCAAGATCTTTTCCCCCGAAGACGGGCGACGGATGGGGCTCCAGGGTATGGTGAACCACATGATGCAGCTCTGCGACTTTGCCCCGAACCGTGATCTGGACGGAGAGATCGCACGGCTGAAAGACCGGGATATACGGGCCGTCAACACCCTGATCTCCCTTGCCGAGCAGTCCGTGCACGCCCACTCGGGAGGCTATGCCGTGGTGCGGGAGCGGATACGCACCCTGGGTCGCGATGTGCCGGTCATCGGGATCACCGGCACCGGTGGCGCGGGGAAGAGCTCACTCACCGACGAACTGGTGCGCCGGTACCTGCGCGACTTCTCCGACAGGAGCGTCGCCATCCTGGCCGTTGACCCCTCCCGGCAGCGGACCGGCGGGGCTCTTCTCGGTGACCGGATCAGGATGAATGCCATCAACACCGACTCGGTGTACATGCGCTCCCTGGCGACCCGCGACTCCCACACCGAGCTTTCCGCAGCCATCGGCGACGCAATCGACGTCGTGAAGGCCGCCGGGTTCGATCTCGTCATCGTGGAGACCAGCGGAATCGGACAGGGTGATGCCGGGATCGTGGGGATTGCCGACGTCGCCATCTACGTCATGACCTGCGAGTTCGGCGCTCCGACCCAGCTGGAGAAGATCGACATGCTCGACTTCGCAGACCTGGTGGTGCTGAACAAGTTCGAACGCAAGGGGGCCGAGGACGCCCTGCGCAACGTGCGCAAGCAGTACCGGCGCAATCGGAACCTGTTCGAGACGGCGGACGAGGAACTGCCCGTGTTCGGTACCATCGCCTCCCAGTTCAACGATCCGGGAACCAACGTCCTGTACCGGGCCCTGGTGGGGAAACTCAACGAGAAGAAGGGGCTCAGCCTGGCATCCACCCTGGAGGTGACCGAGAAGGAGAGCCTGAAGAAGTACATCATCCCCCCTGACCGTGTTCACTACCTGGGCGAGATCGTGCAGACCGTGCGCGACTATCGCAAGCGGGTGAAGGAGCAGAGCGAGGTTGCCCGGCGGGTGTTCCAGCTGCGGGGCTCACTGGAACTTCTGAGGGACTCTGGTGCGAAAGCCGACCTGGAAGGGTGTCTGCAGCAGCAGGAGAAGCGGCTGACGGAAGAGTCACGGAGTATCCTTGCCGGCTGGGAGGAGCAGAAGGAGATCTACCGCCGTGACCAACTGGTGACGAAGGTCAGGGACCGGGAGATCAGGAGCGACCTCTATACCACCACCCTCTCCGGGACCCGCATCCCCAAGGTCTGCATTCCGAACTTTGCCGATTACGGGGAGATCATCCGCTGGAGCAAGCTGGAGAACGTTCCCGGCTCGTTCCCCTATACTGCCGGCGTCTTCCCCTTCAAGCGGGCGGAGGAGGATCCCAAGCGCCAGTTTGCAGGGGAGGGGTCGCCTGAGCGGACCAACCGCCGTTTCCACTACCTCTGCAAGGACGACGACGCGAAGCGGCTCTCAACCGCGTTCGACAGTGTCACCCTCTACGGAGAGGACCCTGACTACCCGCCCGACATCTACGGCAAGGTCGGAGAGAGCGGCGTCTCCATCTGTACCGTGGAGGACATGAAGAAGCTCTACGCCGGTTTCGACCTCTGCGCCCCCAACACCAGTGTCTCCATCACCATCAACGGTCCGGCACCCATGATGCTCGCCTTCTTTTTCAACGCCGCCATTGACCAGCAGGTGGAGCGCTTCCGGGAGAAAAACGGGCGGGAGCCGGGCGCCGAGGAGTACGGTGACATCCGCACCTGCACACTGCAGACGGTCCGGGGGACGGTGCAGGCCGACATCCTCAAGGAGGACCAGGGGCAGAACACCTGCATCTTCTCCACCGAGTTCGCCCTGCGGATGATGGGTGACATCCAGCAGTACTTCATCGAGCAGAAGGTGAAGAACTATTATTCGGTATCCATCAGCGGTTACCACATCGCCGAGGCTGGTGCCAACCCCATCAGCCAGCTCGCCTTCACCCTGTCCAACGGCTTCACCTACGTGGAATACTACCTCTCCCGTGGCATGCATATCGACGATTTCGCCCCGAACCTCTCCTACTTCTTCTCCAACGGCCTCGACCCGGAATACACCGTCATCGGCCGGGTTGCCCGCCGCATCTGGGCGGTGACCATGCGGGAGAAGTACGGCGCCAACGATCGGAGCCAGAAGCTGAAGTACCACATCCAGACATCGGGTCGCTCCCTCCATGCCCAGGAGATGGATTTCAACGACATCCGCACCACCCTCCAGGCACTCATGGCCATCTACGACAACTGCAACTCCCTCCACACCAATGCCTACGACGAGGCGGTCACCACCCCCACCGAGGAGTCGGTGCGCCGTGCCATGGCCATCCAGATGATCATCACCAAGGAGTTCGGCCTGGCGAAAAACGAGAACCCCCTCCAGGGGTCGTTCATCATCGAGGAGCTGACCGACCTGGTGGAGGAGGCGGTCCTGGCGGAATTCGAGCGGATCGACAGCAGGGGAGGGGTTCTCGGTGCCATGGAGACCCAGTACCAGCGCTCCAGGATCCAGGACGAGTCCATGCTCTACGAGCACAAGAAGCACAGCGGTGAGCTCCCCATCATCGGTGTCAACTGCTTCCTCAACCCGCGGGCAGGGGAGGAGGGGTACCAGGTGCCCGGTGAACTGGCACGGGCCACCAAGGAGGAGAAGGAGCAGCAGATCGCCAACCTGCGTGCCTTCCAGGAGGCCAACCGGGAGAAAAGTGCCGTAGCGCTCCGGCAGCTGCAGCAGGTGGCGACCGGAGGCGGCAACATTTTCGCCGAGCTGATGGCGACGGTAAGGGTTGCGTCGCTGGGACAGATCACGAGAGCGCTGTATGAAGTCGGGGGCAAGTACCGGCGCAACATGTAGGGGGGGATGGGTGCGATCTTCCGCCCATCTCGCCGCCGTGTCATCGAATCCGTGCCTCGACGTAGCGATCCCTCTCTCTATCTCTCCCCCGGAGGGGGAGAGTACTCATTGCCCTCTCCCTTCGGGAGAGGGATAGGGTGAGGGTGGCTACGCCTCGGCACGGCTTCTGCGGGCCGGCGCCGATCTGGCCGAAATCTCGCACCCATAGGGAGACTCCGTGAAGCATGGTGGTTGTGGTGCCTTCCCTTTGGACGGATTGCGGCTATACTCAGTAAGATAACGTGTTGCAGAGGAGCAGTCGAATGACCCGTCCGAACGATACCTCATACTACAAAAGCATCCCGCTCGGCAGCGACCCGTCCCTTCGCCGCCGTTTCATGGTTATCGACGAGGATATCCCCGGCAACTTCCGGTTCGGACTGCTCCTCGAAGAGCTGGACATCATGGCCGAACAGACGGCACTTTCGTACGTGCGGCGTTTCCACCCCGAGGGGAGGGTGGTGACTGCTGCCATCGACAACATCCTCGTCCGACACGTGGTGGACGTGACCCGGGACATCGTCTTGCACGCCCGGATCAACCACGTGGGACGCTCTTCCCTGGAGGTCGGCATCCGCGTCGAACATGCCGGGGATCCGGTCACCCACATCGCTTCCTGCTACTTCACCATGGTTGCCCGGGGGGGGGCGGAGGCCGGCGAGAGCCTTCCGCTGCCCCCCCTTAAGTACGCGACAGAGGAGGAGAAGCACCGGGCTGATAAGGTGATTGCCAGCCGGGAGGAGTACCGCCAGCAACAGGCATCGCTCCTTGAGCCGCCGAGCCGCGAGGAGTACGAGATGCTCGATCGCCTGCACCGTGCCCAGGAGAGCCCCTCGTTTGCCGGCCCCCTCGCCGGTCGCCTGGTCGCCGATGCCTGGGAGCGGATGTACCCGGAGCAGGAGTATGTCCCCCAGCGGATCTTCGGCGGTTACCTGATCCGCCGGGCCTACGAGCTGTCCGGCATCTGCTCCGAGCTGGTGGCCCCGGACCGCTCCATCATCGCCGCGGTCAACCGGATCAATTTCTTCCACCCCGTGCGGCTTGGTGACAAGTTGCACTTCACGAGCCGTGTGGTCTATACCAACGAGAGCTTCGTCTGCGTCGAGGCGAGCATCGAGCGGATCAGCAGGGATCGCACGGCCAAGGCCCTGTCCAACTCCTGTCTGTTCACCTTCGTCAACGTGGACCGCGACCTGAACCACTGTCCCGTTCCCCAGATATACCCCGCAACCTACCGGGAGGATGCCCGCTACCTGGACGCCTACCGCAGTTATCGCAACCTGACCGGACATTACCGGATGATCTGAATGAGCCAGAGTGAAAAGGAGACAGTATGCTGACCAAGATGGAGTCCGAACAGAGAATCATCCGCCTGCAGCAGGAGTTACGGGCAAAGGGGGTGGACGGTGCCCTGATCATCTACCCCATAGATGTCTATTACTTCACCGGGACCCGCCAGAACGCGACTCTCTGGATACCGGCCGAGGGGAATCCCGTCCTGATGGTGCGCAAGAGCTACAGCCGCGCGGTGACGGAAAGCCTGGTGGAGGATACCCGGCCGTTCCCCTCCAGCAAGGAGTTCCCGACCCTCTTCGGCGACGGGATCAAGAAGGTCGGCATGACCTTCGATATCATCCCGGTCCAGCAGTACAATTACTACGCCAGGATGCTACCCGGGAGGGAACTGGTGGATATTTCGGCACTGAACAGGGAGATCCGCTCGGTCAAGTCAGAGTGGGAACTGGCACAGCTGCGGAAGGGGGGGGCGCTCCTCTGCGATATCTTCCGGCAGGTGCCGCAGTTTCTCAGGGCCGGCATGCGCGAGCTTGACCTTGCCGCCGAGTTCGAGAGCCGCCTGCGTCGCGCCGGCAACGAAGGGTACATCAGGATGCGCGCCTTCAACCAGGAGTTGTTCATGGGGCTGGCGGTTTCCGCGTCGGCGGGCAATCCCGGATTCTTCGACGGCGCCGTTACCGGTCGCGGCCTCTCTAGCGCATCACCCCAGGGCGCGTCAATTGACCCCATAGCGCCGAACATGCCGGTGTTCCTCGACTATACCGGTGTGTTCAACGGCTACATCACCGACATGACGCGCATATTCGTCATCGGCACGCTGGACCCGGAGTTGCAGCACGCCTTCGCCACCTCACTGGCCATCCAGAAGATGCTCGTGGAAGAGCTTCGACCGGGAGCCGTCTGCGAGGAGCTGTTCCTGAGATCCCTCGCCATGGCTGAAGAGGCCGGCCTGGGTAACAACTACATGGGGGCACCCGGTGAAAACGCCCGCTTCGTCGGTCATGGAGTGGGGCTTGAGCTGGATGAGCTCCCCGTGCTCGCCCAGGGATTCAAGGTGCCGCTTGTCGCCGGCCAGACCATCGCCATCGAGCCGAAATTCGTCATCCCGGGCAAAGGGGTCATCGGCATCGAAAACACCTTCAGCGTCAGTGCCGGAGGGGGCGTCAAACTGACCGACATGCCCGACGACATTGTTTACCTGTAACACATTCTGCCATGGATGACATGCTGTGGGGGCGGCCGACGGGTCGCCCCTTATTTTATGGCGTCACTCTCGACGTGCCGTTGATTCATGAAAATAATTTTGCTGGGTAGGCACCCGGCTCAACATGACAGTTCACCATTACGTATTGCTCTCGTGAGACGGGGTGTTTGCTGTAACGTGCCGATTAAACACGGATAATAGGAAAAGTATGGTGGTAATCCACCAAACATATAAACTTGTTTTAAATATGGTTGACATGAACGTAAACTGTCGTTATACTGGGTTCAAAATTACCCGTATGGAGGGGTGGCAATGAATCAGGTGTATGTGGTGGAAGCGCTCCGGACCCCGTTTGGTTCACTTGGCGGTGTACTTGCCGATGTCGAGGCTCCTAAGCTGGGCTCCGCGGTTATCAGCGGCCTGCTCGAGCGGAGCGGCCTTGCGGCAGAAGGCGTTGACGAGGTCATTGTCGGTCAGGTCCTTGCGGGGGGCTGCGGTCAGGCTCCGGCCAGGCAGGCGATGCGTGGTGCGGGCATCCCCGATGCCGTTCCCGCCCTGACCGTCAACAAGGTCTGCGGTAGCGGCCTGAAGGCGGTCATGCTCGGTGCGGACAGCATCCGGCTCGGTGAATCGGGTATCGTCGTCGCCGGCGGCATGGAAAACATGTCCCTTGCCCCCTACATACTCCAGAAGGCCCGCTCCGGCTACCGCATGGGACACGGCCAGCTTCTCGACCTGATGATTTACGACGGTCTCACGGACCCCTACACCGGGCGGCACATGGGTGAAATCGGCGAGGCGAGTGTGGAGCGGAGTGGGTTGACCCGGGAGGAGCAGGATGCCTTTGCCGTCCGTTCCTACGAGCTTGCCCGCGCGGCGGTGAACGGCGGGGTGTTTGCCGACGAGATCGTGCCGGTCGTGAAGAAGGGGCGCAAGGGTGACGAGACCGTCGCCATCGACGAGGAGCCGTTCAAGGGGGACCCTGCCAAGCTGGGAGCCCTGAAGCCGGTTTTCAGGAAAGATGGGACCATTACCGCGGGCAACGCCTCCACCATCAACGATGGAGCGGCACTCCTGCTCCTGTCCGGCGACGAGGGTCTGAAGCAACATAACCTCACGCCAAGGGCGCGCATCGTTGCCAGTGCAACCGCAAGCCTGCACCCCGACTATTTCCCCGAAGCGCCGATTGCGGCCATTGAAAAGGTCTGTGCCAGGGCCGGCTTGCAGGTGAGCGACATCGATCTGTTCGAGATCAACGAGGCCTTTGCCTCGGTGGCGCTCCTGGCGATCAAGGGGCTCGGTCTCCCCCTGGACAAGGTCAACGTCAATGGCGGTGCCTGTGCCATCGGCCACCCCATCGGTGCCAGCGGCGGCCGGTTGGCAGCCACGGTCATCCGCGAGCTGCACCGGCGACAGCAGCGCTACGGCCTGGCGACACTCTGCATCGGCGGTGGAGAGGCGGTAGCAGTCATCTTCGAGCGGGTATAGCGAATCTTACTATAGGCCATATTAACGATATCGGAGGAAATACGCACATGATCAAAACAGTCGGTGTTCTCGGGGCAGGGCAGATGGGGAACGGCATTGCCCACGTCTTTGCCCAGTACGGTTACGTGGTGGTCCTCTTCGATATTGCCAGAAACCAGCTGGACAAGGCAGTGGCGATTATCGGCCAGAACCTGGAGCGACAGGCAAAGAAGGGGGCGATACCCGAATCCCTTATCGGCGAGACCCTTGGCCGGATCAGGACCACGGTGGAGATGGCGGACCTGGCGGATGTGGATTTCGCCGTCGAGGCGGTGACCGAGCACGAACCCCTCAAGCTGGAGATCTTCCGCAAGCTTGATTCAACCGTCAAACCCGGATCCATCCTTGCCTCCAACACCTCGTCGATCCCGATCACCAAGATCGCTGCCGTCACCTCCCGTCCCGACAGGGTCATCGGCATGCACTTCATGAATCCTGTGCCGGTCATGAAGCTGGTGGAGGTCATCCGCGGCCATGCCACCAGTGACGATACCTTTGCTGTCACCTCCGGGCTGGTGGCCAGGCTGGAGAAGGAGATGGCAGTTTCCCAGGACTATCCGGGCTTTATCGTCAACCGGATTCTCATCCCCATGATCAACGAGGCCGCCTTTGCCCTCTACGAGGGGATTGCAACTGCCGAAGATATCGACAAGGGGATGAAACTCGGGACCAACCAGCCCATGGGGCCGCTTACCCTGGCCGACTTCATCGGTCTGGACACCGTCCTGGCCATTGCCAATGTCCTGTACGACGGTTTCAAGGATCCCAAGTACCGCCCCTGTCCCCTCCTGGTGAAGATGGTCAACGCGGGGTATCTGGGGCGCAAGTCGGGCCGCGGGTTCTACACCTACTGACGCGATATGTTCTACCTGAGTGATAAAGGCATCATAAAACAGTCAGCTGGAGGGTAACAGCTCATGGAATACAAGAACCTGCTTGTCGAATCTGCCGACGGCGTTGCACTGCTTACCATCAACAGTCCCAGGACGATGAACGCCCTGAACAGCGAGGTGCTGGGGGAGCTGGAGTGCGCCCTGTACGAGCTGAATCTCGATGACGGCGTCAAGGCGGTGGTTCTCACCGGTGCCGGTGAGAAGGCATTCGTTGCCGGTGCTGACATCAAGGAGATGTCCACCATGAACGCCCACGAGGGTCACCAGTTCGGCCTCAAGGGGCAGCGGGTCATGATGCTCATCGGTAAAATGCGTAAACCGGTCATCGCGGCCGTCAACGGCTATGCCCTGGGGGGTGGCCTGGAGCTCGCCCTGGCCTGCGACTTCATCTACGCCTCCACCAGGGCAAAGGTCGGTTTCCCCGAGGTCACCCTGGGGATCATGCCCGGTTTCGGCGGCACCCAGAACCTTGCACGGCTCATCGGGGCAAACAAGGCTAACGAACTGATCTTTACCGGGCGGATGATTTCCGCAGACAAGGCCCTTGCCTGGGGGATCGTCAATGAGGTGTTCCCCCCGGAAGAGCTCCTTGCCAGGGCCAGGGAGACCGCGAGCGCCATCGCCGGCGTCGGCAGCCTCGGGGTCGCCTATGCCAAGGACGCCATTGCCACCGGTCTCAACATGACGAAGGATGATGGTTTCCGCTACGAGGCCTCCCTGTTCGGTGTCCTGTTTGCCACCGAGGACCAGACGGAGGGGATGGGAGCGTTCGTGGACAAGAGGAAAGCAGAGTTCAAAGGTAAATGACGCAGTTGCGACAGTACCCATAAACCACTAGTGGAGGATGTCATGAATTTCGAGCTGAGCCAGGATCATAAGGTACTGCAGTCTGCCGTGCGGGATTTCGTAGAGAAAGAGATCAAGCCGATCGCTATGAAGATCGACGAGGATCACGCCATCCCCGACGAACTGGTGGCGAAGATGGGGGAGATGGGATTCCTCGGCAGCTACTTCCCCGAGGAGTACGGCGGTGCCGGCCTCGACATGCTCTCCTACGCCATCGTCGTCGAGGAGGTCTCTAAGGCGTGCGGCTCCAGCGGCGTGCTCATCTCCGCCCATACCTCCCTCTGCTCGGGCCCGATCTACACCTTCGGCACCGAGGAGCAGAAGAAGAAGTGGCTCCCGGCCCTGAACAGCGGCGAGAAGATCGGCTGTTTCCTCCTCACCGAGCCCGATGCGGGGAGCGATGCCGGCGGTACGGCCACCATGTACCACCGGGAGGGTGACGAATTCGTCATCAACGGTTCCAAGACCTTCATCACCAACGGCGGCTACCTGGGGACCGGTGTCCTCCTCGCTTCCCATGACCGGAGCCTCAAGCACAAGGGGATCAGCGCCTTCATCGTCGATTTGAGCTCTCCCGGGGTAACCATCCTGAAAAACGAGAACAAGCTCGGGATCCGCGGCAGCTACACCACCGCTTTCGCCTTCGACAACCTGAGGGTGCCGGTCGAGAACCTCCTCGGCCAGGAGGGGAAGGGGTTCAACATCGCCATGGACACCCTGAACGGCGGCCGGATCGGCATCGCCTCCCAGGCACTGGGGATCGCCGAGGGGGCCTTCGACCGGGCCCTGGCCTACTCCAAGGAGCGGAAGCAGTTCGGCCAGCCGATCTCCGAGTTCCAGGCGATCCAGTTCAAGCTGGCCGACATGTGGACCCGCATCGAGACCAGCAAACTCCTCACCTACAAGGCCGCCTGCCTGAAGGATGCCAAGAAGAACTACACCATGGACTCTGCCATGTGCAAGATGCACGCGTCCGAGACCGCCACCTACGTTACCAAGGAGGCGATCCAGATCCATGGCGGCTACGGTTACATCGCCGACTACGAGGTGGAGCGGATGTACCGTGATGCCAAGATCACCGAGATCTACGAGGGAACGAATGAAGTCCAGCGGGTGGTGATTTCGAAACTGCTGTTGTCGTAGGACGTCCGGGTGGCTGCCCCTCCGCATGGCTCCCTCGGGGTGGCACCGATCTGACGAAATGATGAACGTCTGGAACCCGTTGGATCCGAAGTAATCGTGTAGAACGGAGAAGAGTCATGGAAGCGACACGGGAAATCTACTGGAACATAGGCCACGGGGTGGTCCTGCCGATGTACCTGCTGACCCTGGCGGCAGTGGGGGTGCTGGTCTGGGGCTTCTGGAAACGACTCCCCCTGTACCGCCTGGGGAAGCCCCTGGATCGGTGTGACCGTTACGAGGAGCGGGTGAACAGGATGATCGGCGACCTGCTCGGCCAGGAGAAGGTCGCCAGGGTCCGCGACGGCGGTCTCCCCCACAACCTCTTCTTCTGGGGATTTCTCACCCTGTTCGTCGGCACCCTGATCATCATGGTGCAGGCCGACTTCCTCACCCCGGTGGCGGGGGTGAACCTCCTGAAGGGGGAGTTCTACAAGGCCTTCTCCCTCGTCCTCGACCTAGCCGGACTGGTGGCCCTGGTCATGCTCGGCGCCCTCTTCGTGCGCCGCTACTTTGTGCGGCCCGAAGGGCTGGAGACGGTCAACGACGATATCGTCATCCACACCCTGCTCTTTGGCATCCTTCTCACCGGCTTCCTTATCGAAGGAGCCCGCATGGCCGCCACCGAACTGGTGCAACAGCCCGATCTGGCCAGCTTCTCCCCCGTGGGGAAGGTGTTTGCCCAGCTGTTCGTGCCCTTCGACACATCCTCCATCTCGGCCAGCCACAAGGTCTTCTGGTGGGTGCACTTCGCCCTTGTCCTCGGCTTCTTCTGCGCCATCCCCTACACCAAGCTGCGGCACATCGTCACCACCAGTGCCAACGGCTTCCTCGTTCCCCTGGAACCCAAGGGGACCATCCCCACCATCAACATGGAGGACGAGACGGTCGAGCAGTTCGGCGCGGCAAAGGTGTCGGACCTTACCTGGAAGGATATCTTCGATGCCGACGCCTGCACCACCTGCAAACGGTGCCAGGACCGCTGCCCGGCACATGTCACCGGCAAGCCCCTCTCACCCATGAAGCTGATCAAGCAGATCGGCGAAACCGCCGAGACTACCCCGGACGCAGCCCTGCCCGAAGTGATAGGGGCTGATGCCATCTGGGCCTGCACCACCTGTCGTGCCTGCCAGGATATCTGCCCGGCGAACAACGAGCATGTGGGCAAGATCATCGAACTCAGAAGGAACCTCACCCTCATGGAGGGGGCCTTCCCCGGTGACGAGGTGCGGGGTGCGGTCGGCAACCTGGAGGTCAACGGAAACCCCTTCGGCCTCGCCTACGCCTCCCGTGGGGAGTGGGCGGAAGGGCTCCCCGTGACACTCATGGAGAGCGGTGCAGAGGTGGACATCCTCTACTTCGTCGGCTGCTATGCCTCCTTCGACAAGCGCAACCGTGAAGTGGCCACAAGCTTCGTCACGATCTGCGCCGCCGCCGGCATCAGGGTCGGCATCCTGGGGAAAGAGGAGAAGTGCTGCGGCGAGCCGGTGAGAAAGCTGGGGAACGAATACCTCTACCAGATGCTGGCTCAGGAGAACATCGAGCTGATCAAGGGGTACGGGGTGAAGAAGATCATCACCACCTGTCCCCACTGCTTCAACACCCTCGGCAGGGACTACCGGGACCTGGGTCTCGATGTGCCGGTGGAGCACTACAGCACGTTCCTGCACGGCCTGATCAAGGAAGAGAAGCTGCGCCTGACCGCGGAGGCGGCACCGTTCGATGTCACGTACCACGACTCCTGCTACCTCGGCCGGTACATGGACGTCATCGAGGAGCCTCGCAGCGTCCTGACCAAGGCGGGTGGACGGATCAGGGAGATGGCGAAGAGCGGTTACGACAGCTTCTGCTGCAGTGCCGGTGGCGGACGGATCCTGGCCGAGGAGAAGATCGGCACGAAGATCAGCGAAGCCCGGGTCTCCATGGCCCTGGAGACCGAGGCGCCGCTGCTGGTCTCCAACTGCCCCTTCTGCCTCACCATGTTCGAGGACGGCATCAAGACCGGCGGCGCCGAAGGCAAGCTGGTGGTCAGGGACCTGGCGGAAATCGTCGCGGAGAGGGTGAAAGCATAAGTCCCATAGGTCCCACGGGACCTATAAAAGTACACGGGAGGTACATATGAAACTACTGGTCTGCATCAAACAGGTTCCTGACATGGAATCCCGCTTCAAGCCCAACGGGAGCGGCACGTGGTTCGACGAAGCCGACCTCGCCTGGCGGATGAACGAATACGACGAGTATGCCGTCGAGGAGGCGGTCAGACTCCGCGAGCAGCTTGGGGAGAGTGCCGAGCTCACCGTCCTCTCCATCGGCCCTGATCGGGTCGTTGAGGCTATCAAGAAGGCCCTTGCCATGGGGGCCGACAGGGCCGTCCATATCCAGGACCCGGCCGTGGCGGACAAGGACCCCTGGCAGATCGCCTCCATCATCGTTGCCCATGCCAGGGAGCAGCAGTATGACCTGATCTTCACCGGCATGCAGTCTCAGGACCGGGGCTCGGCACAGGTCGGTGTCCTGGTTGCCGAGCAGCTTGGACTCAGCTGTGCAACCACCCTCGTCGGTTTCTCCTACGAGAACGGCATCGTCACCGCCAAACGGGAACTGGAAGGAGGGATCAAGGGTGTTGCCAGGCTCAGGCTCCCGGCCCTGGTCACCTGCCAGCTCGGTCTCAATGTCCCCCGGTATCCGACCCTCCCCAATATCATGAAGGCCAAGAAGAAGGAGATTGCCGCGTTACCCGTGGACGGGCTCCTGGCGGAACCGGCGGTGGCGGTCACCACCAGCTTCCATCCGCCGGCCAAGAAGGGTGGCGGAGTCGTTCTCGAGGGAGAGGTGGGCGTTCTCGTCGACAAGGTCATCGGCATACTCAAGGAAAAGACCGCAATACTGCGGTAGGGGGATACCATGAAATCACTGCTCATTGGCGAATACCGCGAGGGAAGGCTTCTCGACACTACCTACGAACTCATCGGCTTTGCCGGCCAGCTCGGCGCCGAATCCGCCATGCTCCTGGTCGGGAGCGACTCCCAGCTGCCCGCCTTCAACGGCACCATCTACCTGGCCGATGCCGGGGTCTGCGGCGAGTACAACCCGGACCTGCACAAGCAGCTCATCCTCGAGGTCGTCGGGAAACTGAATCCCGACTGCATCGTGTTCATGCACACGTCCTACGGGTGGGACCTGGCACCGAGGGTGGCGGCCGCCCTGAAATGTGCCCAGATATCCGAAATCGTCGCCATTACTGACAATGGGTTCGAAGTCGGCTGCTGCAACGCCAAAATGCGTCGTACCGTCAGGTCCGCCACGGGCAGGACCGTCCTCACGATCCAGGCGGGGGCCTTCCCCGTTGCCGGACGGGAGGGGACTCCCTGTGTGGAGCAGCTGACGACAGCGGTCACGAGCACCCTCGAGTTTGTCGGTTATGAGCCTGCCGAAGCAAAGGACGTGGACCTGGCCAAGGCAGACGTCATCGTCACCGCCGGCCGGGGGGTGGGGAAAAAGGAGAACGTCCCTGTCATCCAGGCCCTTGCCAAGGCCCTTGGCGGCGAGCTGGGGGCGAGTCGTCCCGTCGTCGATGCGGGGTGGGTCGACCACAGTCACCAGGTGGGGACCACCGGGCAGACGGTCAGCCCCAAGCTGTACATCGCCTGCGGCGTCTCGGGGGCCATCCAGCATCTAGCCGGGATGAAGAAGTCAGACTTCATCGTTGCCATCAACAAGGACAAGGATGCCCCCATCGGAGAAGTAGCCGATCTGCTGGTGGTGGCGGACGTGATGCAGTTCGTCCCGGCTTTGACGGCAAAGTTGCAGTAGCTCAGCGTTTCCGCCCACACCGGAGTTTTGCCATGGTGCGGGCAGGTCGACGGGCCTGCCCGCGTATCTCTCGCCATTCGCAGCTCTGGAGCTGGATGAGGAGCCAAAGGGGGTCGCATGGGGCTGGAGCAGGGGCATATCCAGGTATACACCGGCAACGGCAAGGGTAAGACGACGGCTGCCCTCGGCCTGGGGTTCCGTGCCGTGGGGCGGGGACTGCGCGTCTGCATGGTGCAGTTCATCAAGGGGGGAGGCCAGTACGGTGAACATCTGGCCGCGGAAAGGCTTTTCCCGGAGCTTTCCATTCACCAGACCGGCCGTGACGGCTGGATCTTCCGTGACAGGCTCGACCCCGAGGATATCCGTATCGCACGGGAGGCCCTCGAACTGGCCCGCATCGCCCTGATGGGTGAGTCCTATGACTTGGTCATCCTGGACGAAATCAACGGCGCCGCCTGGTTCGGCCTCATCGATGTGGATGACATCCTTGGTCTGATGGCATTGAAACCGCCCCGTGTCGAGCTCGTTCTGACCGGACGGGGTGCCGACGAGCGGGTGGTGGCCGCCGCAGACCTGGTGACGGAGATGTGCGAGGTCAAGCACTACTATGCCCAGGGGGTTCAGGCCCGCATGGGGATCGAAAAATAGGTGGAGCACGAAATGACCGGTGATACGTTTGTGCCGACCGACGGCCCTCTGGCCGGGATACGGGTCGTCAATCTGTCGGTGAACCTGCCGGGGCCGGCTGCGGCACGGCATTTGATCAGCCTCGGTGCCGTCGTCTTCAAGGTCGAGCCCCCCGGCGGCGATCCCATGGAGCTGTACCACGCCGGGTGGTACCGGGACCTGGCCCTGGGGCAGCAGCTGCTCAGGCTCGACCTGAAAATGCCCGCCGACCGGGCGAAGCTGGACGAACTGCTCGACACTGCCGACCTGCTGATAACGGCCAGCCGTCCGGCAGCCCTGACACGGCTCGGCCTGGATTGGCCTACCCTGCACCGCACCTTCCCCCGGCTCTGCAAGGTTGCCATTGTCGGTTATCCCGCCCCGCGCGAAAACGAAGCCGGTCACGATCTCACCTACCAGTCGAAGCTGGGGCTGCTCACCCCTCCCGCCATGCCGCGAACGCTTCTGGCCGACATGGCCGGCGCCGAGCGGACCGTCTCGGCGGCATTGACCCTGCTGCTGGCGCGGGAGCGGGGGCAGGGGAGTGGCCTGCGCGAGGTGGCTCTCTCCGAGTCGGCAGAGGCGATGGCGGAACCGCTCCGCTACGGGACAACGGTGCCGGGCGCCACTCTCGGCGGCGGCATCCCCGAATACAACCTCTACCAGGCGCGGCAGGGGTGGGTAGCGGTCGCTGCACTGGAACCCCATTTCAAGCTGCGGCTGGAAGAGGCGTTGGCCATACGGACCCTTGCCGACTACCAGACGGTTTTCCGCGGCCGCAGCGCCGACGAATGGGAGCAGTGGGGGCAGGAGCGGGATATCCCGATCGTGGCGGTACGGACGTTCTGACGGTTGCTCCCGGTACAGGAGCTATTCCCTAAGGAGGTGTCATGTTTCTCGAACTTACCGAAGAGCAGAAGCTGATCCAGGAGACGGCCCGCGATTTTGCCGTGAACGAGCTCGAACCGGTCGCGGCTGGCCTTGACCAGAGCGACGATCGCACGCCCATGCTGGACAATCTCCGCAAGCTGGCGGAACTGGGGTTCATGGGGTTGAACGTGTCCGAGTCCTATGGCGGTTCGGAGGCAGGGGTGATTGCCTTCAGCGTCGCCATGACCGAGATCGCCCGTGCGTGCGCTTCCACCGCCGTGACCGTTTCGGTGAACAACATGGCCGCCGAGGTTATCCAGGCCATCGGCACCGAGGAGCAGAAGCGCGCCTACATTCCCAGGATCTGCTCGGGCGAGTTTACGGCCGCCAGTTTCTGTCTGACCGAGACCTGTGCCGGTTCCGATCCGTCGGGGATGATGACCCAGGCGTTCGACGACGGTGACAGTTACGTGCTCGACGGCACCAAGCTGTTCATAACCAGCGCTCCGTATTCTGGCATCTACGTTGTCTGGGCGGTGACCGACAAGGACGCCCCCAAGGGGAAGGGGATCAGCTGTTTCCTCGTCGAGGCAGGGACACCGGGGCTGATCGTCGGCAAGGAAGAGCGGAAGATGGGGCAGCACGGTTCCGCCACCAACGAGGTGCTCTTTCAGAGCTGCCGTATCCCGAAGAGTGCCCTCATGGGGAAGCTGAACGACGGCTTTCGCACCGCCGTTGCCGAACTTGCCGGTGGCCGGATCGGCATCGGCTCCCTCGGCCTGGGGGTCGGCCTGGCAGCCATGGACTTTGCAACCCGGTACACGACGGAGCGTTCCCAGTTCGGCCAGAAGATAAGCAGTTTCCAGGCGATCCAGTGGAAGATCGCCGACCGGTACACCGAGCTGGAGGCGTCCCGCCTGCTGCTGATGCAGGCTGCATGGCGCAAGGAAAACGGCAAATCCTTCGCCAAGGAGGCGTCCATGGCCAAGATGTATGCCACTGAAAGCGCAAACCGTGCCTGCTATGACGCGGTCCAGATGCTGGGCGGCTACGGCTACACACGGGATTTCCCCGTGGAGCGCTATGCCCGGGATGCCAGGATCACCTCGATCTACGAGGGGACCAACGAGATACAGCGGGTGATCATCTCACGGGAAATCCTGCGGAATTTTGCCTAAGGCAGTTTCTTGAGGACCGAGAGTCCTGTTCATTTGAGGAGGTATCAATGGTTAACGGCAAACGGATCACCCTGCAGCAGGCCGCCGAGATCATCAAGGACGGCTCCAGTCTCACCTTCTCCGGGTTCACCATCTGGCGCCGTCCCATGGCGATCATCTTCGAGCTGATCCGGCAGCGGCGGAAGAACCTGCACCTGGTCGAGGTCAATGGCGGCTCCCACACGGAGTTCCTGGTCGGTGCCGGCTGCGTCGATATCTGGGAGTCCTGCTGGGTCGGCCACGAGCTGTACGGCAAGTACGGCGCCAACCTCTCCCGCAGGGTAGGGAAGGGTGAGATCATCGTCGAGGACTACAGCCATGCTGAGATGCTGTTCCGCTTCGCGGCAGCGGCTGCCGGTGCCCCCTATGCCGTGACCCAGACATCCCTGGGGACCGACATCCACAACCCCGACTATGACATGCTCGGCAGGGCCGGCCTGCGTGACGGCAAGCGGATTCCACGGCACAAGTACATCTTCACCGAGGATCCTTTTTACGGTGCAGGGGACCAGGTCCTGGTGCCGGCTGCCAGGGTGGACATCGCGGTCATGTGCGTCCAGCAGGTTGGGGAGGAGGGGACGGTCCGCGTCGATGGCCAGTACTACTCCGACCCCGAGGTGGCCCGGGCCGCCGACATCACCATCGTCATGGCCGAGGAGATCGTTCCGGAGGAGTACCTGCGGCGCAATGCGGACCGGAACACCATCACCAGCTTCGAGGTGGACCATATCCTGGAGTGCCCCTATGGCGCCCACCCGACGGGGATGTTCGGCCGGTACGATGTGGACGGTGCCTTTCTCAAGGATTTCTATGGCCGGACCCGGACCCAGGAGGGGTTCGACGAATTTGCCCGGGAGTGGATCCACGGCCACGACCACATGAGCTACCTGGAGAAGCTCGGCTGGCCAAGGATGCTGAACCTCAAGGCCAACAGTGCGCTGAACTACTCGACATCCGTGAAGAGGGGGCAATGACATGAACAGGGACTATGCGAATCCTGAAGAGTACGGCCTGGCTGACCTGCTCTGCTGCGCCGCTTCCCGCGAAGTGCAGGACAACGAGATCGTCTTCGCCGGCACCGGCCTTCCCATGGTGGCGATCATGCTCGCCCAGAAGACCCATGCCCCGAACCTGAAACTCATCTTCGAGGCCGGCACCCTGGACGGCCGGCCGCCGGAGATCCCGACCTCCGTCGGGGATGCCCGCTGCGAAATGGGGGCGTCCCGGGCGTCGGGCTTGTACGACGCCTTCTGCATCGCCCAGCGCGGCTATGTGGACCTCGGCTTTCTCGGCGGTGCCGAGGTGGACGAGTACGGCAATGTCAACACCACCTGTATCGGCGACTACCTGCAGCCCGAGCTGCGCCTGACCGGCAGCGGCGGCAACCCGGACATCAACTCTTTCGCCCGGCGGACCGTTTTCATCATGGTCCACGAAAAACGCCGCTTCACCCCGAACGTCAGCTACATCACCAGCCCGGGGTGGCGGGTGAAAAAGTGGCCGGGAGGTCAATTCGTCGATCGCAGGGAACTGTACGGCTCCGCCTATCGCGGCGGGCCATCGGCGGTCATCAGCACTGCCGGTGTGTTCCGCTTCGATGAGGTGACGGGCAAGATCTATCTGGATACCTGCCATCCGGGCAAGAGCCCCGAGGAGATCAGGGAGATGTGCCATTTCGACCTGGACATCTCACGGGTAAGGGGGGAAACCGAACCACCGACCAGGGAGGAGCTGCGGCTCATCCACGAGGTGCTCGATCCGGAGCAGATCTTCATTCCCAAGGTGAAGAAGGGGTAGATTTGCCACGACGATTCATGATATGAAGACGTTCGCTACAATTGCCCTTGACAAGAGGGCATTTTTTTAATTTTACTAAACAGTTTACGTAAAGGTAAAATAATTCGAGGTTTCCATGCAGATAATCGCCTGTATCAAGCAGGTACCTGACACGACGCAGGTACAGATC
>CALMBF010000013.1 GCA_937860145.1 uncultured Geobacter sp.
GGGCAGGATACCCCCCGGGGGCGAAACCCCCGCAAGGGGCCCCACCAGGGTGGCCGCGGCCACTAACGGGGAGCAGGTAGACACGGACCTAATTCATTCAATGGAGTTCAGATAGTGAGACGAGTAAAATCAGCCGGAGACATTGTCGAAACCACCTGCACGAAATGCCGCGCCATCATGAACCATACCATCGTCGCCATGGTGGGGGAGCAGATCGTCCGCGTCGAGTGCAACACCTGCCACAGCACCCACAAGTATCACCCCCCCAAGGAGGCAAAGGCCGACAGGGCGGCCAGGACGGCGTCCCCGTCGCGGAGGGTGGCCGGTACGACCACGGCCCCCCGCCGGGAGAAGAAGGACCCGGCGGCGGAAGCCGCCGCCGAGTGGGCGGCCCTGGAGCCGACCCTCGACCCGGAACGGGCCCACCCCTACGACATGAATGCCGTCTACCGGACCCGGAGCCTGGTCTCCCATCCCCTCTTCGGCCTGGGGGTGGTGCAGCAGCTTCTCCCCCCCAACAAGATGGAGGTCCTCTTCAAGGACGGCAGGAAACTGCTCCGCTGCGGCTGAACCGCTCCCGCCCGACCCTGCAATGGGTGTTGACGGCCGTGAAAGGGGGGTGCTAAAGTCCGGCGCAGGGATGTTGCCGGACGTCCCCCCATCTTCACCGTGCGAGGTGCCCATGCAGAGCCGTCATCCCGGAGCAGGCCGCGCCATATTCTCCCTCCCCGTCATCGTTGCCGCCCTCGGCTATTTCGTCGACATCTACGACCTGGTGCTGTTCAGCATCGTCCGGGTGCCGAGCCTCAAGGCCCTCGGCCTCTCGGGCCAGGAGCTGATCGACCGGGGGGTCTTCCTCCTCAACATGCAGATGGCGGGGATGCTGGTGGGTGGCGTCATCTGGGGGGTCCTCGGCGACCGGAAGGGGCGGCTCAAGATCATGTTCGCCTCCATCTTCCTCTACTCCGTGGCCAACCTGCTCAACGGCATGGTCTCGTCCCTCCCCTCCTACGCAGCCCTCCGCTTCCTCGCCGGTGTCGGCCTGGCCGGCGAGCTGGGGGCGGGGATCACCCTGGTCGCCGAGGTGCTCCACAAGAGCGTGCGGGGCTACGGCACCATGATCGTCGCCTCCGTCGGCGTCTCCGGCGCCATCCTGGCCAACTTCGTCGCCAAGTCCTTCGACTGGCGCAATGCCTTCTTCATCGGCGGCATCCTGGGGCTCCTCCTCCTCGTGACCCGGATCAGCGTGGCCGAGTCGGGGATGTTCCGGCAGATGGCCGACGCCACGGTCCCCAAGGGTAACTTCCTCTCCCTCTTCACCGACAAGGGGAGGCTGGAGCGCTATTTCCACTCCATCCTCATCGGCGTCCCCACCTGGTTCGTGGTGGGGGTCCTCATCACCTTCTCCCCCGAATTCGCCAAGTCCCTCGGCGTCACCGGTCCGGTGGCCGCCGGCAACAGCGTCATGTTCTGCTACCTCGGCCTGGTCTTCGGCGACCTGGCCAGCGGCCTCCTGAGCCAGCTCCTTGCCAGCCGGCGCAAGGTGGTCCTCATCTTCCTCGTCCTCACCGCCCTCGGCATCGGCTGGTACTTCCTCGTCGCCGGGGTCTCCCCCGCGCTCTTCTACGCCATCTGCACCTTCCTCGGCTTCGGCAGCGGCTACTGGGCGATCTTCGTCACCATCGCCGCCGAGCAGTTCGGCACCAACCTGCGGGCCACCGTGGCCACCACCGTCCCCAACTTCGTCCGGGGGATGGTGGTCCCCATCACGATCCTCTTCCAGCTCTGTCGCCGGGAGCTCGGCCTGGAGTCCGGGGCCCTGGTCGTCGGCTCCCTCTGCATGATCGTCGCCCTCTTCTCCCTCTGGCGGCTGGAGGAGACCTTCCACAAGGACCTGGACTACTACGAGGAGTTTCTCTGACGCCGGGATCGTGCGTCCCGGGCACGGGGGGGCGATTCTAGCGGAGGAGGTCCCGCAGGACCTTCCCCTTCAGCGGCTTGGAGAGGAAGGCGAGTACCCCCAGGTTTCTGCAGGTCTCCCGGTCGCGGGGGTCCTCCGATGAGGTGAGGATGACCACCCGGAGGAGACGGGTCCGCTCGTCGGCGCGCAGCCGGGTCAGGACGGTGATCCCGTCGATCCTGGGCAGCCGCAGGTCCAGGAGGACCAGGTCGGGGAGGAGGGGGAGTCGTCCCGGCCCGAGCAGCATGCCGAGGGCCTCGCAGCCGTCGCGGACAACGACCACCCTGGTGATCCCCAGTTTTTTCAGCGCCCACCGGGCAAGCTCCTCGTCGTCGCAGTTGTCTTCCACCAGCATGACGGATATGTCGGACAACCCCTTTTCCATCACGTCCCCTTCGAGTCGGGTCCGGCGGGTCACCCGGCGCCCATCTCCGCAACCTTCCTGAACCTCTCCTGGACCGCCAGGAACGCATTCACCACGTCCGGGTCGAAATGGGCGTTGTTCTCGGCCACGATCGCCTCGACCGCCTTCTCGTGGGGCCAGGCCTCCTTGTACGGCCGTTCCGACCTGAGGGCGTCGTACATGTCGGCCAGGGCCACGATCCGCGCCGACAGGGGGATCTCCTCCCCCTTGAGTCCCAGGGGGTAGCCCGAGCCGTCCCACCGCTCGTGGTGGTAGAACGCGATGTCCCGTGCCAGGGCCAGGTAGCTGTTTTTCCCGAAGCGGGTGACGATGGCCCTGTTCCCGCGGCCGAGGACGTCCCCGGCGACGATGGTGTGCATCTTCGTCTGTTCGAACTCCTCCGGCGTATACCGGTCGGCTTTTGCCATGATCTCGTGGGGGAGCGCCGTCTTGCCGATGTCGTGGAGAATGGATGCGGCCGAGAGATCCGCCAGGTAGTGGGGGTTGGCGGAGAAGTAGTCGCGGAACCTGGGGTGTTCCGCGAGCTTTTCGGCGATAATGGCGGCGTAGTACCTGATGCGGCTGAGGTGTTTTCCCGTGTTCTTGTCGCTGTACTCCGCCAGGAGCGCGAGGGTCTCCACCGACGTCAGCCCCGTCGCCCGGATCTCCGCGGTCTTCTCATCGACGATCTGCTCCAGGATCTCCCCCTTTTCCCGGGGCGAGGGGCGGGCGGCGCCCGGGGATATGGTGAAGTAGAAGGTCGCGCCTTCACCCTCCCGGGCATCGGCCCAGATCCTCCCCTGGTGGCGTTCGAGGATGCGCTGCACGATCGGCAGGCCGATCCCGCTCCCCTCGAATTCGGAGGTGTGGTGGAGGCGGCAGAACGGTTCGAACAGTTTGTCGGCAAATGCCATGTCGAACCCCACTCCGTTGTCCCTCACGAAGTAGACCTTCACCCCCGACTGGTCCGTCATGCCGAACTCGATCTCCGCGACAGGATTATGGACGGTGTATTTGACGGCATTGGCGAGCAGGTTTTCCAGGCAGGTGGCCAGCATGCTCCGGTCCCCCTCCGCGACCATGCCGGGGGCGATGGTGACCTTCACGCTCCGTCCCCGCTCCCCTGCCAGGAGCTTCACCACGATCTCCCGGGCCAGTTTGGAGAGGTCGACCGGTTCAACGTGCACTGTCGCCTGGGAAAGCCTGGTCATCAGCAGCAGGTTGTCGATGACGCTCCGCAGGCGCAGGCTCGCCACGCTGATCCGCTCAGCAAGGTGTTTCGCCTCGTCGCGGCTCAGCTCGGCCACGGATTCGGCGAAGGCGTCGCAGAACCCTTCGAGCCGTGCCAGGGGCGCCCGCATCTCGTGGGACACCGAGTAGCAGAAGGACTCGAGGTCCCGGTTGACCCGCTCCAGTTCCGCGGTGCGCAGGGCGACCCGCTGGTCCAGCTCCTCGTTCAGCGCCCGGAGGTTATCCTCCAGCCGCTTCCGCTCCGTCATGTCCCGGCCGACGACGAAGACGCCGACCGGCGTGCCGTCCTCGTCCCGGTAGAGCGATGCGTTGTAGAGAATGGTCGTGACCTGCCCGTCCCTGTGCCGGATCTCCAGGGGACAATCCCTGAGCTGGCCTTCCTGGAGCCCCTGGAAAAAATCCTGCCGCGCCCGGATAGGGTCGGCGCAGTAGAGGGAGAAATCGGTCTGGATGAGTTCGTCCCGGGAAAAGCCGGTGAGTGCCTCGGTGGCTGCATTCACGTCGGTGATTATCCCATCGGGGGAGATGGTCGCCAGGGGGTCGAGGCACGCCTCGATCAGGCTCCGGGTGTAGCGGGAAGACGCCCGCAGCTCCTGCTCGATCCGGACCTTGTCGGTGATGTCCCGGTTGCTGGCCCGCCAGCCGATGCCGCTCCCGTTGTCGTCGAAGACCTGCCGGCAGTGGTGGCCGATCCACCGCTCGGTCCCGTCACGGGTGATGATCCGGAAGTCCAGCGCTTCCAAACAGCCGCTCACTCCGCGCGCATGGCGATGATCGAGAAAGGGTTGCCGGTCGTCGGGATGGATGATCCGCTCCATGAGGGAGGGGTCGGCGATGAACTCCTCGCTGCGGTAGCCCGTGACCTCCTCGCAGCTCGGGGAGATGTAGATGAACCTGCCTTCCGGGGAGATCCAGAACTCCCAGTCCGAGGTGAAGTCGGCGACCGTTCGGTACCGCTCCTCGCTCTTTCGCAGTTCGGAAGCGATGGCCTGGAGTTCGGCCGTCCGCTCCGCGACGCGCTGTTCCAGCTCTTCGTTTGCCCGGCGCAGGTCCTCTGCCGTCCGGAGTGCGCTCCGCCACTGGCTGACGACTGCCCGGTAGTAGCCGGCCATCCCCAGGGAGAAGAGGAGCAGCAGCACCAGGATGATGACCGCCTCATTGCGCCAGCCCGCCATGTATTCGTCCGGGGATTTACCCGCGCTGACATACAGGGGGTAGTCACCGACCTTGCGGACGGCATGGAGCCGGGTGATGTTGTCCAGGGGCGATCGTGTCTTGTAGCTCGCCTCCGTCGTCGTCGAGGCCACCACTTCACGGAACGCCGGGGAGGAAGAGCGCGTTGGCTCGTTGGTGAACATCCCCGCTATCTCGGGGTACCGGGCGATGAATTCGAGCTTCTGGTTGCGCAGGGCGATGGCGCCGTGCCTCCCCACGTCCAGGCGCGCAAAGATGTCGGAGAACCGGGCGAGTTCCAGCTGGGCGACGACGACTCCCGCGAAGGAGCCATCGGGCTGGTTCAGGCGTCGGGCGATGTTCAACGCCCACTTCCCCGTAACCCTCCCGATCGCAGGGGTGCCGAACGCCAGCCCCGTTTCGGGGTGGTCCCGGAGCTGGATGAAATAGTCCCGGTCCGCCACCTGCACCCGTTTGGCCGTGCCGGTATCGCTTATCAGGATGCCTGCCCCGTCAGCCACGTAGAGGCCCGAGACCTGGGGAACCCGAGCATGGATCCGGTCTATGGCATGATCCAGCGACGCCCGGTCGATCCCCCCCGCGGAAAGCTCCCCTTCGACTTCGTCCTTCACGGCAAACAGGGAGAGGCTGACCTTGTCGATGGTGTCCCTGATGGCGCTTTCGAGGATAGCGGCCAGGTTCCGGGTCGCCACGACGGTTTCCTTCTCATGATCGTTCCAGCTGCTGTAGAGATAGAGCCCCGCGCACGCATACACGAGCAGGTTGACCAGGACGATCCCGTCACGAAACCGCTTTGCCAGGGGGGAAATCCCGGGAGAATCTGATGTGTCGTGACGGTCGGCCACCGGCTCTACCCCGCTTACGTACGCAGAAAATGTAATATGATTAATGTTTAAAAATTCTACCTGAAACCGGCGGTTTATCAAGGTAATGCCCGGCTCCACGGCATGGACAGCCCGGCCGTTGGACCCTTCCCGCGACGGGGACTCCCGGGGGGGCATGGGTGATCTCCCGCGCGGCGCCGCGGCACTGCCGGTTTTTTTACAGGTGTAAAATTTCTTTACACCACCCGCAAACCCCCGTTAACCGCCGGCTGACAGCCTGTCGCCCCCTGGGGTGTAAAGTTTCTTTACACCCCCGCCGTCTCCCCTGCCCGTCGGCCGTTGAAGAAACAGCACCATTTACAGTGGGTTAGCGCCCGCCGCCGGCGTCGTCCCGGACGGCACGGAACGTGCTCCTCTGTTCCCGGTGCCCCTGGAGCGGTGAAGCAGGTGACGAGTGAGACTTCCAAGGAGATGAGCTGCCAGAAGGTCGGAGAGGCAGCGGAGGAGCCGAACATGCTGAAGGAGATGAAGGCCTATGCCCATCTGAAACCCGGGCAGGACGGCACCAAGCGGCTGGTGGCCCAGTACGGCGACCGGCTCCTCTGCGTGCGGTACCGGTTCGACGAGACGCGCGGGGTGAAGCTGAAGACGGTGGAGATAATCGTGGACGAGAGGCCGCTGCAGGCTCCCCGCTTCAGGGACGACGACCTGGTGCCGGTGCGCGTCGCCTACGGGGAAACGGAGCTGCGCCAGCAGCTGCGCGCCCTGCGGGCGCGGTGGGACGGGGAGAGGAAACTCTGGTACGTCCGCTACGGGTTGATCCGCGGCACCCTCCTGGTGGAGCGGTTGGCGGAACTGTACGCATAGCGGCAGATATTACCGGTATAGGTAACCTGCCACATTACCTGTATCGGGAGTAAATTACTTGTATAGGTAATATATTACGTATATACGGAAACATACTAATAACTAGTTGTCCAAGAAGGAAAATATGAACACGACGACAAAGACTTTACTAAAAGGGGCCGGAATTTTTCTCCTGGGCCTTCTCGCCGGAGTGCTTGCCACGGAGTCGTTGGAAAGCTCTCTACGCCCGACTTATCGAAGAGTGATCGGAACAACGCTGAAGGCAGAGGAAGAATTTAAGGCGGGCCGAGCGGCCCGCGAAAACAGACCAGTGGAAGCGGCATTCCATCGGTGGGTGGTGGTCAACATTCAATCGGAGGAAGGGTTTGGAGTGTTCCGCGAAACAGCCAAAAACATCGATGATAAATCACTGGATTTCCCGCTTGCGCTTCTCGGATTCAAGTGGATGCGTTCACCTGAAAATGTGAGGAGAGGCGAAAAGATAGTGCAAGGTCAGGACAGGGCGAAGCTTGCTCTTGCCCTTGAAGGCATTGGGCAGCGAGACGAAGCGGAAAAACAGTGGAAAGAGGCTTTGGTGCTCCAGCCAGGGCGGACGCTTGAGGGCGTGAAGGAGTCAGCTAGAAAACTGCTCGAAATGGAGAGGACCGATTTGCACAGGCAGGCTGAGGACGCTGTGCTAGATCGGAAGTAATGGCCAACCAGCGGCGACAGCGGTCTCCGCTGACGCTCCGCCGCTGGCGCCTTGAGACGTTCACCGCAAAAGACTAATAAAAACAACAAGATAAACCAAAACAACAAAACCCAAGAACCGAATCAAATGCACTGAATCCTAAAAGTCGAAGGGAGCAAGACAAGAAGATTAAAAGGCTTGAATAAAGACAAAAGTCATGCTACGAAGCGGCGAGCCGCTGCTCAACGCCGTTGAGGCGTAGGAGCAGACGAGCACGCCGCTTCGCGGCGAAATGTTTATTCCAGCCTTAGAACCCTGCCTTTTGCTCCCTCCGACGGATTCAGTGAATGTACCGGTGTCTTGCGGTGAACCAGCGGCTGGACACGGACGGCGCTATGCGCCGCCGGTCAGCCTTGTCACGTTGAACAAGTTGGCAAACAGGAGGCAGCATGAGTGTCGGTGCAACGTTCAAGAATACATTCGGCAAGGTCAAGACCCACCTCACGAGTCTGGATGACCAGCCATTAGGGAGAGCGGCGCTCGTCATCATCATCTTCCTTGACCTCTTCATCCTGGTTTCCATTTTTAATGGCCTCGACGCCCATACCAGGCAGCTTTCATCTCCCGACGCCTATATTCCCGATACCTGTCGGGAGATCGTCGTCAAGCGTCAATGGAATCCCACCAACCGGATCGAGAACCTTTCCCAGCTCGTAATCTCTTCGAGTACAGGCTATTACCGGGGCGAAGACAGGAAACATGTCCGGCACCCCGTCTGTGTCCCCTATATCGACCTTGTCGAGCAGATCAAGAGCGACAAGGCGCTTGTCGGCATCTTTCAGGAACGGAGCAGATCCGATCGTGAGGCGAAGGAGTTACAGCGGGACATCGACGCCCTGAAAGGAGCATACGACACGTCTCTGCTGGAAACCATCGCCACCAGGCAGGGCAGTCCCGCGAAGGTAAACGCGACCAAAGAGGATTTCCTCAAGAAGACCGCCGAGCTCGATACGCTGAAGGTCAAGATAGCAGGGTTGGACCAGGCGATTGACAATGACGGGAAGGTAAAACTGTTGTGGGCAAAGCTCCAAAGCCTTCGGGAGCAGGAGCGGCAGACGTTGCTCTCGGACTTGCGGACGCTCAACTTCTGGTACCCGGTAAAGAAGCTGGGGATGCAGATGATCTTTCTCCTGCCCCTGTTTATCGGTTTTTACTGCTGGAACAGCGCAAGCATAAAGAAAAACCGGGGGCTGCAGACTCTCGTATCGTCCCATCTGCTGGCCATCTCGTTCATCCCCATCCTCTGCAAGATCGTCGAAACCGTCTATGACATCATTCCAAAGAAGCTGCTGAGGACACTCATCGACCTCCTTGAGTCCCTCAAGCTCGTCGCCATCTGGCACTACCTCATCATTGCCGTCGCTGTCGTTGCCGCTCTTTGCCTCATCTACCTCTTTCAGAAAAAGCTTTTTTCCCTGGAGAAGATCATTGAGCGCAGGATCGGCAGGGGAGAGTGCCAGAACTGCGGGAGACATCTCCCCGGCAGATCGCCGGCCTGTCCCTTCTGCGGGTTTGTCCAGTTCACTCCGTGCAGCAGGTGCAGCAAGCCGCGGCACGTGTATGGCACATACTGCCGGGAGTGCGGAGCGCTGACAAAAGAGTCGGCTCCGGCGGCACGGCATGAGGCGGGGACAGCCGGGTGAACGGGCTGGATGCCGCGGCATCGCGGGTGACCTGACAGCGACGGGAACGGAAAAAGGCGGCCGATGGGCCGCCTTTTTCGTGGGTCTGCCGTGGGTTGGGGAGGGCTAGTTGTTGCCGCTGTTCTGCTCCCGCAGTTTTTCCGTCGGGCTGAGCTCCAGCTGGACGCGGCGGTTCAGGGCGCGGTTGGCCTCGGTGTCGTTGGGGACGGCCGGGCGACTGGAGCCGTAGCCGATGGCCGTCATCCGCGAGGAGGGGACGCCGTTGGCCATGAGGAAGTCGCGCACGTGGTCGGCACGCCGCTGGCTCAGGGGGAGGTTGATGGCGTCGGAGCCGCTGGAGTCGGTGTGCCCCTGGATGACGATGTTGGTCTCCGAGGTCCTCAGGGTCGCCGCCGCCTTGGTGAGGGAGTCCCTGGCCGCGGGCTTCAGGGCATCCTTGCCCGTGTCGAAGAGGATGCCGGAGGGGAGGGCGACGTAGACCTTGTCGCCGTCGCGCACGACCTCCGCGTCGGGGAGGCTCTTCTGCAGGGCCGCTGCCTGGCGGTCCATGTAGTAGCCGACGCCGCCGCCGACCACCGCGCCGGTCAGGCCGCCGATGGCGGCGTTGCGGCCCCGGTGGGACTTGCCGCCGGCCAGGGCGCCGATGCCGGCACCGAGGGCGGCGCCGCCGAGGGCACCGATGGTGGTTTTCTGGTAGGCGTAGCTGCCGTCGGGGTTGGTCGCGCAGCCGCTTGCCAGCAGGGCAACGGCTGATGCGCCGGTAACGAGTTTCACAAGCCAGGTGATGTTCATCGTCGTCTCCTTTGGTACGTGGTTTTCCTCTCTGGGCGGTCGGGCACGGCCGTCCCGGGCGCGCTGCGCCAGGTGGCCGGCTGCCGCTGCTGGTTAGTATACTGTCATATCCCCGGGGACGCAAGCCCCGGGGAGGCTTGCGACCGGCCCGTGCTGTGGTAACATGTTCAGGTAACCGTGCGATATCAGGGGCCTTGTGTGAACGAAAAACAGCTCAAATCCCTCCTCAACCCCGCCGCTTACCCCGACCCGGCGCAGGACGTGCGTCTGATCCAGACCCACGTCTCGTGGATATTTCTCGCCGGGGAGTTCGTCTACAAGGTCAAGAAACCGGTGGACTTCGGTTTCCTCAACTTCTCCACCCTGGACCGGCGCCGGTTCTACTGCCAGGAGGAGGTGCGCCTGAACCGCCGCCTCTGCCCCGAGATCTACCTGGACGTGGTCCCCCTGCGGGAGGCCCCCGGCGGGCTCTCCTTCCGCGGCGACGGCCAGGTGGTGGATTACGCGGTGAAGATGGTCCGGCTCCCGGCGGAGCGGATGGCCGACAGGCTGCTGGAGGGGGGTGTGCTGACCCCCGGGACCATGGAGCAGATCGCCGTCACGGTGGCCGAGTTCCATCGCCGGGCGGAGAGGGGGGGGGAGATCGACGGCTTCGGCAGCCTGGAGGTGCTCCGGCGCAACTGGGAGGAGAATTTCCGCCAGGCGGAGGAGTTTGCCGGGGTGACGGTCACTGCCGCGGACCTGCGGCTGATCCGCGGGAGGGTGGAAGGGTTCATGGCCGCCCACGAAGAGCTCTTCGCGGAGCGGGTGCGGGGGGGATTCATCCGCGAGTGCGACGGCGACCTCCATCTGGAGAACATCTGCCTGACCGACCGGATCTGCATCTTCGACTGCATCGAGTTCAACACCCGCTTCCGCTACAGCGACACGGCCGCCGACATCGCCTTCCTTGCCATGGACCTGGAGTTCCACGGCCGGCGGGACCTGGCAGCCGCCTTCCTCCACGCCTACCGGGAGGCCTGCGGCGACAGCGGGGCCCTCTCCCTGGTCGGCTTCTACAGCCTCTACCGGGCCTTCGTCCGGGGGAAGGTGGAGAGCTTCCGCCTGAAGGACCCCACCATCCCGGCGGATGAGAAGAGGGGCGCCGAGGAGCGGGGGAGGCGCTACTTCCGCCTGGCCCGGGGGTATGCCCTCCGGGAGGGGCTCCCCCCGTGCCTGGTCGTCCTCTGCGGCCTGAGCGGGAGCGGCAAGAGCGCCATCGCGGCCGAACTCTCCCGGGAGCTGGGGCTGGAGCTCCTCTCCTCTGACCTCCTGCGCAAGGAGCTGGCCGGCATGGCCCCGGAGGAGCGGGGCGTTGCCGGCTACGACAGCGGCCTCTACGCACCGGAGCGGAGCGCGGCGGTCTACGGGGAGATCCTGGCCCGGGCCGGCCGGCTGCTCGCCGCGGGGTGCGGGGTGATCGTGGATGCCACCTGCAAGCGGCGGGAGGACCGGGAGCGGCTGGGGGAGCTGTCTCTTATACACATCTGACGCTGCCGACGAATAGAGAGG
>CALMBF010000014.1 GCA_937860145.1 uncultured Geobacter sp.
CTTCAGGGGTCCTGGCAGCCGGCGGTGGGGTGACGACCGGCGGCTTCACCGGCTGACGGCTCTCCGCCCCCCTGACCGCCCCCTGGCCGGTGGTGGCAGCTGCCCCGTTCCTCCCCTGGGCAGGGGACGGCGCGGGGATGCCGGGCTGATGGCGGCGGCGCTCATCCCGCGGGGGGGTGGCATCGGTGCCGCGGTTCACCCGGGGGAACCGCTCCCTCAGCTCTCTCGCCGGGACAACGGCAACGGCCTTGGGGGGAAGCTTGTCGGCCGGGATCTCCTTCACCCGCGGCATCCGGATCGCCCTCGCATCCAGCCTCGGCTCGGGCCTCCCCACGACAACCCTCTCCCTCTCCTTCCTGAACAGGTCGCCGGTGTGCCTGAGATACCGCCCTTTCCCCGCGATGAAGGAGTTCCGGTCCACGGAGGTCACCGCATCCCGCTGCACGGCGTTCCGGTAGATGGTCGTCCTGTTGCTGACCGTGATGTTGATATTCGTCACGTTGGTCACGTTCACGCTGTTCCTGCCGTAGTGGCCGCGGCCGTAATAGATGTCTCCCGGGGCAAGGGGGACCCAGGCGACCTGGGAGGGGGTCGTGATCCAGCCGACAAACCCGGGACCCCAGAACACATCCCCCGGCAGCGGCGGTACCCAGCACCAGCCGAAGCCGGCAACGATCGCCCAGCGGCCGTAATGGTACGGCGCCCACCCCCACGGTTCCGTGGCAACCCAGACATATTCGCCCCCCCGCCAGATCCACCGCCCCTCCCGGTAGGGAGCCCAGTCGGAGGAGACCACGACCGTCGGACGCCACACCTGGCCGTACTCGCGGGTCACGATCCATTCGCCGGACGCGGAGAGCTCCTCTTCGTAGACGACCAGCTCCTCCGGCAGTCTCCTCTCCCCGCGGTCGGAACGCCGCCCCAGGCGCGCGTCGCGGTCACTGTTCCACCGGTCCCAGGCATCCTGGGGATTGACCGGGGAGATCTCCGAGCGGGAATCCTCCAGGCTCAGCATCTCGCCGGTCCTGACCCGCGTCCTGCCGCCGTAACTCTCCACGTAGGCGGAGCCGCGGAACACGGAGATCTCCTCGTCCCCGTCGTCATGGATTTCCAGCCGGTACCGCCCCTTGTCGTCCACCCGCACCGTGCTCTCGGCGAGGTCGAACTGCATGCTCCACTCCCGTCTCGCCCCGGTACGGATGTATGCCCGCCCCATGCCGAGGTTGAACTGGAGGAAATCGCTCTCCACATTCAGTACGTTCAGGGCCGTCCGTGAATCGAGACGGATGACGCTGCCGTCCCTGAGCTGGATCTCGGCCCTGCTCCCCCTGGGTGACCAGACGCTGTCCCCCTCGTACAGGGGGGTATTGGGAGCGGCGGGCACCCAGTCGTCACTCTCGGCAATGCGGACCTGCACATCCCCCTCTATCAGGCTGAGACGGGCAAAGCCCTCCTGCGAGGCAAACAGATCGAGCGGCACGAGCAGCAGTGCCACCAACGTCAGCATCATCCTGAACCATCCCATGTTCCTACCCCTTTTCCGGCAGATTAAACCCCATTTGCAGACGCCCCCGGCCGGCATGACGGCATAACCGGCCGGTTTGCGGCCTTTCCCATGAAAGGTAGCAAAGGGGGTGCCAACCACGAAAAAAAGGCCGGATCATCGCGACCCGGCCCCTGCCCGTGCATCGTTGTCATGCCGCCCCCCTCAGGACGGCAGCGGCACCACTCCCCACCCGGCGAGCTCCTGCAGCACCCTCTCCTCCAGGGGGCCGAGTGCCTCCGCCACCTCCGGGGAGAGCTCCATGGCCATCTCGATGGAGCCCGGCTGCACACCCCACAGCACCATCTCCCCCGGGGCGTGCCCCTGCAGGTCGGCCACGGTCAGGAGGTCCCTGAGCCCCATCTGGTGGGGGGAGACCTTGGTGGCGAGGGCAAGGGGGATCTCCTCGCCGCTGAGGCGGACCAGGGTCCCGGCAGGGCTGCCGGTCTCCACCGCGTCGATTACCAGCAGGCGGTCGACCTCTTCCAGGTAGGGGAGCAGGTCCAGGCCGAGGGTCCCCCCGTCCAGCAGGGTCACCCCCGGGGGGAAGCGGTGCCGGGCCGCCAGACCCTGGACCACCCGCACCCCGGCCGCGTCGTCGCTCATCACCAGGTTCCCCAGCCCCAGCACCAGGATCGATTGGGGCTCACTCCTCTTCAATGGACTTGTACCCGCTGAACATGCTGGAGATGATCCCCCCCCGTTCCTTGATGTCCATCAGCCAGCAGCTGTAGACGTGCTGGATGACGAACCCGAGGATCAGCCACATGAAGCCGTGATGCAGGAGACGCAGGGTCTGGTTGCTGAACAGGTGGGTCAGCCAGCCGAAGGTCTGGGCGTAGAAGCCCCCCGGCGCATGCTCGGAGTAGAGGGCGAACCCGGTGAAGATCATCCCCAGGTAGAGGAGGAAGACCAGGAAGTATGCCGCGGCGGCCACCGCGTTGTGTCCCACCACGTGGGGGAGCCGGCGGTCGATGAAGGTGTAGTAGCGCAGGGTCGCCCACATCCGCTGCCGGTCGTCGGGATTCAGGTAGGGGAAAAACGTCCGCCAGCTGCTGTACTTGTTGCCGACCAGCGACCAGTACGCCCTGACCGCGAGGCCGATGGCAAAGACGTAGGCGGCGACGAAATGGATGAAGCGGACCCACCCCATGGCGAAGTCCGACGGGGAGTCCCCCAGGGAGAGGGGATGGGCGATGAAGAGGCCGGTGGCGGTGAGGGTGAGGATGACCACCACGTTCAGCCAGTGGGTCACCCGGACGGGGATCTCCCAGACGTATTTGATAACCAGTTTGGACATAACGACACCTCCGTCGCTGCCGTGCATCCGGCAGCTACTTGACCTGAACCCTGATTATTTCGTTGCCGGTCGCGTCCAGCACATGCACCGCGCAGGCCAGGCAGGGGTCGAAGGAATGGATGGTGCGCAGGATCTCCACCGGCCGGTTGGGGTCGGCGATGGGGGTGCCGATGAGCGCCTCCTCGTAGGGCCCCCGCTGCCCCTTGTGGTCCCGTGGGGAGGCGTTCCAGGTGGACGGCACCACGGCCTGGTAGTTGAGGATCTCCTTGTCCTTGATCCTGATCCAGTGCCCCAGGGCTCCCCGGGGAGCCTCGTGCCAGCCGTAGCCGGCCGCCTCGCTGGGCCAGGACGAGGGATCCCATTTCTCCTGGCTATGGATCCGCAGGTCGCCCTTGACGATGTTGTCTTCGAGCTGGCCGAGCCATTTGGGGAGCTGGCGGGCGGTGATGAGGCAGTCGAGCCCCCGGGCGCCGGTCCGGCCGAGGGTGGAGAAGAGCGCCTCGGGGCCGACGTTCAGGTGCTTGAGGACAAGGGTGACGGCATCCTTCGTCTCCTGGTGCCCCGATGCGAAGGCCACCAGCAGCTTGGCCAGGGGGCCCACCTCCATGGGGCGCTCCTCGTAGCGGGGAGACTTGACCCAGGAGTACTTCCGCTCCGTGTCCAGGCTCTGGTAGGGGGGCTTGGGACCGGTGTACTTCGCTTCCGTCTCCCCGTCCCACGGGTGGGCACCCTTCCCCTGGCCACCGGAATATTCGTACCAGGAGTGGTCCACGTACTCGGCGATCTTCTTGTGGTCGACCGGGTAGACCTTGGAGAGGTCCTTGCCGAGGACGATACCCGGGGGGAAGAAGAGCTTGCCGCTCGCCGGGTCGGGGAACTCGCCGTAGGAGAGGTAGTTCCCCACCCCGCCGCCGATGCCGGCCCACTCCTTGTAGAACGATGCCACTGCCAGGAGGTCGGGGATGTAGACCTTTTCCACGAACTCCTGGGCCTTTTTCAGCAGGCGGCTGATCTCGGCCAGCTTGTCCGCGTTGAGGGCGTTCTGGGAATCCGGATCGACCGGGATGGCCATGCCGCCGACCAGGAAGGTCTGGGGGTGGGGGTTCTTGCTCCCCAGGATGGCGTGGATCTTGATGACGTCCTTCTGCCACTCCAGGGCCTCCAGGTAGTGGGCCGTGGCCATGAGGTTGGCCTCGGGGGGGAGCTTCATGGCGCTGTGCCCCCAGTAACCGTTGGCGAACGGCCCGAGCCGCCCCTTGGCCACGAAGGCCTTCAGCTTCTCCTGCACCCCCCTGAAGTAGGTGGGGGAGTTCAGGGGCCAGTCGGAGACCGAGGCCGCCAGGGAGGCCGTTCTGGCCGGGTCGGCCTTGAGGGCGGAGGTGATGTCGACCCAGTCCAGGGCATGGAGATGGTAGAAGTGGATCACGTGGTCCTGCACATTCTGGATCCCCATGATGATGTTGCGGATCAGCTCGGCATTGGGGGGGATCTTGATGTTCAGGGCGTTTTCCACGGCCCTGATGGAGGCGATGGAGTGGACCGTCGTGCAGACGCCGCAGAAGCGCTGGGTGAAGTACCAGGCATCCCGGGGGTCGCGCCCCTGCAGGATCTTCTCGATGCCGCGGAACATGGTGCTGCTGCTCCAGGCGTCGACGATCCTGCCGCCGCTCACTTCGGCCTCGATGCGCAGGTGCCCCTCGATACGGGTAATCGGGTCAACGACGATCTTTGTCATGGATCAAATCCTCCCTCTTTTTGCCTTCCATCTTCTCTTCGCCCCTGATCGCGCTGATCACGCCGTGGCCGGCGAATATGGCCGCCGTTCCCACGGCAAGGCCGAGGCCGATCTTGTCGGCGGTCGCCTCGATGCCGAAGCCGGGGACCGTGGGGAGCCGCCGGTAGAGCGGGGTCATCCTGTCCCAGAACATCGGCTCGGAACAGCCGGCGCAGCCGTGACCTGAGCCGACCGGCCACCCGGTCTTCTCGTTGTAGCGCTGGGTCGGACAGTTGTGGTACGTCTCCGGCCCCTTGCACCCCATGTGGTAGAGGCAGAACCCCTTGCGGTGCCCCTCGTCTCCCCATTTCTCCACGTACTGGCCCGCATCGAAGTGGGGGCGGCGCTCGCAGTTGTCGTGGATCCGCTTGCCGTAGGCGAAGAGCGGCCTGCCGAAGCTGTCGGTGGCGGGGAGCTTCTTGAAGAGGAGGAAGTGGACGATGGTGGCGGTCAGGTTGTCCGCGTTGAGGGGGCAACCGGGGAGGTTGAGCACCGTCGCCCCGGGAACCGCCTCCTTCACCCCGACGGCACCCGTCGGGTTGGGAGCGGCAGCCGGGATGCCCCCGAAGGAGGCGCAGGTTCCGACGGCGATGGTGGCGAAGGCGCCGCCACAGACCTCCGTGGCCCGGTCGACGGCGGTCCTGCCGCCGACGCAGCAGTAGATCCCGCCGTCCTTCAGGGGGATCGCCCCCTCGACCACGGCGATGTATTTCCCCTTCTCCTCCTTGACCACCTTGTCCAGGTTCGCCTCGGCCAGGTGGCCGGCGGCGGTCATGATGGTCTCGGCATAATCGACGGAGAGGATATCCAGCACGATCTCGGCCACCGTCGGGCTGGCCGCCCGGAGGAGCGCCTCGGTGTCGCCGGTGCAGCTCTGGTACTCAAGCCAGACCAGGGTCGGCCGCTTCACCTCGTCCAGGGCCTGGGCGATCTTCGGCACAAAGGTCACCGGCAGGGCAAGGGCGGCGGACATGGCGGAGCAGAACTTCATGAAGTCCCGGCGGGAAACCCCCCGTTCGGCAAGCTGTTGCGAAAAACTGAAATACTGTTCTGCGCTAACCGGATCATCTCCATATTCATTATTACCCATATCCTGAAGCCCTCCTTCCCACTGTAGTAACTTTTCAATCACGTGCCATCGATTCGACTCTCAAACCAACACCCGCATTTAACAACATTGTTTTATCAAATTTTATGTCGTTGTCAAATCAATCGTAAAGTAAATTTAAACTAATGTAACATTTTAAACCTTAATGGCTGCTATCGTTTGACGCGGCCTGCTTTATTTGATAGTGTTAATAACGTTATTTATATTTTTTAATTATTCATTTTACTAGATCGCCATAACCAGCTGTATTTTCTTGTTAAATGCATAAACAGGAGGATCAATGTTATGACCAGTACATCTGAACGCAGGAGAGGGTTTCCGTTGTCAAACATCAGCGGCCGGGCAGGACTGACACTCATGCGGATTCTGTCCTGCTTCCTGCTTGCATTCGGTTTTCTCCTGCTTTTACAGACTCCGGCCACGGCTTGGCCAACAAAATATACATCATGCTCATCCTGTCATTCGGGCGCTTATGCATCGGCAGCGATTATGACCGCTCTAAACGGTTCTCAGGGGACCTCGATCACTGTAGCAACAAGCAGTACATTCGAAGTCGACTGGCGCTTCACTAACTTGGCAAACAGTTCCAACACCACTGTTGGTGCAGAAATAGCAGTCCCAACCGGCTGGACTGTGACATCTGGCACCGCCAATAATCCTCAGGGGTTCACCTCTACAGGATCCCCTGCAATTACCTGGAGTTCCCAATGGGATGCAGCTGATGGTGTTGGATGGGATACGGCTCACAGTTACAGCACCGCAAGTGAATATCCCAGCAGCCCGGTTGGTTACACGATCAACTACAATCAAACAAACTGGGGGGATACAGCATCTAATGCAAAAGTTGGCGCGTATGACAACGGATCTTCTAGCACTCCTGGCGATCTCGACAGAACAGCTAACGTGATGGGAGCGGATGCGAGGATAAGTGTCCCAGTTGGCACTCTAGCTGGAACTTACACAATCATGGTAGTCGGAGTAGGTCACACAAATCAGACAAATTCAAAGGCGCATATCGAACAGGCAATTACGGTCAACGTAACTCCGACAGTAACCTCAGCATCGCCCAACAGCATGCCCCAAGGATCAGGGCCAACCACGGTTACCATCAATGGAGGCGGTTTCACTAATACCGGTCTCTCCGTCTCCTTCAGCGGTACCGGCGTTACCACCGGCTCACCTACGTATGTAAGTGCAACACAGATCACCGTTCCGGTCACCGTAGCAGCCGGTGCTACAATCGGTTTACGCGACGTGACGGTTACGTGCTCAGGACAATCCGGTACAGGCACCGGGATCTTCTCGGTTACAGCTGGAAAATTGGACCAAACCATCACGGTCACGACGCCGGCCCCTTCAAGCGCACCCTACAACAGCCAGTTCACCGTTGCGGCCACGGCCAGCAGCGGCCTGACGGTCAGTTACTCCAGCGGTACCCCGGCGGTCTGCACTAACAGCGGCGCTACCTTCACCATGGTGAACGGTACCGGCACCTGCACCGTCCGGTACGATCAGGCCGGTAACGCCACCTACAATGCCGCGCCCCAGGTGACTAACAGTGTCACGGCAACAAAGATCGCCCAGGCGACGGTGACCGTATCCGCCCCGGCCAGCGCCTCCTATGGCCAGACCGGTCTCTCCGCCACCGCATCGGGAGGGAGCGGCACCGGTGCCTACAGTTACAGCGCCGGTTCCTCGACGGCCTGTACCGTCAACTCCTCCACCGGCACCCTGACCATCACCAGCGGCACCGGGACCTGCAGCATCACCGCAACCCGGGCGGCTGACACCAACTACAACGTCTCCGCCGCCAGCGCTCCGGCAAACGTGACCATCACCAAGGCCACCCAGGCAACCGTCACTGTCTCTGCCCCGGCAAACGCCTACTACGGCCAGACCGGTCTCTCCGCCACCGCCTCGGGCGGTAGCGGCACCGGTGCCTACAGCTACGACGCCGGCTCCTCGACGGCCTGTTCCGTCAACTCCTCCACCGGCGCCCTGACCATTACCAGCGGCACCGGGACCTGCAGCATCACCGCAACCCGGGCAGCTGACGCCAACTACAACGTCTCCGCCGCCAGCACACCGGCAACCGTCACCATCACCAAGGCGACCCCGACCGTGACCGCCTGGCCGACCGCCTCCGCCATCACCTACGGCCAGACCCTGGCATCATCGACCCTGAGCGGTGGTTCAGCTTCAACTACCGGCACCTTCGCCTTCACCACCCCGGCCACCGCCCCCAATGCCGGCACCGCTTCCCAGGGCGTGACCTTCACCCCGACCGATACCACCAACTACAACACCGCCACCGGCTCCGTCAGCGTGACCGTGGCCAAGGCCGACCCGTCCGTCACCGCCTGGCCCACCGCCTCTGGCATCACCTACGGCCAGACCCTCGCCTCGTCGACCCTGACCGGCGGTTCCTCGACCCCGGCCGGCACCTTTGCCTTCACCGCCCCGGCTACCGCACCGGATGCCGGTACCGCCTCCCAGGGCGTGACCTTCACCCCGGCCGATACGACCAACTACAACGCCGCCACCGGCTCCGTCAGCGTGACCGTGGCCAAGGCCGATCCGTCCGTCACCGCGTGGCCGACCGCCTCCGCCATCACCTACGGCCAGACCCTCGCGGCGTCGACCCTTTCCGGCGGCTCCTCGACCCCGGCCGGCACCTTCGCCTTCACCACCCCGGCCACCGCCCCCACTGCCGGCACCGCCTCCCAGGGCGTGACCTTCACCCCGACCGATACCGCCAACTACAACACCGCCACCGGCTCCGTCAGCGTGACCGTGGCCAAGGCCGACCCGTCCGTCACCGCCTGGCCCACCGCCTCTGGCATCACCTACGGCCAGACCCTCGCCTCGTCGACCCTGACCGGCGGTTCCTCGACCCCGGCCGGCACCTTTGCCTTCACCGCCCCGGCTACCGCACCGGATGCCGGTACCGCCTC
>CALMBF010000015.1 GCA_937860145.1 uncultured Geobacter sp.
GGGGTGGAGAGGGGCAGGGGGACGGTCTACACGGTCGCGGCCGTTGCATGAGGAACGAGGGGATGAGGTACGTGAGGATACCATGAAGATCTGGATCGATGCGGATGCCTGCCCGCGGGCAGTGAAGGAGATCCTGTTCCGGGCGTCACACCGGCTGCGGGTGCCGCTCTGCCTGGTGGCCAACAGGAGCCTGGCCAAGCACGACGGCCCCTTGGTGGAGACGGTGGTGGTGGCCGACGGTTTCGACGTGGCGGACGACTACATCGCCGAGCACGCCGCCCCGACGGACCTGGTGGTGACCGCCGACGTGCCCCTGGCCGCCCGGGTCGTCGCCAAGGGGGGGGTGGCCCTCGACCCGCGGGGGGAGCGCTACACCGAGGAGTCCATCGGAGACCGGCTCGCCATGCGCGACCTGCTGACGGAGCTGCGCGACACCGGCGTGATCCAGGGGGGCGGCCCGGCGCCGTTCAGCCTGAGCGACCGCAACCGCTTCGCCTCGGCCCTGGACAGCCTGCTGCATCGCATGGTCAGGGGGGAGCGGCCCGCCTGACGGGCGGGCTCCCGGAAAGAACAGACACACTGCGCAAGGCGCTTGGTCGCGCCGGCTGCCTCTTATCCGCCACTCAGCACGATTCGGCCTCCACCTGGTGGAGCAGGGCCAGCGCTTCCCGGTCGTCATGTTCTTCGAACAGTTCGCGGATGTCGTTGAGGTAGGAATGGACCAGGAACAGTTCGTCCAGGACCCGTCCGCCATTGGCCTCGGCCGATCCGGCCGTGGCCAGCTTCTCCTTGAACCTTTCCCAGAAGGGGTCGGATTTTTCCGGGTCGTCGATGTGACGTCGCAGCATGGCCACGAGCCGGCGGGCATTGCCGTCGCCGTCGATCCCCCTGAAGGTGACGTACCGGTCAGGCTTCGTATCGGTCAGCGCATTCCTCATGGGGCCCCCGGGGGGATCAGGTCATTTCCAGGTAAGGGTGGATGGCGATCCGGCACTCTTGCGTGCGCCCGGTCCGGGCAATGGCAGCGATGGTCTCGATGATGGCGGCAACCGCATCGTCCGCCGCGACGACCTCGATCCTGACCTTCTCGACGATGGTCGCCACGAACGTGGCACCGCGAAACATCATGGTCTGCCCCTTCCGGCGGCACCTGATCGTGCTCTCCATGATCTCCTCGACCCCCATCTCCTCGAGGGCGCTCCGTACCTCCTGCAGCTTGAACTGATCGATAACGGCTTCTATCTGTTTCATGACCCGCCTCCGTGGGGCAGGCGCCATTGCCCACCAGCTGTTGTTGACATCCTGGACAGGATACTTCATGTCGTGTGCCAAGCTCATCAGCGTGATTTTAACTGTAATTACATAATGTTATGAGGTGCGGCACGGCGAGGGTGGCACGCGGGGTACCGGAAACTTGTGCTGACGGGGGGAGGATGTCCAGCAAATAATCAGCGGGAGCGGACCGGGAAGATCGTGCCGATCCAGAGGGCACCTCCGAGGAGAGCAGACCTGGCACAAAACGGGGCCGATTGCCCCCCGTGCGCCGAAGCCCGTCTACGGGAAGTGACGCAGCGCCAGCAGCAGCACCACGAAAGCCGACGTGATCAGCGTCAGCACGATGGCGAAGATGAAGGCGATCCGGATGACCGTCCCCTCCTCGCCGATCCGGTCGATGGCCGCCGCCGCATTCTGCAGCTTGGCCGGGGAGACCACGCTGGCCAGCCCCCCGCCGAAGGCGAGGCCGGCGGTGACGATCAACAGGCCTTCCAGCGAAAGGTTCAGGCTCCGGGCCGTGGTCATGGTGTACTTGGCGAACATGGCGATGGTCGATGCCTCGCTGCCGGTCAGAAACCCGCCGAACAGGCCGATGAAGGCCACCACCTGGCCGTAGGCCCCCTGGAACAGCTGGGCCGAATTGTCCGCCAGCACCCTCACCATGCTCGGCACCGCAAAGGTCCGGGTCCCCATGTCATAGCCCGACATGTTCATGATCTCGCCGATGGCAAAGAAGATGGCGGCAGCGAAGACCGGCCGTGGCGCCCGCTTCAGCCAGACCCCGAGCGCCTCCCGGAGCTGGCCGGCGGTCGGCCGCAGAAACGGGAGCGCCAGCAGCGTGCTGACCAGGATCCAGGTGTAGGCCTGCCAGAGGAGCCGGGTATCCAGCGGCTTGCCGTCCGCGGTGATCCCCGTGACCGGCATTTTCATGGTGCGGTAGAGCCAGTTGAAGGAATCCTGGGGCATGTTGAGCAGCAGGATCAGTACCACCAACAGCGTCCAGGGCATGAGTGCCCGCCAGAGAGGGAAACTCCGGGCCAGGGCCCGCTCCTCCGGGATCAGGTGGCGCTGGTCGATCACCGGCCGGCCGGTCACGATCAGGTAGAGCCCCATGGCCACGATCACCCCGATGCCGCAGAGGACCCCGGTCAGCACCACCAGGTTGTCGTAGCGGTTGGTGACGGATGCCACCAGGCCGATGACCCCGCCGGTGATCAGGCAGGGGAGCCACCCCGTGCGGATCCCTTCCCACCGCCCGACGATCCAGAGCATGGAGAAGCCGATCAGGGTGGAGACCACCGGCAGAAACTGGAAGAAGACCATCCCCGCCTGGTGGAGGGCGATCTCATGACCCTTGCCGAGGAAACTGTTGGCGATGTCGACGAACACCACGATGGGGGCGCCCAGCAGGGCGTAGGTGCAGAGGGAGTCGTAGCCGATGGCCGGCAGGGCGATGGCCACCGTCGTGGAGTAGCCCATGGCCACCAGGATCGGCGGCAGGATGGAGACCGGCGTGGCCCCCACCGCCACCATCAGGGTGCCGAAGCCGATGTTGATCATCATGATCTGCACCGCCCGGTTCTCGCTGGCAATGGTCTTGAGAAACACGGTGATCCGCGCCAGGGCCCCGGTCTTCTCCATCACCGCCATCTGCAGCAGCGAGGTGGCGACGATCAGGGAGACGGAAAGGGAGCGGATCAGGCCGGCGGCGGTCGAGCGGAGGATGACCTCCGGCGAGGTCTGGAAGCCGAAGCAGGCGATGGCGGCGATGACCAGCCAGCCGATGACACCGCTCACGTCCGCCGCACACCTGAATACCAGGAGCAGCAGGAGAATGACGATGATGGGCAGCAGGGTCAGCAGCAATGGGGACATGACGGCAGGCTCCTTGCGATGGGCTCCGCCCGGTTCAAGCGCAAGAAACTATCGTTTGACCGGACGATACATCATAAAGAACCGGGCGGCATGATGCCAGCAGAAATCCACGGGCCCTTTCCATCCGCGTCAGGGATGCTGCCCCCATCGTCGCTCACCTGTTGCGTAGCGTCTAGCGGTCGTTCTGATCTTTCAGCTCCAGGTAAACCGCCGCCACGTCCAACTTGGCTTTTCCGTGCTCCTTGGCCCGGCGATAGGTGATGTCCGCCGCCTCAGCCAGGGGGAACACCCCCTTCATCCGATCCGCCTCGGCCTTTACCAGACCCAGATCCTTGGACATCAACTCGACCATGAATGCAGCAGGAAACTCATTTGTAACGTACATCTCTCTCTTCAGCTGGAAGAAGGGGCTGTTCAAGGCCGACGTGGCTATCAGCTCCAACATCTTCTCCTTGTCGACCCCCAGTTTCTCCGCAAACAGGACGGCTTCACCGATCCCTTGCCCCATGACCCCCAACAAGAGGTTGATTGCCAGTTTTGCCGAACTCCCCATGCCGGCAGCACCGAAACGGATGGTCCCCTTACCCAGCAGATCCAGGTAGGGCTGGCAGGCATCGACAATCGTCGCATCTCCGCCGGCCAGTATGACCAGTTGACCCGCTTGAGCCGCTCCCACGGAGCCGGAAACCGGTGCATCCAGGTACTGTCCACCCTTTTCCTCGACCAGCTTTGCAAACGCAATTGAATCTACCGGTGCGATCGTGCTCATGCTCACCACGATCTTCCCGGGAGACAGTGCGGCCAGAACACCGTCGTTCCCGCCCAGAACGGCGTTAAGTGCGTTCGCGTCGGACAGCATGATGAAGATGACGTCCGACTGTCCGGCGACCTCTTTTGGCGAGTCACGTATGGTCACCCCTGCACCTGCCAGGGTATCGGCTTTTTCCCGGCTCCGGTTGTAGATGTTCAGCGTGTGCCCTGCGTCCGCCAGGCGTGATGCCATGGGGGCTCCCATGTGCCCGAGTCCGATCCATCCCACTGTAGTCATGGCGCTTCTCCTTGTGCCCGTATCGTGTCAGTGAATGAAGCTGAAGAACGTCTTGTCTTCCCGCTCCGGCGGGGTAACCACACCTTTGCCGTGTTCCACCAGCTTCAGCAGCCAGGCCATGTTCTTCCCCAGCACCCGCATGATCTGCACCCCCTCCAGGTCCTGGACCACTTCCCCCGGGGTCCGGCCGTGGATGACGTTCCAGTAGTTGGAGGTGGGGAGCAGCATCTCGGCGTAGTTCAGGAAGTTGTTCAGCTGGTCGAAGGTGGGGAGGCCGCCGGAGCGCCGCACCGCCACCACCGCGGCACCGACCTTGTGGCGGAGCATGCCGTTGTTGACGCTCGTGACGAAGAAGGCCCGGTCGAGGAACGACTTCATGGTCCCGCCGATGGCGGAGTAGTGCACCGGCGAGCCGAGGATGATCCCGTCCGCCTTCTTCATTGCCTGGATCCACTCGTTGACCTCGTCACCGGGGAGCACGCACTGCTCGTTCCTGTTCCTGACGCACTGGTAGCAGGCGATGCACCCCCTGACCGCCTTGTTCCCCACCTGGATGATCTCGGTCTCGATCCCCTCCTGCTCCAACTCGGCGGTTACCATCTTCATCGCATGCCAGGTGTTCCCCTCCCTGTTGGGGCTGCCGTTGAACGCCACTACCTTCATGGTGATTCCCTCCTTTTTCCCGTTGCACGATAAATGAATGCGTTTCCGTTCCGACCTTGTGGGCTATATTTATCCATAGGAGCAGATACGTCAACAACGTACATATTGTACCGTGGTATCGCTTTGTATACGCAGTATCTATGGGGGAGCTTTGAACGGGCAGGTGGATGGAATGCACGGGAATCGGGCGACAGCGGACTTCAAGGTCTCCCGGGAGAAGGAATACACGTGCGGCATCGACCGATCGCGGACAAAAAAGGCCACGGGACGAATGCCCCGTGGCCTTTTTGCATGCTATGAATAAAAGCTTCCTTACAGCTGCACGTCCAGCTCGTTCTGGGTCAGCTGCTCCCGCACCTGCTTCTTCCTGATCAGGACCAGCTCGCCGCTCCTGGTCTTCATGACCGCCCCCGGCTTGCGGTGGGAGTTGTAGTTCTCCGGGGACATGCTCTCGGAGTAGGCCCCGGTGCCGCCGATGACGACGAAGTCGCCGATCTCCGGCTCCACGATCATGACCGGCACGATGTTCCCCTCCTTGTCCAGGCGGACCGAGTCGCCGCTCTCGCAGCAGCGCCCCACGATGCCGAAGGATTTCAGCCCCTCCGCCGGGGTCTGGTCATACTCGCTGGAGAGGAGCGTCCCGTCCTGGCGCACGATGGCGATGGGGTGCTCGGAGCCGTACAGCAGCGGGCGGGTGAGGAGCTCCATGCCGCCGTCGACGATGAGGAAGTTCATCTCGTTGGTGAGCTTCTTGTCGATGATCCTCGTCACGATGTGCCCCGAGTTGGCCACGACAAAGGTCCCCGGCTCGATCTCCATCTCCAGCTCCCGGCCGGTGGCGGCCTTGAACTCCTCGATCCGCTGCTTGGCGTAGGCCCCCAGGGAGGCGATGTCGGCCTGCTTCTCCCCCGGCATCCGGGCGACCTTCAGCCCGCCGCCGAAACTGACCGTCGTGGCGTCGGGGAAGTAGCTCTTCACGAAGCCCAGCTCCCGGTCGATGTTCTCCCGCCACTTCTCCGGGTCGCCGCCGGAACCGATATGGACGTGGACCTGGGTGAAGCGCAGCCCCATCCGGTCGGCCATGGCCTTGATCGTGGGGACGTCCCGCAGGTGGACGCCGAAGCAGGAGTATTCGCTCCCCGTGTCGCGGGTGGCGCTCTCGCCGCCGCCGGCGGCGCCCGGGTGGACCCGGATGGAGAGGTCGACCTTGTTGGCCAC
>CALMBF010000016.1 GCA_937860145.1 uncultured Geobacter sp.
GCAGCATCCACATAGTACAGACTCTCCCAACATTTGGCGCACCGCCTGGAGCGGGAGAGATCGTCGGCAGCGAGACGATATCCACGTAGTAGGTGGGTGCTTCGTGCAGTTCGGCCCGGAAGAGCTGAGCCCGCGTACAGACAAAGATGACTATCAGGTGCAGCACCAGGGAGAGGAAAAACATCACCCCCGGTTTCTGGTCGCGTTGTCCTGCCGTGAAGGTCATTTGGCTTGGGCGGGCTCCGTCAGCATGCCCAGGCGTTCAACCCCCGCGCTCTTGATCTCGGCCATGGCCCGGATGACCTCTCCGTAGGGGACATCCCGGTCCGCCTTGAGAAAGACCTCTTTCTTGCTCGTGGCCGTGAAGGCGGCGGCGAGCTTCTCCTTCATCTGACCGCGGGGGATCTCTCCGTTGTTCAGATAGGTCCTGCCGTTTCTGTCGATGGTGACGATGACCGGCTCCTCCTTCGTGGCCATTGCCTTTGCGTCCGTTTTCGGCAGGTTCACCTGCATCCCCTGCTGCATCATCGGCGCGGTGATCATGAAGATGACCAGGAGCACCAGCATGACGTCCACCAGGGGGGTCACGTTGATCTGCGACATCGCGCTACGGTCACTGCCTCTGTGTCCGATATCCATCAGGCAACCCTCCGCACTATTTTTTCGCGAAAGAGCGCTGAACGATGTTCAGAAACTCGGTTGAGAAATTGTCCATCTCCGCGATCAGCACCTTGATCTTGTTCTGGAAATGGTTGTACCCCATGACCGCCGGGATGGCGGCGACCAGGCCGATGGCGGTGGCGACGAGAGCTTCCGCGATCCCCGGAGCAACGACCGCCAGGGAGGCGGAACCGGTCTCACCAATCCCCTTGAAGGAGGTCATGATCCCCCAGACGGTACCGAACAGGCCGATGAATGGGGCGGTGGAGCCGGTCGTGGCGAGAAAGGTCAGGTACTTTTCCAGGCGGGTGATTTCCGACGTGGTTGCCCGGCGCAGCGCCCTGGCGACGTTCTCGACCCCGCCGAGGTCGGTGGTGAAAATGTTGACATCCTGCTTGTCTTCCCCCTTTTCCACGACCTTCTTCAGTTCGGCGTAGGCTTCGGTGAAGAGAACGGAAAGGGGTGAGTTGGCAAACCGGTCGACCTGGGCGCTGACGGCATCGAAGCGCTTCGTCTGCCAGAAGAAGGTGAGGAACAGATCGGACTCCTTGTTCGCCTTGTGTACCTGGAGCAGCTTGTAGAAGATGATGGCCCACGAGACGACGGAGAAGTAGAGCAGGATGAAGAGGACGATCTTGACGACGATTCCGGTGCCGGCAAAGAGAGACAAGGGGAACCTCCTTGGTGATTCATTGGTGGAGATGTCAGCCCGCAGCCAGCTGTCACGGGTGGTGGGCGGCGCGAACCGCGTCTCCCTGACGGCTACGGACAGTGTATCCTGATGTAATATTCTTCTGTTGCAGCCAAGTCAATAGATTTAATAACACGCGGGCTTTCTGTCGTTGAAGCAGGGAATCTGCTCCCGCCAGGAGGACATGGCGGCAAAGTCGAGGGTGGCGACGATTGATTCCGTCTCGTAGCCGGCCTCGGCCAGGATCTCCCCCTTGGGGTCGATGATCATGCTCATGCCGAAGAAGTCCAGCTTGCCGACCATGCCGCAGCAATTCGCGGCCACCACGAACAGCTGGTTTTCGATGGCCCGGGCACGCAGGAGGGTCCGCCAGTGTTCCTGGCGCGGCTTGGGCCATTCGCCCGGGACGACGAGGATCTCCGCCCCCTCGACGGCCAGGCGGCGTGCCAGTTCCGGGAACCTCAGGTCGTAGCAGATGAATACCCCGACCCTGCCGATGCTCGTCTGTGCCAGCAGCCAGGAGTCGCCCCCGTCGAAGGAGCGGTCCTCCTGCATGAGGGAGAAGAGGTGGATCTTGCGGTACTTCCCCGTCACCACGCCGCGGTCGAGGACGTAGGCGGTATTGTACACCTTGTTCTCGTGGGGCTCGGGGAGTGAGCCGACGATGACCATGCCGTGCTTCAGGGAGAGCTCGGCCAGCTCGTCAACCAGCTCGTCGGTCTGCATCGCCAGTTCGTTGAGCTGCCTGTAGGCAAAACCGGTGGCCCACATCTCGGGGAGCAGGGCCAGCTGGACCCCTTCGCCGGCCAGGCGGGCCAGTTCGCGGCGGACATGGAGGAGATTGGGTTCGATTTCTCCCAGTGAAATGTTGAACTGGACGGCTGCTGCCTTGACGGTGCGGGACATGGTGAACCTCCGGGTGTGAAGGTGCTTGCAAAGAGGGGTCATTTTAAAGGATATTGGTGTACTATTCAAGGAGATGCAACAATGCGGTCACGGGAGACGAGATGGGAATTGCGACGCTTATCACATCGGCACTGAAGGGAGTGTCCTGGCAGAAGATTGCCGGCCTGGCACTGGAGTACGGCCCCGATTTCTACCGGCAGGCGCGGGAGCGTTTCGGCAAGGATGAGGGGGAGAGCGGGGGCCAGGGGGCCGAGGTCGAGCTGCAGGCGCGGGTCGACCGGCTGGAGAAGCTCCTGGTCGAGCAGGAGGAGATCATCAGGACCCAGGCGGCCGAAGGGGAGCGGCTGAAAGAGGCGTGTCTCAGGCTCGAAGAACGCCTGAAGCTGTTCAGGATCGCCACTTTTGCCCTGGCCGCCACGTCCCTCCTGCTGGCCGTCCTGCTGCTCGGTCGCGGGTGAAGGCCTCCCTCTACCTCCATATCCCCTTCTGCCGGCAAAAGTGCGGATACTGCGATTTCAGCTCGTTCGCCGCCCCCGGCATGTCGCCGGGGGCGTATTGCGACCTGGTGCGGGCCGAACTGGCCGGCACGGCGAAGCGCTTCCCCCCCACCCGTGTCCCCACGGTCTATTTCGGCGGGGGTACCCCTTCCCTCCTCCCTCCCCCCCTGATCGGGGGGGTGCTGCAGGCTGCCCGTGAGAACTACCTCCTGGACGTCGATGCCGAGATCACCCTGGAGGCAAACCCGGGGACCGTTACCCTGGAGTCGCTGGCCGGCTACCGGGATGCCGGCGTCAACCGGCTTTCCGTGGGGATCCAGTCCTTCGATGACCGGCAGCTGGCGCACCTGGGGCGGATCCACACTGCTGACCAGGCACGGGAGGCGCTGGCGCTGGCCAGGCGGGCCGGGTTCGCCAACGTCGGGATCGACCTGATGCACGGGTTGCCGGGGCAGAGCCTCCCCCAGTGGGAGGGTACGCTGCGCCAGGCGGTCGCGCTGGAACCGGAGCACATCTCCGCCTACGGCCTCTCCGTTGAGGAGGGGACCCCCTTTGCCGACCTGGCGGCGTCGGGAGATCTACGACTGCCTGACGAGGAGACGGCAGCCGGGATGTTCGAGATGGCCGCCTTGTTTCTGGCCGCTGCCGGTTACGAACAGTACGAGATATCCAATTTCGCCCGGCCCGGCTACCGCTCCCGCCATAACCAGGTCTACTGGCGCCGGGAAAACTACCTCGGCTTCGGCGCCGGCGCCCACTCCTTTGTCCGGCACCCCGGCTTCGGCCTGAGATGGGAAAACCCCCGGGGCCTGGACGAGTACGCCGACCGGCTGCGGGAAACGGGGGAGCCTGTTGCCGAGGCGGTCTCCCGGGACGACGCCATGGCCGAATTCTTTTTCCTCGGGCTGAGGATGCTCGACGGTGTTGATGGTGCGGAATTCGCCGCGGAGTTCGGCGTCACGGCCGACGAGGCGTTCCCCGGGGTGATCGGGCGCCTCGCCGCGGCGGGGTTGCTGGTGAAGGAGGGGGAGAGGGTCAGTCTCACGCGGCAGGGCCTGCTGCTGGCCAACCGGGTGCTGGTGGAATTCGTCCGGGGGTAAAAAATCGCGGGAACTCTTGACAATTTCCACCACAATCATTACTTTAACGACTGTTAGCACTCATTCCCATCGAGTGCTAATTTTTTATCTTCGGAGCCAGCCATGCAGGACGGAATGAATCCCAGAAGCCGTCAGATACTGGAAACGATCATCGAGGACTACATCAGCACGGCCGAGCCGATCGGCAGCAGTGCCATCAGGAGCAGGCACGGGCTCTCCCTCTCCCCGGCGACGATCCGCAACGTCATGGCGGACCTGGAGGAGATGGGCTACCTCGCCTCCCCCCACACCTCCGCCGGGCGGGTGCCGACGGAGAAGGCCTACCGTCTCTACGTGGATTCGCTCCTGGCGGTGCGGGGTATCGACCGGGTCGAGCGGGAGGAGATCCGCCGGCGCTGCTCCATGGCCGGCAAGGACGTGGACGGGGTGTTCCGGGAGATCAGCCAGATGCTCTCCTCCGTCTCCCACTACATGGGGATCGTGGCCGCCCCCAGTTTCAGCAGCAACGTGTTTCGCCAGATGGAGTTCATCCGTCTCGGCAGCCGCAGGATACTCGCCATTCTCGTCTCCCAGAGCGGATCGGTGCAGAACAGGATCATCGAGCTGGAGCAGGATATCCCCGCCGAAGAGCTGCTCAGGATGGCGAACTACCTCAACAGCATCCTCCACGGCCTCACCATCTCCCAGGTGAAGGGGCGGATCGTGAAGGAGATGGAGAGCGAGCGGATCCGGTACGACGACCTGCTCGCCAATGCCCTGCGGCTCTCCCAGCAGGCGCTGGACGACGGGGACGGCGAGATCTTCATCGAGGGGCAGGCCAACATCCTCGATCTCCCCGAGTTTGCCGACGTGGGGAAGATGAAGGAGATCTTCCGTGCCATGGAGCAGAAGAGCCAGCTCCTCTCCCTGCTGGACAGCTGCCTGAAGGCCCCGGGGGTGAACATCTTCATCGGCTCAGAGTCCCACCTGAACAGCATGTCCGGGATGAGCCTGATCACCTCCACCTACGTCTCCGGCAAGAACACCCTGGGGGTGCTGGGGGTCATCGGCCCGACACGGATGGGGTACGGCAAGGTGATCCCGATAGTCGACTATACGGCCAGGATGCTTACCAGGCTGTTGCACGTGGAGTAAGGACAGCGCGCAGACGATACGCTCTGCGGCCAACGATAAGGAGCTGCAACCGTGGACAAGAAGAGTCACAAGCATGTCGAGGAGCAGGAAGCGCCCGTTCAGGACGTGGCTGAAGGGGCGGAGGGGGGCGATCGCCTGAAGGAACTCGAGACCCTGCTGGCAGAGAAGGAGGCCGAGGCCGCCGCGAACTGGGACAAGTTCGTGCGGGAGCGGGCCGACCTGGAAAACTACCGCAAGCGGACCATGCGGGAAAAGGAAGAGCTGATCAAGTACGGCAACGAATCCCTGATCCTGGAGATACTCCCGGCGGTGGACAACATGGAACGGGCCCTGGATCACCTCGATCCGGAGAGCCAGGATCCGGTCGTGGTCGGGATCCGGATGACCCTGGACATGCTGGTGAACGCCCTGAAAAAATTCGGCGTCACGCCGGTGGTCTCGGAAAAAGGGGGGGCGTTCGACTCCGCCCATCACCAGGCCATGGGACAGGTGGAGTCCGACGAATACCCGGCGGGGAGCATTGCCGAGGTCTTCCAGAAGGGGTACCTGCTGAACGAGCGCCTGCTCCGGCCGGCAATGGTCATGGTGGTCAAGTAGGCAGGGGAGGATCGAGGCCCGGGGAACGGCAGCGTTGAGATTGTCCGGTCCTCGCGCCGCGTACTTTTTTTCGTCATCCCCCTTGTTTTTCCCGGACACAATTACTAGGTTACAGACAGAACCATTAACCAAGGAGGCAGTATGAGCAAGGTAATAGGCATAGATCTCGGAACCACCAACTCCTGCGTGGCAATCATGGAGGGTGGGGAGCCGATCGTCATAGCGAACGCCGAGGGGAGCAGGACGACCCCGTCGATGATCGCCATCACCGAAAGCGGCGAGCGCCTCGTGGGCCAGCAGGCCAAGCGCCAGGCGGTCACCAATCCGGAGAACACCCTCTTCGCCATCAAGCGGCTGATCGGCCGCAAGTTCGACACGGAGGCGGTGCAGAAGGACATCAAGATCTCCCCCTTCAAGATCGTCAAGGCCGATAACGGCGATGCCTGGGTCGAAGTGCGGGACAAGAAGTACTCCCCGCCGGAGATCTCGGCCATGGTGCTGCAGAAGATGAAGAAGACCGCCGAGGACTACCTGGGCCAGACCGTGACCGATGCGGTCATCACTGTTCCGGCCTACTTCGACGACTCCCAGCGCCAGGCCACCAAGGACGCCGGCAAGATCGCCGGCCTCAACGTGCTGCGCATCATCAACGAGCCGACCGCCGCGGCACTTGCCTACGGTCTCGACAAGAAGCACGACGAGAAGATCGCCGTCTTCGACCTCGGCGGCGGTACCTTCGACATCTCCATCCTCGAGCTGGGTGACGGCGTGTTCGAGGTCAAGTCCACCAACGGCGACACCTTCCTCGGGGGCGAGGATTTCGACCAGGTGGTCATCGACTGGATCGCCGACGAGTTCAGGAAGGACCAGGGGATCGACCTCAGGAGCGACAAGATGGCGCTGCAGCGCCTCAAGGAGGCCGCGGAGAAGGCCAAGTGCGAACTCTCCACCTCCATGGAGACCGACATCAACCTCCCCTTCATCACCGCCGATGCCACCGGTCCCAAGCACCTCAATCTCAAGCTCTCCCGCGCCAAGCTGGAGGCGCTCTGCGCCGACCTGCTCGCAAAGCTCGATGGCCCCTGCCGCCAGGCACTGAAGGATTCGGGTCTGTCCGCGTCCGACATCAACGAGGTCATCCTCGTCGGCGGCATGACCCGTATGCCGGCCGTGCAGCAGCGGGTCGAGCAGATCTTCGGCAAGACCCCGAACCGCGGCGTGAACCCGGATGAAGTCGTTGCCATCGGCGCGGCCATCCAGGGCGGCGTCCTCAAGGGGGACGTGAAGGACGTGCTTCTCCTGGACGTCACCCCCCTCTCCCTCGGGATCGAGACCCTGGGGAGCGTCATGACCAAGCTGATCGAGAAGAACAGCACCATCCCCTGCCGCAAGTCCCAGGTCTTCTCCACCGCCTCGGACAACCAGCCGGCGGTGAGCATCCACGTCCTCCAGGGCGAGCGGGAGATGGCAGCGGACAACAAGACCCTGGGGAATTTCGAGCTGACCGGCATCCCGGCCGCCCCCCGCGGCGTCCCCCAGATCGAGGTGACCTTCGACATCGACGCCAACGGCATCGTCCACGTCTCCGCCAAGGACTTGGGGACCGGCAAGGAGCAGTCGATCCGGATCACCGCCTCGTCCGGCCTCTCCAAGGAGGAGATCGACAAGATGGTGCACGAGGCCGAGGCCCACGCCTCCGAGGACAAGAAGAAGCGGGAGCTGATCGAGGCCCGCAACCAGGCCGACAGCATGGTCTACCAGACGGAGAAGTCCCTCAAGGAGTTCGGCGACAAGATCGATGCCGGCGAGAAAGGGAAGATCGAGGAGAAGCTGGCCGAGCTGAAGAAGACCATGGAGGGGAACGACCCCGAGGCGATGAAGAAGGCCGGTGAAGAGCTGATGCAGGCGTCCCACAAGCTGGCCGAGGCCGTCTACGCCCAGGCCCAGCAGGCCGGCGGCGCAGGCGAGCAGGCGGGGGCCGCCGGTGGCGGCGAGAAGTCGTCCAAGGGTGACAACGTGGTGGACGCCGACTTCGAAGAGGTGAAAGAAAAATAAAGCGGGCTCCGGGCGGAGGGCTCGGGGCTCAGGGCCAGGCGAAGAAAGGCGAAAGGCGTACAACCGTACCCTTTCGCCTTTTGCCGTAATAATTTTCCCTGAGCCCCCAGCCCCGAACCCCGAGCCAAAAGGATTTCATTTTGGCAGACAAGCGCGACTACTACGAGGTGCTGGGGGTAAACCGCAACGCGGCGGAGGCGGAGATCAAGAAGGCCTTCAGGAAGATGGCGGTCCAGTACCATCCCGACAAGAATCCCGGTGACAAGGAGGCGGAAGAGAAGTTCAAGGAGCTCTCCGAGGCCTACGAAGTCCTCTCCGATCCGCAGAAACGGGCCCAGTACGATCAGTTCGGCCATGCGGGGGTGAGCGGCGCCGGTTTTTCCGGCGGTGGTTTCGGCGCCGGCTCACCCTTTGGCGACATCTTCGGCGATATCTTCGGGGACATCTTCGGGGGCGGTGGCCGGCAGAGGAGCCGCGGCCGCCGTGGCGACGACCTGCAGTACACCATGGAGATCAGCTTCGAGGAG
>CALMBF010000017.1 GCA_937860145.1 uncultured Geobacter sp.
TATCGCAAAAAGCCCCACCTCAGCCGAGGTGGGGCTTTTTGCTTTTGTTCCAGCCCTCGTTAGGTTATCTTTTTCCTTATGCCATTTTTGCCGACCACTATTCAGGACGCCAAGCAGCGTGGTTGGGATGAACTCGATGTCGTCTTCGTTACGGGGGATGCGTATATCGATCACCCCGCCTTCGGCGTTCCACTACTGGCTCGCCTGCTTGAAGAAGAAGGTTTGAGGGTCGGCATCATCGCCCAGCCTGACTGGCGTAACGTGGATGCCTTCCGGGCCTTGGGGCGACCACGACTATTCTTCGCCGTATCTGCCGGTGCCATGGATTCCATGGTCGCCCACTATACGGCGGCTCGCAAACTCCGCCGCGACGATGCCTATACTCCGGGAAATCAGCACGGCGCCCGCCCGAACCGGGCAACGATTGTCTATACCTCCTGCTGCAAGTCGGCCTACAAGGATGTACCCGTCGTCATCGGTGGCATCGAGGCAAGTCTGCGCCGGTATGCCCATTACGATTACTGGGACGACAAGGTCCGTCGCTCGATTCTGCTGGACAGCAAGGCGGATCTGCTTGTTTTCGGCATGGGCGAGTCTCCTCTGCTCGAACTGGTTCGCCGCCTGCGGGCCGGTGAACGGTTTTCCGAGATACAGGATGTCCGGGGGACCGCGGTCGTTGTGGGGAGGGAGAAGCTTGCGGTCGATGCGCTAGTTGTCCCGTCTTTCGAAGATGTCACTAGTTCACCGGGGAAATACGCCGAGGCATTCAGGTTGGTCACCACCCGGCTGAATCCATTGGACGCTACAAGTGTTGCCCAGGGGCACGGCGAGCGGTTCGTCTGTTGCAATCCTCCGTCGCTGCCACTGCCGTCGGACATGCTGGACAGAATCTACGCCCTGCCGTTTACCCGCCTTCCCCATCCGTCCTATACCCATAAAATCGTCGCCTGGGAACAGATCAAGACATCGGTCACCACCCACAGAGGGTGTTCCGGTGGCTGCTCCTTTTGCGCCATCACCCACCACCAGGGAAAGTTTATCCAGTCTCGCGGTGAAACATCAATCCTCAAAGAAGTTGCACGGATCGTGAGCCAGCCATGGGCCAATGGGATTATCAGCGACGTCGGCGGACCTACGGCCAATATGTACGGCTCACGCTGCGGTGCTCCGGATGAGGGTAAAGGCTGTCGTCGCGACAGCTGTCTCTATCCCCGGATATGCCGTCATTTTCATATTTCCGATGACCAGGGGGCCCAGCTGCTGGAGAAGGTAAGACGGGTCAGGGGGGTGCGGAGCAGTTCGGTGACGTCCGGTATCCGCTATGACATGCTCCTCAGGCAGCCGGCCTATTTCAGGGAGCTTGTCAGTCACCATGTCGGAGGGCTCTTGAAGGTCGCCCCGGAGCATCTGTCAGAGCATGTGACCAGGGTCATGCATAAGCCGGGAGCCCAATATTTCGTCAGGTTTCTCGAGATGTTCCGCCGCGAAAGCAGGGCGTTGGGCAAACGGCAGGCAGTCGTTCCGTATCTCATTGCCGGCCATCCCGGCTGCACGCTGAATGATATGGTGGACCTGGCCCTAAAACTGAAAGAGCTCGGTCTGCGTGTCGAGCAGGTGCAGGATTTCACCCCGACGCCGGGAACACTTTCAACATGTATTTACTACACAGGCTCTGACCCCTTCACGGGGGAGCGGGTCTACGTCCCACGGGGCGAGAAGGAGAGGCGATTGCAGAAATCGCTTCTTTTGAGTCATCTCCCCGCGGAAAAAAAGAATATCCTTGAAGCGCTCCGGATCGTGCGTCGTGAGGAGCTTGCAGCGATGTTGCTCGGTACGGTGGGCGAGCGGCGACCATCGGTCGGTCGCAGCAGATGATTTTACGCGCGGGAAAGAAAATATATGCCGTTGTTGAAAAATGCTTGACTGCTCTGCACGGATTGAAGTATAAAGTTGATTCGCGCTGGCGTAGCTCAATTGGCAGAGCAGCTGACTTGTAATCAGCAGGTTGCGGGTTCGAGTCCCATCGCCAGCTCCACTAGTTACATCGGCAATGTCCAGCGAGAATGTTGTCGGCAGTATTTGGCATCTCCCATGGAGGGATTCCCGAGTGGCCAAAGGGAACAGACTGTAAATCTGTCGTCGGACGACTTCGGAGGTTCGAATCCTCCTCCCTCCACCATAAAACTCATATCGATGCGATCGACGATGTCATGGTCCAGGAGACGCAAGTCGGAGGTACTGGCAGTGAATCGCAGGTGCGTGTCACAGAAACTGACAGTCACTTTGGCGGGAGTAGCTCAGTTGGCTAGAGCATCAGCCTTCCAAGCTGAGGGTCGCGGGTTCGAGTCCCGTTTCCCGCTCCAAAATGTTTGATCAGGCCCACATAGCTCAGGAGGTAGAGCACTTCCTTGGTAAGGAAGAGGTCTCCGGTTCGAGTCCGGATGTGGGCTCCATTCTTTTTCAGCAAAGACTTTATAGGTTAGCAAACAACAGAGGAGGTTATCTCAATGGCTAAGGCTAAATTTGAAAGAACGAAGCCGCACGTAAACATAGGCACAATCGGTCACGTTGACCATGGGAAGACAACGCTGACCGCTGCAATAACCAAGGTTCTCGCCGGCAAGGGCCAGGCAGAGTTCAAGGCTTTCGACCAGATCGATAACGCCCCGGAAGAGCGTGAGCGTGGTATCACCATCGCAACCGCCCACGTCGAATACGAAACCGACAAGCGCCACTATGCCCATGTCGACTGCCCGGGCCACGCCGACTACGTAAAGAACATGATTACCGGTGCTGCCCAGATGGACGGCGCGATCCTCGTCGTCTCCGCAGCCGACGGTCCGATGCCCCAGACCCGCGAGCATATCCTTCTCGCCCGTCAGGTAGGCGTTCCCTACATCGTCGTGTTCCTCAACAAGGCCGACATGGTTGATGATGCCGAACTCCTCGAGCTCGTTGAGCTTGAGATCCGCGAGCTCCTCTCCAGCTACGACTTCCCGGGTGACGACATCCCCATCATCAAGGGTTCCGCACTTCAGGCACTCAACGGTGAGCAGGGCGAACTGGCTGAGCCGGCCATCATCGCTCTTATGGACGCAGTCGATGCCTACATCCCCGAGCCTGAGCGCGCAATCGACAAGCCGTTCCTTATGCCGGTAGAAGACGTATTCTCCATCTCCGGTCGTGGTACCGTCGCCACCGGCCGTGTAGAGCGTGGCATCATCAAGGTCGGCGAAGAGGTCGAGATCGTCGGGATCAAGGCAACCGCCAAGACCACCGTTACCGGTGTCGAGATGTTCCGCAAGCTGCTCGACGAGGGTCGTGCCGGCGACAACATCGGAGCGCTGCTCCGTGGTGTCAAGCGTGAAGACATCGAGCGTGGCCAAGTACTTGCCAAGCCGGGTTCGATCACTCCCCACACCAAGTTCAAGGCCGAAGCCTATATCCTCACCAAGGAAGAGGGTGGACGTCATACTCCGTTCTTCAACGGCTACCGTCCGCAGTTCTACTTCAGGACAACCGACGTAACCGGCGTGGCCGAACTTCCTGCCGGCACCGAGATGGTCATGCCCGGTGATAACATTGCAATCACCGTCAACCTGATCACCCCGATCGCCATGGACGAAGGTCTTCGCTTCGCAATCCGTGAAGGCGGCCGTACCGTTGGCGCAGGCGTAGTTAGCGCAATTATCGAATAAGTGCTGCTCAAGTTTTAGACCAGTTTACTGGATCGAAGTTAAAGGAATGTAACGATGAGAGATATAATTACCCTCGCCTGCACTGAGTGCAAGCAGAGAAATTACACAACCACGAAGAACAAGAAGACTACTCCGCAAAAGCTGGAATTCAAGAAGTACTGTCGCTTTTGCAGAACTCATACTCCTCACAAGGAAACTAAATAGGCTGATCAGATTTGAGTTGCAGGCCAGTAGCTCTAACGGCTAGAGCACCGGTCTCCAAAACCGGGTGTTGGGGGTTCGAATCCCTCCTGGCCTGCCATTTTTATGATTAAGCTATGAGGTGTGTATCGTGATTGCAAAAACCAAGAATTTCCTTGAGGAAGTAAAGGTCGAGCTTGAGAAGGTAACGTGGCCTGTTCGTAAGGAAACTATCGCCACGACATGGGTCGTGGTTTTCATAGTTGTGCTGATCTCCTTTTATCTTGGTGCTTGTGATCTGGTGTTGGCCAAACTTCTCCGGTTTTTGCTGAATTGAAGGGATATATATCATGGCATTGAAGTGGTATGGCGTACATACATACTCTGGCTTTGAAAATAAGGTGAAGCTGTCTCTGCAGGAGCGCATTAAAAACCAGGGGCTCGAGGAGTTTTTTGGTGAAATCCTGATCCCTTCGGAAACAGTGATGGAGTTGAAGAAGGGGGAGCGTAAGACGACCTCCCGTAAGTTTTTCCCCGGATATATACTGGTTAATATGGATCTCAATGATGAGACCTGGCATGTGGTCAAAGAGACCGCTAAAGTGACTGGTTTTGTCGGTGGAAACAATCCCGTAGCTATTCCGGACGAAGAGATATTCAAAATCACCCGCAGGGTGGAAGAGGGAGCTGAGAAGCCACGGCCCAAGGTTCAGTTTGAAGTTGGTGAGACTGTACGTGTTATTGATGGACCCTTCCTGAATTTTGCCGGGGTTGTCGAAGACGTCAAACCCGATAAGGCAAAGCTGCGTGTCATGGTCAGCATTTTCGGTAGAGCAACGCCTGTAGAACTGGAATTCATGCAGGTCGAGAAACAGTAACGTCACAAATCTATTCGAACTAGTTGCATCGAAAGCGATGACCTGGTCATCATAGTTAAAGGAGTAGCAGATGGCAAAAAAGATAACAGGATACATCAAACTGCAGGTACCGGCTGGTAAAGCTAATCCCTCCCCGCCGATCGGACCGGCACTCGGTCAGCACGGCGTTAATATCATGGAGTTTTGCAAGGCGTTCAATGCAAAAACACAGGCCGATGAAGGCACCATTACTCCTGTCGTTATTACGGTATATGCTGACAGATCCTTCACGTTCATTACCAAGACTCCCCCCGTTCCCGTGCTGATCAAGAAAGCACTCGGTCTCGCGAGCGGTTCCAGTACCCCCAATAAAGTCAAAGTTGGCAAGCTGACCAAGGATCAGGTCAGGGAGATTGCCCAGAAAAAAATGCCGGATCTCAACGCAGCAAGCCTTGAGGCTGCCATGCGTACAGTTGAAGGCACAGCCCGCAGCATGGGCATAGATATCGTTTAGGAACTTGAGAGAGGTTTGCTGACAATGTCCAAGATTGCAAAAAAAATGAATGCTGCTGCTGCAAAGGTTGACAGGAGCAAAGCCTACTCCCTTCAGGAGGGGGTGGATCTTGTTAAAAGTGCAGCTTATGCAAAGTTTGACGAGACGGTCGACGTGGCTGTTCGTCTCGGCGTAGACCCTCGCCATGCCGACCAGATGGTCCGCGGTGCTGTTGTCCTTCCGCACGGCCTTGGCAAGGAAGTAAGGGTTCTGGTATTCGCCAAGGGTGAAAAAGAGAAAGAGGCTAAAGAGGCGGGTGCCGATTATGTCGGTTCCGAGGACCTTGTCACCAAGATTCAGGAAGGCTGGTTTGATTTCGATACCGCCATCGCAACCCCTGACATGATGGGTGTTGTCGGCAAGATCGGTAAGCTTCTCGGTCCCCGAGGCCTCATGCCGAACCCCAAGGTCGGCACCGTGACCTTCGACGTGGGCCGTGCCGTCAAGGAGTCCAAGTCCGGTAAGGTTGAGTTTCGTGTCGAGAAAGCCGGGATTGTTCACGCCCCCGTGGGCAAGGCTTCTTTTTCCGCCGACCTTCTGAAGGAAAATCTTCTTGCGCTGGTGGATGCACTTGTGAAAGCTAAACCGTCTGCTGCCAAGGGGACCTATATAAAGAAGATATCCGTATCTTCCACCATGGGGCCTGGCGTACGTCTCGATATCGCGGACGTCACCGGCAAGCTTTAGTATCTAATTTAAGTCCAAAGTCAAAGACAGCAGGTGCCCGATGTCAGGGCTTAATCATCACCTGCCGAGACTGATGGTAGTTGAAGGAAATTTCCTCCAACTTCTGACTTTGGCGGGGCTCGTCCCTTATACCAAAAGAAAGGAGGATGGCGCTTGAATAAACAGAACAAACAGCAAGTTGTAACGGAAATGCATGAGAAGCTGTCGAAGGCCAAGGCGGTATTCCTTGCCGATTTCCGTGGCATGAGTGTGGAAAAGGCGACAACGCTCAGAAACGATCTGCGTAATGCTGAAGTAGAGTACAAAGTCGTAAAAAATACTCTGCTGGAACTCGCCTCTGCAGACACCGATGCGGCGGCACTTGCTCCGCATTTAAAAGGTCCCACAGCAGTTGCCATGACGTACTCTGATCCAGTGGCCGCAGCCAAGGTACTGGCCAAGTATGCTAAGGATCAGCAGGCAGCGTTCAAGCTGAAGGCAGGTGTTCTTTCCGGCAAGGTAATATCTGTCGCTGAAATTCAGGCACTTTCGGAGCTTCCGAGTCGCGAGGTACTCATTGCCAAGATGCTCGGTTCAATGAATGCTCCCGCAACCAACTTCGTTGGCGTGCTGGCAGCCGTGCCCGGCAGTTTCGTCAGGGCGCTCAATGCCATCAGGCTGCAAAAAGAAGCTAACTAAATCACAACATTATATGTGGAGGATGCAATGGCTGTAACTAAAGAAGAAGTAATCAAGTTTATCGAAAGCATGACTGTTCTCGAACTCGCCGAAATGGTCAAGGAACTCGAAGAGAAGTTCGGTGTATCTGCTGCCGCTCCTGTTGCCGTGGCTGCCGCTCCGGCCGCTGGAGGTGCTGCTGCCGAGGCTGCCGAAGAGCAGACCGAGTTCGACGTCATTCTCAAGTCTGCCGGCGCCAACAAGATCAACGTCATCAAGGTTGTCCGTGCGCTCACCAGCCTTGGCCTCAAGGAAGCAAAGGATCTCGTCGATGGCGCACCGCAGCCTCTCAAGACCGGTGTTTCCAAGCAGGAAGCAGAAGATGCAAAGAAACAGCTTGTCGAAGCTGGCGCAGAAGTAGATATCAAGTAATTTTTGCCCAATTTCGCGTTATGAGCCAAGGTCGTCCAGTACGGCCTTGGCTGTTCTATTTTGTTGGCGGGCTTGTGCTTCGTGACGCCAACTACTTGAAATAACAGTATTCAGGTAGTCAGCCAAAAGCGCCTGCGTCTTTTGAGTCTTGCAACAAAGGAGACAGATTTAATGGCTTATTCAATCGCGAATAACCCCCTTCTGCGTAAAAACTTCGCCAAGATCAAGAAAATCATCGATATCCCCAACCTGATCGATATCCAGAAAAATTCCTATAAAAGATTTCTACAGCTTGATGTGCCGGCCGAGACACGGAAGAATAGCGGTCTTGAAGCCGTGTTCAAAAGCGTATTCCCCATAAAGGATTTCAGCGAAATCTCTTCTCTGGAGTATGTTTCCTATTCCCTTGGAACCCCCAAATATGATGTCGAAGAGTGCCATCAGCGGGGCATGACATTTGCTGCACCGATGAAGGTAAAGGTGCGGCTGGTCGTCTGGGATGTCAACAAGGATTCCGATGTCCGTTCCATCAAGGACATCAAGGAGCAGGAAGTTTACTTCGGCGAAATCCCCCTGATGACGGAAAACGGCACGTTCATCATCAACGGTACCGAGCGGGTTATCGTCAGCCAGTTGCACCGCTCACCGGGCGTTTTCTACGATCACGACAAGGGGAAAACCCATTCCAGTGGCAAGGTACTCTATTCGGCCAGAGTCATTCCGTACCGCGGTTCCTGGCTTGATTTCGAGTTCGATCATAAAGACATCCTCTATGTCCGCATCGACAGGCGGCGCAAGATGCCGGCCACGGTGCTGCTCAAGGCGCTTGGCTATTCCATGGAGGAGTTGCTCAATTACTACTATAAAAGCGAAGAGATTCTCATCGACGGAGAGTCAATTTCGAAAGTGGCCGATCCCGAACTGCTTGCTAATCAGAAGGCTACCGTTGACATCGTGAACCCGCAAACCGGTGAAGTGTTGGTGAAGGCGAACCGTAAATTCACCAAAGCTGCCATCCGTAAGATGGAAGAGCATGGCATCAAGACTATCCAGATTACCGAGGACGATGTTGTCGGTAAATACTGCTGTCACGATGTCGTTGATCCTACTACAGGCGAAATCGTCGTCGAGTGCAACGAGGAGGTCACGGCCGCCAAGTTTCTCGAGGTAAAGACACGGGGAATCAAGTCGCTCAAGCTTCTCTACATCGACAATCTCTACTCTACCGCTTCATTCCGCGAGACGCTCCTTGTCGACAAAATGGCATCAACAGAAGACGCGCTTATCGAAATCTACCGGAGGCTGCGCCCCGGTGATCCTCCGACAATAAAAAGCGCTGTGGCCATGTTCGGCAATCTTTTCTTCAACCCCGAGCGCTATGACCTGTCCGCGGTCGGCCGTCTCAAGCTGAACTACAAGCTGTCCCTTTCCACGCCACTTGACTGTCAGATACTGACCAAAGAGGATATCCTCGAAGTTGTCCGCTATCTCATCGACCTGAAGAACGGTAAAGGGAACATTGACGACATCGATCACCTGGGGAACAGAAGGGTCCGTGCTGTCGGTGAGCTCCTCGAGAACCAGTACCGGATCGGTCTTGTCCGCATGGAGCGGGCGATCAAGGAGCGGATGAGTCTTCAGGAAGTGGAAAACCTGATGCCCCACGACCTGATCAACTCAAAACCGGTCTCGGCGGTCGTGAAGGAGTTCTTCGGCTCCTCCCAGCTATCCCAGTTCATGGACCAGACGAACCCCCTTTCGGAGGTTACCCACAAGCGGCGCCTTTCCGCCCTTGGTCCCGGTGGTCTTACCCGGGAGCGCGCCGGTTTCGAAGTCCGCGACGTTCACCCGACCCACTACGGTCGCGTCTGCCCCATCGAGACCCCTGAAGGCCCGAATATCGGTCTTATTGCCTCTCTTTCGACCTATGCCCGTATTAACGAACATGGCTTTGTCGAAACACCCTACCGCATCGTCAGGGATGCCAAGGTTACCAACGAAGTCAAGTTCTTCTCCGCTCTCGAAGAGGAGGGGCTTGCCATCGCCCAGGCGAACGCGGAGGTCGACAAGGACGGCATGTTTGTCAATGATTACGTCTCGGCTAGGAAGTCGGGCGAATTCGTCCTGGTCGGCCGCGACGAGATAGAGCTGATGGACGTTTCGCCGATGCAGCTGGTCTCCGTTGCCGCATCGCTCATCCCCTTCCTCGAGAATGACGACGCCAACCGTGCACTCATGGGTTCTAACATGCAGCGCCAGGCAGTGCCGCTCCTCAGGGCCGACTCACCGCTCATCGGAACCGGCATGGAGAGGGTTGTTGCCCGGGATTCGGGCGTTTCGGTCGTCGCCCGGCACAACGGGGTGGTCGAGTCCGTCGATGCCTCGCGGATCGTCGTCAAGATCGACGAGAACGAGTACGATGAAAGTGGGACGGGCGTCGATATCTACAATCTGATCAAGTTTGCCCGTTCAAACCAGAACACCTGCATGAACCAGCGGCCGGTGGTGAAAACCGGTGACAAGGTCAAGCGCGGCGACGTCATTGCCGACGGACCGTCCACCGACATGGGCGAACTGGCCCTCGGACAGAACGTCCTGGTTGCCTTCATGCCCTGGGGCGGTTGCAACTTTGAGGACTCCATCCTCATCTCTGAGCGCCTGGTCAAGGATGACCGCTATACCTCCATCCACATCGAGGAGTTTGAGTGCGTCGCCCGGGATACCAAGCTCGGCAAGGAGGAGATCACCTCCGATATCCCGAACCTTGGTGAGGAGACCCTCAAGGATCTGGACGAATCCGGTATCATCCGTATCGGTGCCGAGGTAAAACCCGGCGACATCCTTGTCGGCAAGATTACACCGAAGGGTGAGACCCAGCTCTCTCCCGAAGAGAAACTTCTCCGCGCCATTTTCGGCGAAAAGGCCGGCGATGTCCGCGATACCTCCCTGCGCGTTCCTCCTGGGGTCGAGGGGACGGTCATCGGTGCGAAAATCTTCTCCCGCAAGGGAGCGGACAAGGATAGCCGTACCGAGGCCATCGAGCGTGCCGAAGAGGAGAAGCTGCGCAAGGACGAGCAGGACGAGATCCGTATCATACGCAATTCAGCAACGGACAAACTGAAGAGACTCCTTGCCGGAAAGGTCTCCTCAGTCAAGGTTGAAGGGAAAGACGGCAAAGTCCTCATAGCCAAGGGTAAAGTCATTACCGACGAGGCGCTCGCCTCCATTCCCCTGGACAAATGGGACCAGATTTCGGTCGCCGACGACGAGACAGTCGAAGAACGTGTCGCTGAAATTCTTGCCAAACTCCACCAGCAGATCGACTTCATCAAGTATGTATTTGATGACAAAGTCCAGAAGTTGAAGCGCGGAGACGACCTCCCTCCGGGTGTTATCAAGATGGTTAAGGTCTACATTGCCATCAAGCGCAAGTTGCAGGTCGGTGACAAGATGGCCGGCCGTCACGGGAACAAGGGTGTTGTATCCCGAATCCTGCCGGAAGAGGATATGCCCTACATGGAGGATGGCCGTCCGGTGGAGATCGTGTTGAATCCTCTCGGTGTCCCTTCCCGTATGAACGTCGGCCAGATTCTCGAGACGCATCTGGGGTGGGCAGCAAAAGGGATAGGGTGGAAAATCGAGGAGATGCTGGAAAAGACCTCCTCCGAAACCGCCCTGCGCAAGTACCTCAAGGATGTGTACGGTGACAAGGAGATGAACAAGTTCATCGACGGGATGGATGACGATGAACTCCGTCTCACTGCCAAACGCCTGCAGCGCGGCGTTCCGGTCGCGTCACCGGTATTCGAAGGGGCGTCCGAGGAGCAGATCCAGAAGATGCTCAAGCATGCCGGTTTCGACAGTTCGGCCCAGGTTACCCTGTACGACGGCCGTTCAGGCGATCCGTTCAAGCACAAGGTCACCGTTGGTGTCATGTACGTCCTCAAGCTGCATCACCTCGTCGATGACAAGATCCATGCCCGTTCGATCGGACCCTACAGCCTCGTTACCCAGCAGCCTCTGGGTGGTAAGGCTCAGTTCGGTGGCCAGCGTCTCGGTGAGATGGAGGTCTGGGCAATGGAGGCATACGGCGCAGCCTATGCCCTGCAGGAGTTTCTCACGGTGAAATCGGATGATGTCGCCGGCAGAACGCGCATGTACGAGGCGATTGTCAAAGGGAAGCATACCCTGGAGCCTGGACTGCCCGAGTCGTTCAACGTACTGATCAAGGAGTTGCAGTCACTCTGTCTGGACGTTGAACTGCTCGAAACCGACGAGGAGTAGCCGACGGCTCTTGAACCGCCGGGGGGCATCCCGCGGCCTGAACCTAATTACAGAGACTCCTAACGACAAGGAGGAATATACTTTGGAAGATATTTTTAATTTTTACGAAAAGCCGAAGGATCCGCTGCATTTCTCATCGATCAGAATCTCGATCTCATCACCGGAGAAAATCCGCGAGCGGTCGTTCGGCGAAGTCAAAAAGCCTGAAACCATAAACTACCGCACGTTCAAGCCGGAGCGTGACGGTCTTTTCTGCGCCAAGATATTCGGACCTACCAAGGATTACGAGTGCAACTGCGGTAAGTACAAGCGGATGAAGCACCGCGGCATCGTCTGCGAGAAGTGCGGCGTCGAAGTCATCCCTTCCAAGGTCCGCCGGGAACGCCTTGGCCACATCGACCTGGCAACGCCTGTTGCCCATATCTGGTTTCTCAAGTCACTGCCGTCGAGAATAGGCAACCTGCTCGACATGACCCTGAAAGACCTGGAAAAGGTCCTCTATTTCGAGGCATATGCCGTTACTGATCCGAGAAATACGGGGATGCAGATTGCCGAAGTGCTGAGCGAGGACCAGTACCAGAAGGCGATGGAAGAGTACGCCGGCGATTTCGAAGCGGGTATGGGGGCTGCTGCCATCAGGGAGTGTCTGAAATCCCTCGATCTGGACTCACTTGCCGAAACCTTGCGTCTGGAGATGGTGGAAGCTTCCAGCGAGGCTAAACGAAAGAAGACCGCCAAACGTCTCAAGGTTGTCGAGGCGTTCAAGGCGTCGGGTAACCGTCCCGAGTGGATGATCCTGGAGTGTATTCCGGTTCTTCCGCCGGAGCTGAGGCCACTCGTCCCTCTCGACGGCGGACGTTTCGCCACCTCCGACCTGAATGATCTCTATCGCCGTGTCATCAACCGCAACAACCGGTTGAAGCGTCTCATGGAGTTGCAGGCACCGGAAGTGATTATCAGGAACGAGAAACGCATGCTTCAGGAGGCTGTTGACGCCCTGTTCGATAACGGCCGTCGCGGCCGGGCCATTGCAGGTCCCAATAAACGGCCGCTCAAATCCCTGTCCGACATGCTCAAGGGTAAATCGGGCCGTTTCCGTCAGAACCTGCTCGGTAAGCGTGTCGACTACTCCGGGCGTTCCGTCATCGTTGTCGGCCCGGAACTCAAGCTGCACCAGTGCGGCCTGCCGAAAAAGATGGCCCTCGAACTCTTCAAGCCTTTTATCTACAACAAGCTTGAGGAGCGCGGCTATGTAACCACCATCAAGAGCGCCAAGAAGATGGTCGAGAAGGAGCGTCCGGAGGTGTGGGATGTTCTCGAGGAAGTCATCAAGGAGCACCCTGTCCTCCTTAACCGTGCACCGACCCTGCATCGTCTCGGCATCCAGGCATTCGAGCCGGTCCTGATCGAAGGTAAGGCAATCCAGCTCCATCCACTGGTCTGTACTGCGTTCAACGCCGACTTCGACGGCGACCAGATGGCGGTTCACCTGCCACTTTCAGTCGAGAGCCAGGTCGAGGCTCGCGTCCTGATGATGTCTACCAACAATATCCTCTCCCCTGCCCACGGTAAACCGATCATTGTGCCGTCACAGGACATGGTCCTCGGTACCTACCACATGACCCGTGATCGGGAGTTCGAACCTGTCCTCGATCCGAAGACTCGGCAGCCGGTGGTAGATCCTGAGAGTGGTGCCACCAAGTGGAGGAAGGTCAAGGGCTCCGGCCATATCTTCTCTTCTCCTGAAGAGGTGAGGATAGCCTTTGACGCGGGTGAAGTCGACCTTCAGGCTCCGATCGAAGTGAGAATAAAGAACTACAGCGCGAGCGACGAGCCACCCCAGAGGACCAAGACCACGGTCGGCCGCGTCATCCTCAGGGAGATCCTTCCCCCCCAGGTGCCGTTCAGTGCCATCAACAAGGTTATGTCCAAGAAGGAGCTTTCCAATCTCGTTGACACCTGTTACCGACTTGCCGGTAACAAGGAGACGGTCATCCTTGCCGACAGGCTGAAAGAGATCGGCTTCAGGTACTCGACCCTTGCGGGAATTTCTATCTGCATCAACGACATGGTCATCCCCGAGGGTAAGTCGGCCATTATCGAGCGTGGTACCGACGAGGTGAAAGAGATCCAGAATCAGTATACCGAAGGTCTGATCACCGACGGCGAGCGTTATAACAAGGTCATCGACATCTGGGCAAAGGCTACGGAGGATATTGCCAAGGAGATGCTGGACAACCTTTCCAGGGAGTCGGGCATTACCGATGATGCCGAGCGCCATACGGCCAATTCCTTCAACTCTATTCATATGATGGCGGACTCGGGTGCAAGGGGTTCTGCCCAGCAGATTCGCCAGCTTGCAGGGATGCGTGGCCTCATGGCCAAACCTTCCGGCGAGATCATCGAGACCCCTATTACTGCCAACTTCCGCGAGGGGTTGACCGTTCTCCAGTACTTCATCTCGACCCACGGTGCCCGTAAAGGTCTTGCTGACACTGCACTCAAGACGGCGAACTCCGGTTATCTCACCAGACGTCTGGTTGATGTTGCCCAGGATGCCATTATCACCGAGACGGACTGCGGTACCATGGACGGACTTGTGGTCGCAGCGCTCACCGAAGGGGGCGAAGTCATCGAGCAGATCGGTGACCGTATTCTCGGCCGTGTCGCCCTGGACGATATTCTCGACCCGGTTACCGGCGACGTGCTGGTCCCGGCAAACACAGAGATTGACGAAACATTTGTCCGCAAAATCGAAGATGCTGGGCTGGAGAAGGTCAAAATCCGCTCGGTGTTGACCTGCCAGAGCCGCCGCGGCATCTGCGCCATGTGTTACGGACGCGACCTTGCACGTGGTCATCTGGTCAACATGGGTGAGGCCGTCGGTGTCATCGCGGCCCAGTCGATCGGCGAGCCGGGTACCCAGCTCACCATGCGTACGTTCCACATCGGTGGTACGGCATCGCGGCGTGCTGAGCAGACCTCGCTCGAGGCGCGCAACGACGGTACGGTGAAGTTCATCAACATCAACAGCGTCGTCAATGCGGAAGGCCACCATATCGTTATGAACCGTAACGGTGAGGTTGCCATTGCGGACGAGACGGGGCGCGAGCGTGAACGGTACTCTATCCTGTACGGTGCCAAGATCAAGGTAGCACCGGGGGCACAGGTCAAGGCCGGTGAAGCGTTGGCTGAATGGGATCCGTTCTCCATGCCGATTCTCACTGAGGTCGCCGGTAAGGTCAAATTCGGCGATATCATCGAAAACGTCACCATGGAAGAGCAGCTTGACGAAGTTACCGGTCTCTCCCGTAAGGTCATCATTGAGTCCAAAGATCCGGACAAGCGTCCGCGGATCGCCATCAAGGACATATCCAGCGAAGGCGGCGGTACGATAGGCCGTTACTTCCTCCCGGTCGGAGCCATCATTTCCGTTGCCGATGATGCAATCCTCAATGCCGGTGACATCATTGCGAAGATGACGCGTGAAACCACCAAGACGAAAGATATCACCGGTGGTCTTCCCCGGGTTGCCGAACTCTTCGAGGCACGGAAGCCGAAGGATTTTGCCGTCATTTCCGAGATTGACGGTGTTGTATCGTTCGGAAAGGACGCCAAGGGCAAGCGCAAAGTGGTCGTCAAGCCTGAAATGGGTGAAGAGAAGGAGTATCTTATCCCGAAAGGCAAGCATATAAGCGTTCATGATGGTGATCATGTCAGTGCCGGTGAGGCACTCATGGACGGTTCATCGAATCCCCATGACATCCTCCGAGTTCTTGGGCAGAAGGAGTTGGCAAAATATCTTGTGGACGAGGTTCAGGAAGTTTATCGTCTGCAGGGCGTTAAGATCAACGATAAGCATATAGAAACGATTGTTCGACAGATGCTGCGCCGCGTCAGGATCAAAGACGTTGGTGATACGAATCTGCTCCTCGACGACCAGGTCGAACGCTATGTGTTCGAGGATGAGAACGAAAGAATCCTTGAGAAAGGGGGCAGGCCGGCCATTGCAGAGCCTCTCCTCCTGGGGATCACCAAGGCATCTCTTTCTACGGAGTCGTTTATTTCGGCAGCATCTTTCCAGGAGACAACAAAGGTGTTGACACAGGCTGCGATTGAGGGTAAAGTCGATAGTCTTCGCGGCTTGAAAGAAAACGTCATAATGGGACGGCTGATCCCCGCAGGTACTGGGATATCGCGTTATCGCTCTCTTAGGGTTGTTGCAGACGAGCCTGTAAAGGTTGAGGTTGCTCCGCCCGAGGATCCAAGTGTGACCGGGTAGCCCTGCTACCCGGTTTTCTTGTGAAAAATATCTTGACAGCTGCATGTTCAGTTGTTATTTTCAGCGCTTCGCACAAGAGGCGTGTTGTGAGTACGCAGCAGGAGAAAAAAGTTAATGCCAACAATTAATCAGCTTATACGTCAGGGTAGGGAGAATAAGCGCGCGAAGTCAACTGCGCCTGCTCTCAAGTGTTGTCCCCAGAAGCGCGGTGTGTGTACCAGGGTGTATACAACCACGCCGAAAAAGCCTAACTCCGCACTCCGTAAGGTTGCTCGTGTCAGGTTGACCAACGGGATAGAGGTGACTTCGTACATCCCTGGGGTGGGTCACAATCTTCAGGAGCACTCGGTTGTCCTGATTCGTGGTGGTAGGGTAAAGGACCTTCCGGGTGTCCGTTATCATATCGTTCGTGGGACTCTTGATTCCGTCGGTGTGAAGGGGCGGATGAAGAGCCGTTCTAAATATGGAGCCAAGCGGCCCAAGTAATAGTAGATCGTGAGGGTGCAAAGGTATGCCGAGAAGACGTGAAGTTGCAAAGCGGGTGATACTGCCTGATCCAAAGTTTGGTGATCGTACGGTTGCGAAACTGGTCAACATATTAATGCTTGACGGCAAGAAGAGTACGGCCGAGAGGGCCCTTTATGATGCTCTCGATGTCGTATCCGGTCGCCTCAATGACGAGCCGGTCAAGATCCTGAAAAAGGCGCTGGATAATATTAAGCCTATGCTTGAGGTTAAGTCCCGTCGTGTCGGTGGTTCCACCTATCAGGTGCCTATCGAGGTCAGGGCTGATCGTCGCGTCTCCCTGGCGATGCGCTGGTTGGTTCGGTATGCAAATCTGCGTTCCGAGAAAACAATGACCGACAAGCTGGCCGGTGAAATTTCCGACGCATATAACAATCGCGGTGCGGCTGTCAAGAAGCGCGAAGACACCCACAAAATGGCGGAGGCCAACAGGGCTTTCGCTCACTATCGCTGGTAGAATTACAGAGCCGTTAATAGACTGGGAGTAAGATTGTGGCACGTCAGGTATCATTAGATAAAACTCGTAATATTGGCATCATGGCGCATATCGATGCTGGTAAGACTACAACTACAGAGCGTATTCTTTACTATACGGGTGTTTCCCATAAGATAGGCGAGGTCCATGAGGGCACGGCTACTATGGATTGGATGGAGCAGGAGCAGGAGCGTGGCATCACGATCACCTCTGCTGCAACCACCTGTAATTGGAATGATAATCGAATCAATATCATCGACACGCCGGGTCACGTGGACTTTACCATTGAGGTCGAGCGCTCTCTGCGTGTTCTTGATGGTGCAGTAGCTGTATTCTGCTCTGTCGGTGGTGTCGAGCCTCAATCTGAAACCGTATGGCGCCAGGCTGACAAGTACCGTGTCCCGAGAATTGCGTTCATCAATAAGATGGACCGTATTGGCGCGGACTTTTTCCGCGGCGTCGGGATGATCCGGGATCGCCTCAAGGCTAACCCTGTGCCTATTCAGTTGCCGGTAGGCTCTGAGGATCAGTACCGGGGTGTTATCGATCTCGTCGAGATGAAAGAGATTATCTGGCGTGACGAGTCTCTCGGGGCTAAGTTCGATGTTCTTGACATCGCGCCGGAGCGTCTTGATGAAGCTCTTGAATATCGTGAGAAAATGGTTGAGGAAATTGCCAGCCACGATGACGATCTGATGGAAAAATACCTTGGCGGTGAAGAGCTTACCAAGGATGAGCTGAAAGCTGCAATCCGCAAGGCAACCATCGATATCAAAATCTGCCCGGTTATCTGCGGTTCCTCATTCAAAAACAAAGGGGTGCAAAATCTCCTCGATGCGGTAATCGATTATCTGCCGTCCCCGATTGATATCCCTGCGATCAAGGGCGTTGATGATCGCGGTAATGAAATTGAGCGCAAAGCTTCCGATGACGAGCCGTTTTCGGCTCTTGCGTTCAAAATCATGACCGATCCGTTTGTCGGTCAGCTCTGCTTCTTCAGGGTTTACTCCGGGGTTCTTAATTCCGGTTCATATGTCTACAACTCGACCAAGGAAAAGAAGGAGCGCATCGGTCGTATCCTCAAGATGCACGCCAACAAGCGTGAAGAGATCAAAGAGGTTTATGCCGGTGATATCGCTGCAGCAGTAGGACTAAAGTATACCACGACCGGTGACACGCTCTGTCTTGACGACAACCCGGTAATCCTTGAGTCGATCGAGTTCCCCGAGCCTGTTATCTCCATCGCTATCGAGCCTAAAACCAAGGCAGATCAGGAGAAACTCGGCATCAGTCTTTCAAAGCTTGCCAGCGAAGACCCCTCATTCAGGGTTAAAACCGATGAGGAGACAGGTCAGACGATCATCTCCGGCATGGGCGAGCTTCATCTCGAGATTATCGTTGATCGCCTCATGCGTGAATTCAAGGTTGAGGCGAATGTCGGTAAGCCCCAGGTCGCCTATCGTGAGACGATAACTAAAAAGGTCAAGGTCGAGGGGAAGTTTGTTCGGCAGTCCGGTGGTCGCGGTCAGTACGGCCATGTGTGGCTCGAAGTCGAACCCCAGGAGCCAGGCAAGGGTTATGAATTCGTTGATGCAATCAAAGGTGGCGTTGTACCTCGCGAATATATTCCTGCTGTCGACAAGGGTATTCAGGAAGCGATGGATACCGGTGTGCTGGCAGGTTTCCCGGTTGTTGATTTCAAGGTGACACTGATCGACGGATCTTATCATGAGGTCGATTCCTCCGAGATGGCTTTCAAGATTGCCGGTTCTATGGGCTTCAAGGAAGGGTGTTCCAAGGCGACGCCGGTTCTTCTCGAGCCGATCATGTCAGTTGAAGTTGTCGTGCCGGAGGAGTACATGGGTGATGTAATCGGTGATCTCAATTCCCGTCGTGGCAGGATCATGGGGATGGAGGGTCGTGCCGGTGCCCAGGTTGTTTCAGCAATGGTTCCCCTTGCACAGATGTTCGGGTATGCAACTGATGTCAGGTCAGCAACCCAGGGGCGCGCCACTTATACGATGACCTTTGATCATTACGAGCAGGTTCCCAAGTCGGTCGCTGAAGAAATTATTGCAAAAGTTAAAGGCTAAACATTTTGCGTTAGGAGGTTGTTACAATGGCAAAAGCTAAATTTGAAAGAACGAAGCCGCACGTAAACATAGGCACAATCGGTCACGTTGACCATGGGAAGACAACGCTGACCGCTGCAATAACCAAGGTTCTCGCCGGCAAGGGCCAGGCAGAGTTCAAGGCTTTCGACCAGATCGATAACGCCCCGGAAGAGCGTGAGCGTGGTATCACCATCGCAACCGCCCACGTCGAATACGAAACCGACAAGCGCCACTATGCCCATGTCGACTGCCCGGGCCACGCCGACTACGTAAAGAACATGATTACCGGTGCTGCCCAGATGGACGGCGCGATCCTCGTCGTCTCCGCAGCCGACGGTCCGATGCCCCAGACCCGCGAGCATATCCTTCTCGCCCGTCAGGTAGGCGTTCCCTACATCGTCGTGTTCCTCAACAAGGCCGACATGGTTGATGATGCCGAACTCCTCGAGCTCGTTGAGCTTGAGATCCGCGAGCTCCTCTCCAGCTACGACTTCCCGGGTGACGACATCCCCATCATCAAGGGTTCCGCACTTCAGGCACTCAACGGTGAGCAGGGCGAACTGGCTGAGCCGGCCATCATCGCTCTTATGGACGCAGTCGATGCCTACATCCCCGAGCCTGAGCGCGCAATCGACAAGCCGTTCCTTATGCCGGTAGAAGACGTATTCTCCATCTCCGGTCGTGGTACCGTCGCCACCGGCCGTGTAGAGCGTGGCATCATCAAGGTCGGCGAAGAGGTCGAGATCGTCGGGATCAAGGCAACCGCCAAGACCACCGTTACCGGTGTCGAGATGTTCCGCAAGCTGCTCGACGAGGGTCGTGCCGGCGACAACATCGGAGCGCTGCTCCGTGGTGTCAAGCGTGAAGACATCGAGCGTGGCCAAGTACTTGCCAAGCCGGGTTCGATCACTCCCCACACCAAGTTCAAGGCCGAAGCCTATATCCTCACCAAGGAAGAGGGTGGACGTCATACTCCGTTCTTCAACGGCTACCGTCCGCAGTTCTACTTCAGGACAACCGACGTAACCGGCGTGGCCGAACTTCCTGCCGGCACCGAGATGGTCATGCCCGGTGATAACATTGCAATCACCGTCAACCTGATCACCCCGATCGCCATGGACGAAGGTCTTCGCTTCGCAATCCGTGAAGGCGGCCGTACCGTTGGCGCAGGCGTAGTTAGCGCAATTATCGAATAATTGATTGAATAAGAGGAAGTCAATGCAAGCACAGAAGATAAGAATACGTCTCAAAGCCTATGATCACAGGCTCCTCGACCAGTCAGTCACTGAGATTGTTGACACGGCTAAAAGAACCGGTGCACGAATCGCGGGTCCGATTCCCCTGCCGACAGTGATCAACAAGTACTGTGTGCTCCGCGGGCCGCACGTTGATAAAAAATCTCGCGAGCAGTTCGAGATTCGTACGCATAAGCGTCTGATAGATATCTTGGATCCGACGCAGCAGACGGTTGACGCTCTCATGAAACTGGATCTCTCTGCGGGCGTAGACGTCGAAATCAAGCTTTAATTGAAGAACTCACAAGGATAGGACTTATTGACCATGAAGAAGGGACTTATAGGCAAAAAAGTAGGAATGACGCAAATCTTCGCAGAAGATGGTCGTCGCATTCCTGTTACGGTTGTTGAAGCTGGCCCTTGCGTCGTGCTGCAGAAAAAGACCGTCGAGAAGGATGGCTATAATGCCGTTCAGGTAGGTTTTATGTCTGTAGAGTCAGCGAAGGCTGGAAGGCCGGCAATCGGTCACGCGAAAGCGGCAGGCAAAGGTACCTTTCGTTATCTGAAAGAGTTCAGGCTTGATAACTGCGACGAATATTCAATTGGTGACGTCATCAATGCTGATGTTTTCGCGCCTGGTGATATCATCGATGTTACCGGTGTAAGCATTGGTAAAGGTTTCCAGGGTGTCATCAAACGGTGGGGTTTCAAAGGCGGACGCTCAAGCCACGGCTCCACATTCCACCGCGCACCGGGCTCAATCGGTTGCTCAGCAACTCCTTCACGTGTTTTCAAGAACAAAAAGATGCCGGGCCAACTCGGTAACGAGAAAGTGACGGTACAGAAGTTGACGGTTGTCCGTGTAGATGCTGCAGATAACCTGATACTCGTGAAGGGTGCCGTTCCGGGTGCCAAGAACGGCCTTGTTGTTCTCAAGGATAGCGTAAAGATAAAGGGTTAAACGACTCCCTAATTGGAGATGAAGATGGCAACAATTGATGTATTTGATCTGAATAAGACCAAGGTCAGTGTTATGGACATCAGTGACGATGTTTTTAACACTGAAGTCCGCGAATATCTGATTCATGAAGCAGTCAAGATTCAACTTGCCAACAGGCGGGCGGGAACTGTCGCTGTAAAGAATAGGGCTGTTGTCTCCGGTGGTGGTAAAAAGCCGTTTCGTCAGAAAGGCACAGGCCAGGCACGTCAGGGATGTATCAGGGCCCCTCACTACCCAGGTGGTGGTGTTGCCTTTGGTCCGCAGCCCAAGGTGTATAACCTTTCCATGAATAAAAAGGCCAGGAAAGTAGCTATCAGATCCGCTCTGTCCCTTCTCTTTAAAGGTGACAGGATAACAGTTGTTAACAACTTCGATCTTGAAAAAATTTCCACAAAGTCATTTGCAAATGTGCTGAATAAATTCGAGTTGGCAAAAACGCTTTTGATTATTGAGTCTGAAAATAAAAATCTTGAGCTGTCTGCTCGCAATATCAAGAATGTCAAGGTTCTCAAAGCTGATGCTCTGAACATTTTTGATGTGATGAAATTTCAGCACATCATGATGACTCAGGATGCGGTTAAGAAAGTCGAAGGAGCGTTGACTGTATGAACATCTATGACGTAATCAAAAAACCGATAATCACCGAGAAGTCTACACTTATCAAAGATGCTGGCAATGTCGTCACTGTTGCCGTGAATACTGCTGCAAACAAAATTCAGATCAAAGAAGCAGCAGAGAAACTTTTCAATGTAGAAGTGAAAGCAGTTAGGACCGTAAATGTAGCTGGTAAAGTAAAACGATCTGGCAGAAATATCGGTAAAAGGTCCAATTGGAAAAAGGCCTACATTTCACTCAATGAAGGCAGCAACATAGACTTTTTTGAACTGTAAACAAACCACTGGAGTAATTCGTTATGGCAATCAAGACTTATAAGCCCACTTCTGCCGGTCGCAGACATCAAACATGTTCAACATTTGATGAAATAACTGCGTCTAAACCACAAAGGGCACTACTTGTCTCTTTAAAGAAGACCGGTGGACGTAATAGTTTCGGCCGTGTAACCTCGCGTCATATTGGTGGTGGTCACAAGCAGAAATACCGTATCATTGACTTTAAGCGTGACAAAGTCGATATCCCCGGTAAGGTTGCATCCATTGAATACGACCCCTACCGTTCCGCTCGAATTGCTCTTATTAACTACGTGGATGGTGAAAAGCGTTACATCCTCGCTCCTTCAGAACTGACCGTCGGCAGCACTGTTATGTCTGGTGTCAACGCTGATATCAAACCGGGTAACGCTATGCCTCTCAAGGCGATTCCTCTCGGTACGATTATTCATAATATTGAGATGAAAATCGGCAAAGGTGCACAGCTCGTAAGAAGTGCCGGTGTGTTCGCACAGCTCATGGCTAAGGATGGCAAGTACGTTCAGGTTAAACTTCCATCTGGTGAAGTAAGAATGATCCTGCAGGACTGTATGGCAACGATTGGCCAGGTTGGTAATCTCGACCATGAAAAAGTTTCCATTGGTAAGGCTGGTAGGTCCCGCTGGCTCGGACGTAGGCCAAAGGTTCGTGGTGTTGCTATGAACCCGGTTGACCACCCCCATGGTGGTGGCGAAGGTAGAACTTCGGGTGGCCGCCATCCCGTAACTCCTTGGGGTATCCCGACCAAAGGCTACAAGACGCGGAAAAACAAGGTTTCTACTCGCTTTATTGTTAAGCCACGTTCAAAATAAAAGATAAGAGGTTTAATAAATGTCACGGTCAGTAAAAAAAGGTCCTTTCGTCGACGGACATCTTCAGAAAAAGGTCACCGACGCTTCTGCATCAAAAGGTCTTATCAAAACCTGGTCCCGCAGATCGACTATAACGCCAGACTTCATCGGCCTTTCTTTTGCAGTACATAATGGCAAGAAATTCATTCCTGTTTTCGTAACAGAAAACATGGTTGGTCATAAACTCGGTGAATTTTCCCCTACCAGGACATTTCACGGACATGCTGCTGACAAGAAAAGTAAGTTAAAAAAGAAGTAGGGCTGAAAGGAGCAGATAAATGGAAGCTCAAGCAAAATTAAAATCTGTGAGACTGTCACCGAGAAAAACACGTCTCATTGTAGATATGGTACGTGGCTTGAATATTCAGAAAGCGTTGAACATATTGAACTTCTCTCCCAAGCCATCTGCAAAAATTGTCGCAAATCTGCTCAAGTCGGCGGTGGCAAATGCAGAACAAAAGGGTTTGTCCGACGTGGATCGCCTTTTTGTCAAGACGATTTACGTTGATGGTGGTGCTGTTCTAAAACGTTTCGTCCCGCGTGCGCAAGGCAGGGCAAGTAAGATTCGCAAACCTACAAGTCACATTACCGTAGTGCTTGCAGATAAATGATAATAAATTACCGCAAGTTGGAGGTGTAGTTTGGGTCAGAAAGTAAATCCGGTCAGTTTCAGACTCGGAGTAATTAAAACCTGGGATTCGAAATGGTATGCTAAGGCAGGTTATTCGGCCCTTCTTCATGAAGATCTTAAATTGCGCGAGTTCTTGAAAAAGCGTTTACATCATTCCGGTGTATCGAAAATCGAGATTGAGCGTGCTGCCAATAAAGCAAAGATCAATATCTTCACGGCACGTCCTGGTCTGATTATCGGTAAAAAGGGCTCCGAAGTCGAGACATTGAAAAAGGATCTCGCCAAACTCACCGACAAAGAGATCTTTTTAAATATACAGGAAGTCAGAAAGCCGGAACTTGATGCACAACTCGTTGCTGAAAGTGTAGCGCTTCAGCTTGAGAGGCGGATAGCTTTCCGTCGCGCAATGAAAAAGAGTGTGACCTCTGCGCTCAAGTTTGGTGCCAAGGGCATTAGAATTACCTGCTCCGGACGTCTGGGTGGTGCTGAAATGTCGAGAACTGAATGGTACAGGGAAGGCCGGGTACCTCTGCACACTCTGAGAGCTGACATTGATTACGGTTTCGCCGAGGCAAAAACCACGTATGGGATAATTGGAGTCAAGGTACTGATATTTAAGGGTGAAGTCCTCCCCGGGCAATAGTTACAGGAGCTTTTCATTATGTTGATGCCGAAACGAGTAAAACACAGAAAACAGATGAAGGGGCGGATGACAGGATCACCGGATCGTGGTGTAAGTCTCTCCTTCGGCCAGTTTGGCCTGCAGGCGACTGAATGTGCATGGCTTGATTCACGTCAGATCGAGGCAGCCCGTATTGCAATGACCAGATACATCAAAAGAGGTGGAAAAATCTGGATTCGCGTATTCCCGGACAAGCCCCTTACCGCAAAGCCGGCAGAAACTCGTATGGGTAAAGGTAAAGGTTCACCCGATTCATGGGTGTGCGTTATCAAACCAGGACGTGTTCTTTACGAAATGGAAGGTGTAACCGAGGAAATCGCTCGCGAAGCTTTCCGTCTGGCAGCGCATAAACTCCCTATGGGGACAAAATTTGTGATGAGGGCTGAATCCAATGAAGGCTAGTGAACTTCGTAAGCTTACTAATGAAGAGTTAAGTAAAAAAACGGTTGAACTGGAAAAGGAGCTCTTTAATCTGAAGTTTCAGCTCCATACAGGTCGCCTGGAAAATACGGCAAAAGTGAATGCCATTCGTAAACAGATATCGCAAGTAAAAACAATTTTATCAGAAAAACAGGCTTAAAGGGGTAACTGATGCGTGAGCGTGGTCATAGAAAAACTCAGATAGGTGTGGTTGTAAGCGACAAGATGGATAAGACAGTCGTGGTGAAAGTCGACCGCATCATCAAGCATCCTGTTTATAATAAATACATCAAGCGCTCTGCGAAATACAAAGCTCATGATGAAGAGAACAGATGTAAGACAGGCGATCGCGTCCAGATTATCGCCTCAAGACCTCTCAGTAAAGATAAGTGCTGGAAAGTAAACCAGATTCTCTAAGCAAGTAAATAACGTAGGAGTATGCAATGATACAGATGCAGACGCTGCTCGATGTAGCAGATAATTCCGGTGCCAAGAAGCTCTTCTGCATAAAAGTGCTTGGTGGTTCAAAGCGTAAATATGCAAGCATCGGTGATATTATTGTTGCCTCGGTAAAGGAAGCGTTACCTAACTCTAAGGTTAAAAAAGGTGACGTTGTAAAGGCAGTCATCGTAAGAACTGCCAAGGAGATAGGTAGGGTAGACGGATCGTATATCCGTTTTGACGGAAATTCCGCCGTGGTTATCAACAATCAGCAGGAACCCGTCGGTACACGTATCTTTGGCCCAGTAGCCCGCGAGTTGAGAGCCAAGAAATTTATGAAGATTATTTCACTGGCTCCTGAAGTACTTTAATCGGTAAGGGACTAACATGCAAACAAAGAAAACTCATGTCAAACGTGGTGATACTGTCTTTGTCACAACCGGTAAGGACAGGAATAAGACTGGCAAACTGTTAAAAGTGGATGCTGGTAAGAATGGTGTAATTGTTGAAGGTGTTAATGTTGTCAAAAGACATAACAGAGCTCGTGGAAATCAACCTGGTGGCATTGTTGAAAAAGAAGCTCTGATTCACCTTTCAAACGTGATGCTGTTCTGTGCAAAGTGTCAGAAACCAGTTCGCTCAAAGATATCCGTTCTTGAAGACGGCAAAAAAGTTCGTATTTGTAAAAAGTGCGGAGAATCTTTTGATAATTAACAGGGAGGAATAGATGGCCAGGCTTAAGGACATTTATATAAAAGAAATCGTTCCAAAACTCATGAAAGATTTTAACTATAAGTCTGTCATGGAAGTACCACGTATAGAAAAAGTTGTTGTGAACATGGGCCTTGGCGAAGCCATACAGAATGTCAAGATACTTGATTCTGCTGTAGAGGAACTTGGTCTTATATCTGGTCAGAAGGCGGTCATAACCAAAGCGAAGAAGTCCATTGCAACGTTCAAGCTCCGTCAAGGGATGCCAATTGGTGCAATGGTGACTCTGCGCAAGGATCGTATGTTCGAGTTTCTTGACAGACTCATGAATATTTCACTGCCTCGTGTACGCGACTTCAAAGGTGTTTCCGCGAAAGCCTTTGATGGAAAGGGCAATTTCTCACTTGGTGTCAAGGAACAACTGATATTCCCCGAGATCAATTACGACAAGATCGACAAGATCAAGGGGATGAACATAACGATTGTAACAACAGCTAAGACAGATGAAGAAGGACGCGCACTGCTCAAATACATGGGTATGCCATTTAGGAACTAAAGGCTTTCGGAGGATTTCGTGGCAAAAACATCAATGATCATAAAGGCTCAGCGTGGCAATAAATTCAAGGTTCGCGAGTACAACCGTTGCCCTCTCTGTGGGCGTCCACGCGCATACTACCGCAAATTTGACATGTGTCGCATATGTCTGCGTAAATTAGCATCGGCTGGACAGCTTCCAGGCGTCATAAAATCCAGCTGGTAACAATGACAAAGGTCTAGAGGAGTAAGAATAAAATGAGTATGACAGATCCGATAGCAGACCTGCTTACAAGAATTAGAAACGGCGCTATGGCCAAGCTTCAGAAGGTCGATGTGCCGTCTTCAAACATGAAGGTAGGGATTGTCAACGTTCTTAAGAATGAAGGTTTTATAAAGAATTATAAGGTAATTTCTGACCAGAAGCAGGGCGTCTTACGTATATACCTCAAGTATATCAACGAAAATGACTCAGTCATTACAGAGATAAAACGAATCAGCAAACCGGGCGGCAGACGGTATGTTAAGAGTGATGAAATCCCAAAGGTTAAGCACGGACTTGGTGTCGCGATTCTCTCAACATCAAAGGGTTTATTAACTGACAAGGTTGCCAGGGAAGCTGGAGTTGGTGGCGAGCTTATCTGCACAGTTTGGTAACGTGCTTTAAGGAGAAGATGGATGTCTAGGATTGGAAAGCAACCCATAGAAATTCCTACCGGTGTTAAGGTGACTGTAGATAATCTGCTGGTAACTGTCGCTGGACCTAAAGGTACACTGTCTCGTAATATCCTTGATGTTGTTACTCTGGATATTACTGATAAGTCCCTTTCCGTAAAGCGGGTTGACGATAGCATCAAGTCACGTGCTGCCCATGGCTTGACCAGGACACTGATTAACAATATGGTTACCGGTGTTACGAAAGGTTTTGAACGAGCACTTGAAATTAACGGCGTAGGTTACCGCGCAGAGATGAAAGGTGACGTTCTCGCACTTAGTCTCGGATATTCGCACCCCATTAACTTTCAGTTGCCTAAGGGAATTACTGTAGAAGTAGATAAAATGACAAAGCTTCTGGTTAAGGGTATAGATAAGGAACTCGTCGGTCAGACTGCAGCAAAAATCAGAGACTTCAGATCCCCTGAACCTTACAAAGGTAAGGGTGTTAAGTATGCTGATGAAGTTATTCTGCGCAAGGCCGGCAAAACCGGTAAAAAATAGGTAAATCCTAAGGAGAAGCACGGTGAGCAATAAACAATCAAAGAATGATGCCCGCCTGAAGAGACAAGTTAGAGTGCGCAAAAAGATCAGGGGCACTACCGAGCGCCCCAGGCTTAATGTGTTCAAAAGTTCAAGGCACATTCATGCACAAATCATCGATGATACAACAGGCACAACATTAGTGTCTGCATCCACGATATCCGCAGATGTAAAAGGGGCCATAGAATACACAGGCAATATCGAAGCAGCAAAAAATGTAGGTGCTTCGATAGCCCAAAAGGCACTCGAACAAAATATTAAGACTGTTGTTTTTGACAGGAACGGGTTTTTGTATCACGGCAGGATTAAAGCTTTGGCGGAAGCCGCCCGTGAAAATGGCCTTTCGTTCTAAAGGTATATAGGAGGTTGTCCTTGTTGAAGCTTAATTTGAACGAACTTAATCTGACTGATCGCGTTGTCCATATCAGCCGTGTCGCTAAAGTTGTAAAGGGTGGCCGCCGCTTCAGTTTCTCCGCACTCGTCGTCGTAGGTGACGGAAATGGTGTCGTTGGTTATGGTCTGGGAAAAGCCAACGAGGTGCCCGAAGCTATCCGCAAGGGTGTAGAACAGGCTAAGAAAAGTCTTATCCGCGTGCCTATGGTTGAAGGTCAGACCATTCCCTACGATGTCGAAGGTCATTTCGGTGCAGGACGTGTACTCATGATGCCTGCTTCCGCAGGTACCGGTGTGATCGCCGGTGGTGCAGCTCGTGCGGTGTTTGAGTCGGCAGGTATCCAGAATATTCTCGCCAAATGCCTCGGTTCAAATAATCCGCATAATGTAATCAAGGCGGCCTTTGACGGATTGAAGCAGCTCAAGAGTCCAGAGGAAATCATTGCCCGTCGTGGACTGGTCGAATAATAAAGTTGAGGAGCAGAAAATGGCGGAAAAGCTGACCATCACGTTGATTAAAAGTCAAATCGGTAAACCTGAGAAACACAGACTTGTTCTTCAGGGCTTGGGTTTGACCAAGTTGAATAAGAGCGTAGTCCTCGAAGATACGGCGCAGGTAAGAGGGATGATCAACAAGGTTTCTCATTTACTGAAGGTTTCGGAATAATTAACCGTGGAGAATGATATGCAACTTAATTCTATAAAGCCAGCCATTGGTGCTGCTAAGAATAGAAAAAGAATCGGTAGAGGGCCAGGTTCTGGCCACGGTAAGACTGCCACAAAAGGACACAAGGGTCAGAAAGCTCGTTCTGGTGGTAGCGTTAAGCCTGGTTTCGAAGGCGGTCAGATGCCCATGCAACGGCGCCTTCCTAAGCGTGGCTTTGAGCCCCTGACAAGGAAAGAATACGTTGTCATCAATATCTCTCAACTTGATATGTTCTCTGCCGGTTCGGTTATCGATCCTGCTGCAATAGTCGAGAATGGTTTGGTTAGTAATATTCGTGATGGAGTCAAGATTCTGGCTAAAGGTTCCATATCCAAACCCCTGACAGTTAAAGCACATAAATTCAGCGCATCTGCCAAGAATCAAATTATTGCAGCAGGTGGCTCCGTAGAGGAGATATAACTTGTTTGAAGCTCTGCAAAACATCTTCAAGATCCCTGAATTAAAAAAGAGGGTTATGTTTTCACTCGGTATGCTCTTTGTCTATCGGGTCGGTTGTCATATCCCCACTCCTGGTATTGACGGTGTAGCACTCTCGCATTTCTTCAAGCAAGCACAAGGTACGTTACTTGGTATGTTTGACATGTTTTCCGGTGGGGCATTGGAAAAACTCACCGTGTTCGCTTTGGGAATCATGCCGTACATATCATCATCAATTATTTTTCAACTTTTAACCGTTGTTGTGCCGGCTATTGAAAAACTCTCCAAAGAGGGTGAAACCGGTCGTAAAAAGATAATTCAGTATACCCGATACGGGACTGTCGTCCTCAGTGTAGTTCAGGCACTCGGTATCAGTATCGGTCTCGAAGCGATGCGTGGTCCTGCCGGTGAACTGGTCGTCCCGAATCCGGGTTGGTCATTCAGGTTGTTGACTGTTATAACACTGACTGCCGGTACAGCTTTTATTATGTGGCTTGGGGAGCAGATGTCGGAAAGAGGTATCGGCAACGGCATATCGCTGATAATCTTTGCAGGCATCGTAGCGCGTATTCCTTCCGCGATTGGAAATACCTTCAAGTTGTTGAAGACAGGTCAACTCTCGCTATTTGTCCTCCTCTTCGTGTTTGCTATCATGTTTCTCGTAATAGCTGGCATCGTATTTGTTGAAAGAGGTCAGCGTCGTATTCCGATACACTATGCAAAGCGTGTTGTTGGCTTGCAGACAATGGCTGCGCAGTCATCACATTTGCCCCTTAAAGTTAATATGGCTGGTGTAATTCCTCCCATATTCGCTTCCTCAATCATCATGTTCCCAGCTACAATCGCCAACTTTATAGATGTCCCCTGGGTGAAGGCTGCGTCTAAGTACCTTATGCCTGGTAATTGGGTCTATAATATAATTTTTGTTGCGTTTATCGTCTTTTTCTGCTATTTCTACACGGCTGTCACTTTTAACCCGATAGATGTGGCAGAGAATATCAAGCGCCACGGCGGATATATCCCTGGGGTACGCCCCGGGCAGGAAACGTCGGCATATCTTGATAATGTCTTAACTAAGCTAACTTTTGCCGGATCGATTTATATATCAGTAATCTGCGTGTTGCCGTCAATCCTGATTGGTAAGTTCAATTTACCCTTTTACTTTGGCGGAACCGCATTGTTGATTGCTATAGGTGTCGGTATGGATACGGTTGCTCAGGTGGAATCGCATTTGATAACAAGAAGCTATGAAGGGTTCATGAAGGGCGTAAAAATCAAAGGAAGATCTTAGGCGGGTAACATCCTTGAATCTTATACTTTTGGGCCCTCCAGGTGCTGGTAAGGGTACGCAGGCAAAGTTCCTCGTAGATAAATATAAAATTCCGCAAATTTCCACGGGTGACATTCTGCGGCATGCGGTTAAGGAGCGCTCTGAGTTAGGTCTTAGGGCGCAAGCCTTTATGGATGCCGGGGCATTGGTGCCTGATGATCTTGTGGTCTCTATAATTAGAGATAGGCTGACGTGGCCGGATGCCTCTGCGGGTTTTATACTGGATGGTTTTCCCCGCACCGTCGCCCAGGCTGATGCCTTGGCGGTGATGTTGACAGCGTCTGGAAAAGACATAGATCATGTGCTCTCGATTGTTGTGGCTGAGGACGAACTTGTCGAGAGGGTGGTCGGGCGCCTTACCTGTAAGGGATGTGGGCGTGGCTACCATCGCAAATTTGATCCGCCCAAGAATGATGCGGTGTGTGATGCGTGTTCTGCTGAACTTTACCAGCGTGAAGATGACCGCGAGGAGACTATGAGGTCTCGCTTGCAGGCGTATGCGGCCCAAACTGCTCCGCTCGTAGAGTATTATGCTGCCAAGGGCCTGCTTCGCACGGTTAATGGTATCGGTTCCATTCAGAATATACAGGCATCCATTGTATCTGTGTTGGAAGGCTGATTTTTGATAGTCCTTAAGTCTCTTAAAGAGATACAGAGGATGAGGGTAGTATGCCGTATTGTTGCTGAGGTTTTGCTCTTGGTGTCAGCCAAGGCAAAGCCTGGAGTAACAACGATCGAGTTGAATCGCCTAGCCGAATCAGAGGTTGTCAAGCATAAGGCTAAACCTGCGTTCAAAGGGTATAGCGGGTATCCCTATTCACTTTGTTGTTCATTGAATGATCAAGTTGTCCACGGCTTTCCAGTTGATCAACCGCTGCGGCCAGGCGACATATTGAGTCTGGATTTCGGTGCATACTACGATGGGTTCTACGGTGACGCGGCAGTTACAGTGCCAGTTGGAGATGTTACTGCTAATGCAGCTCGATTGATCAATGTGACTGAAGCATCACTGGGTGTGGCAATTGATCATGCGACCTGTAACGGTCGGTTGTCTGATATATCGAATGCCGTGCAGTGTTATGTCGAATCACACGGTTTCTCGGTGGTCAGAGATTTTGTCGGACACGGTATAGGCCGCAAGTTGCACGAGGCGCCACAGGTTCCCAACTACGGGGAGCCAGGTAAGGGTCCAAAGCTGAAACCGGGAATGGTTTTAGCTATTGAGCCAATGGTAAATGAAAAGTCATACGAAGTTAAAGTGCTAGAAGATGGTTGGACGGCAGTGACAGTAGATGGTTCCCTGTCTGCTCATTTTGAGCACACAGTAGCTATTACGGATAACGGTCCAGAGATTTTAACACGCGTTTGAATTACGACTGGAAGGGATATGCTATGAAGGTAAGAGCATCTGTGAAAAAGATTTGTGACAAATGTAAAATTGTTAAAAGAAAAGGTGTTGTCCGGGTAATCTGTGACACTCCAAAGCATTCACAACGTCAGGGTTAAGAGAAAGAACTAGGAGGAGTCGACATTGGCACGCATATCTGGCATAGATATACCGAAAAACAAGCATATAGAAATAGCACTGACTTACATATATGGAATTGGCAGGTCTACTGCACAGAAAATTCTTGTAGAGGCTAATGTTGATTTCAATACGAGAACGGAAAAGCTTACAGAGGCTGAAGTTGCACGTATCAGGGAAGTTATCGATAAGAACTATAAAGTTGAAGGTGATCTTCGTCGTGATGTATCGATGGATATCAAGCGTCTTATGGACTTAGGCTGCTATCGTGGACTCAGGCATCGTAAAGGGCTTCCCGTACGTGGACAAAGAACCAAGACGAATGCCCGCACCCGTAAAGGTCCTGCTAGAACAGTCGCAGGCAAGAAGAAATAGTCATAGTTAATTCCTGGAGGAAAGATGGCGAGTCCTGCTAAGAAGGTTGTAAGGAAAAAGAAAGAGAAAAAGAATATACCTAATGGTGTTGCTCACATACAAGCAACGTTCAATAACACCATTATCACAATTACAGACCCGGTCGGGAATGTTGTTGCGTGGTCCAGTGCCGGCGCCAAAGGGTTTAAAGGCTCCAGGAAGAGCACCCCGTTTGCCGCCCAGATTGCCGCTGAAGACTGTGCAAGAAGAGCTCAGGAAAACGGCATGAGATCTCTTGAGGTTTTCGTAAAAGGCCCTGGTTCGGGTAGAGAGTCCGCATTACGTGCTCTGCAATCTGTCGGGTTGAACATCACGTTCATCCGCGACGTAACACCTATCCCACACAACGGGTGCCGTCCTCCCAAGCGGAGAAGAGTCTAACCTCGATCAAATACATAGAAGGAGGCTGTAATTGGCTAGATATACAGGTCCATCCTGCCGTTTGTGCAGAAGACAAAATATGGAACTCTACCTCAAGGGTGAGCGTTGTTATACCGATAAGTGCGCTATCAAACGCAGGAATTATCCTCCCGGTCAGCATGGTCAGTTGCGTACCAAGCTGAGCGACTACGGTGTGCAACTTCGTGAAAAGCAGAAAGTACGGCGTATTTACGGGATTCTCGAAAAACAGTTCCGTGGATATTTCGAAGAAGCAGACCGTATGCGCGGTGTTACCGGCGAGAATCTCCTCTCTCTTCTGGAGCGTAGGCTTGACAATGTCGTCTACAGGCTTGGCTTTGCTGCATCCAGAACGGAAGCTCGAATTCTTGTCCGTCACTGCCATTTCACATTGAATGGCAGGAAGGTTAACATCCCGTCAATACAGTGCAAAGTAGGCGACGTTATTGAGCTTCGCGAAAAAAGCAGGGGCATCGCCTGCATTAATGATTCCCTCGAAGCAGTTGTACGCCGTGGCCTTCCCCAATGGCTCGAACTTACTAAGGATGCCTGCAAAGGTGTTGTTAAAGCGCTCCCTCTGCGTGAAGACATTACGCTTCCGATCCAGGAGCAGCTCGTGGTCGAACTCTACTCCAAATAGTAACAGTTAACCACCTTGCGGGAGGAATACATGTATAAAAACTGGCGCGATCTGATTAAGCCAAAGAAGGTTCAGGTAGAAACAGACTCGCTTACTAATAACTACGGAAAGTTTTACGCCGAGCCGTTTGAACGTGGTTTTGGTACTACTTTAGGGAATTCTCTGCGGAGGATTCTTCTTTCCTCACTCCAGGGGGCGGCAATTACGTCGGTCCGTATCAAAGGGGTTCTTCACGAATTTTCAGCAGTACCGGGTGTAACGGAAGACGTCACGGATATCATACTTAATCTCAAGGGTGTCCGTCTCAAGCTGCACGGCTCAGAACCCCGCATGATTCGTATAATTCACAAGGGTGAGGGTGTGGTTACCGCAGGCATGATTCTGGCTGATGCGAATGTCGAGATCCTCAATCCCGACCATCATATTGCAACGTGCTCTAAAGATGCGAATCTTGAAATCGAGATGTCGGTGAAGCTCGGCAGAGGATATGTACCTGCCGACCGTAATCGTGACGAAAAGGCACCTGTAGGGACTATCCCGATCGATGCTATCTTCTCGCCTATCCATAAGGTTAATTTTACCGTTACCCATGCGCGTGTTGGTCAGATAACAGATTATGACAAGCTTACCCTTGAGATCTGGACTGACGGAAGCGTGAAGCCTGATGATGCACTGGCATATGCGGCGAAAATTTTGAAAGAACAGCTTTCGATCTTCATAAATTTTGACGAAGAGTCGGAAACATACGCAGAGGCTGAGTCAGAAGAAGAAGCTGAGAAGGTAAACGAGAACCTCTACCGAACCGTAGACGAGCTCGAACTTTCTGTCCGTTCTGCGAACTGCCTGAAAAATGCAGGAATCAAACTGATTGGTGAGCTGGTATCCAAGAGCGAATCCGAAATGCTTAAAACCCAGAATTTCGGTCGTAAATCTTTGAATGAAATCAAAGATATCCTTGGTGATATGGGGCTGACTCTCGGCATGAAGCTGGAAGGGTTTCCCGATCCTCAGATAATCGCTCGCCTGCGCGGTGACCGTAAAGAAGAAGATTAGTTGCTTACGTAAGAAAGGATCGGAAAATGCGTCATAATAAAGCTGGAAGAAGATTAGGAAGAACTACAAGCCACAGAGTTGCCATGTTTCGTAACATGGTGACATCTTTCTTGAACCATGAGCGTATCACAACCACCGATGCCAAGGCAAAAGAGCTGCGCTCCATAGCCGAAAAGATGATCACCCTCGGCAAGCGCGGTGATCTGCACTCCCAGAGACTCGCTGCATCATTTATCCGTGAGAAAAGTGTTGTCACCAAACTCTTCAGTGAAATAGCTCCTCGCTACGCTGACCGTCAGGGGGGATACACCCGCATCGTCAAGCTTGGACTACGTCCGGGTGATAATGCATCACTGTCGATGATCGAACTCGTCAGTGAGCCGTGCAATCCCAAGCCCGTGAAGGCAGCTGCACCTAAGGTCGTATCTCAGCCAGTGGCGGCTGCTGCTGAAGAGGTCGTCGAGGTTGCACAGACCAAGGTCGTAGAGCCGGATGATGCCTGCGAGGCATCTGCAGACTAACGATCTCGCTATAATACAAGTTAAGGGTATGGAATGTAAGTTGTTCCATGCCCTTTTTTTTATCCATGGCTGTCGTCCGATGGATGTTGTTCCTTCCGCAAGGACTTCGCGAGAAGGTAAGCCTCGGTGATGTGTCGCGAGGGAAGACAGCAGTGAAGTGCTGTTTACGGTTGACGCCGGGAGTTAATTGGGGTAATAAGCAGTTAAATCTGAATATGTGGATAGACGACAATACTAAACCATCCGCGAGGATGGGGCGGAAAGCCCACGGGTCTCATGCAGACAGCCGGGTTGCCGAAATATCATGACGATATGTGGCGCCCGGCTTTTTTTTTGCCTACTCAATGGGGCCGTGCGTCAAAACGGCTGGCGGGAGCAGGTTCCGCCGCCATGCCGCATTCTGTTGCAGCTGAAAGGAGCATGTATGAAGCGTATCGCAGTAACAGTTGTCGGTATAGCCATGCTGGGATTGCCGCTGGCCCAATCGGCGTCTGCCGAGGTCAATGTCAATGTCAACGTCGGTGTGCCGGCGCCGCCATTGCCACCCCTGCCGGTCCCTCCCCCGCTCGTGCTGCCGGCTCCACCGGAGTTTATCCTCCCGCCCGCCCTTGGTGTGTACGTAGCCGTTGGGGTACCTCACGATCTGTTTTATATCGGGGGGACCTACTATCTCTACAAGGATGACCGCTGGTACAGGGGGCGGTATTACAACGGACCGTGGGACCGGGTGGAGCGCCGCCATATCCCGCCGGGATTGCGTAAACATAAATTTGAGCGCATCCGCTACTACCGCGACGAAGAGTACCGTCGCTACCGTGACGACCACGATCATTATCGAGGCAGACACTTCAAGCCCGAAAAGGAGTGGAAGGAGGAGCGCAAGGCTGAGCGCAAGGAAGAAAAGGAGCGGCGCAAGGCTGAGCGCAGGGAGGAGAAGGAGCGGCGCAAGGAGGAGCGGCGCTACGAAAAAGAGGAGCGCAAGTACGAGCGGGGCGAAGGCCATGGCCGTGGTCGTAACGACTAGTCGCTGTCGCTATTGCTTGGATATGAGGAACGGAAAAAGGGCTGCCTTCACCAGAAGGCAGCCCTTTTAAATTGCCGGCCAATACTTCCCGTCGGTGCGTGGTTCATTTCCTCCCCGTTGCAAGTACCAGGAGCATGTCGTCCAGAATATCGTCGGAGGTGAACCGGATGTTGTGTATCCGTTTGAACTCTTCGTCTGCGGAGCGGTAAAGGTCGCGGATGGCATCCATGTTCTCCCGGGGGATGGCGCCGTTGTCGATCCACTTGTTCACCGATTCCTCAGTGACATACTCTAGATCTGCCACGTTCTGGAACCCCTGGTTTTTCAGGGCGGTGGACATGTCCGACGGCATGAGGTAGTTGCGTCGCGCCGGGTTGCGCAGTTTCTGGATGGCGAAGGCCAGCTCACGGTCACTGGTACCGTAGGCGGTGAGGTGGCAGAGGACAACAGTCCCTCCGGGTTTCAGCACGCGGTAAATCTCCGGGATTGCCTTGTCCAACCTGGCAAACTGCAACCCCTGGCGGCAGACGACCGCATCGAAGCTGTCGTTCGGGAAGGGGAGTTCCTCCACCGGGGCAAAGACGATCTCATCCATGCACCCCTCGGCGTATTGTGCCATCTCCGGGCTGATGTCCAGGCCAACCACCTTTTTCACCTTGCCGAAGAATTCGCGGGCAATAAGGCCGGTCCCTGTGGCGATATCCAGGACAAGGGCGTCCGGACCGGCTCCGGAGAGCTCGTAGATGCGGCGGATCAGTGTCTGGTCCTCAACCCAGTTGGAAGAGTGGTTGTACTTAGCAGCCCGGTTCCTGAAATGAATGCTGGCATTTTCCATGGTATGGCCTTTCTGTCAATATCGCTGTCGGTCGAGGCGAGTGAATATATCCGTCACGACCCTGTCTGCACGTGCTTCCCTACATGGTGAATCCCTTCAGCCGTTCCGCCCTGATCTCCAGAAGTTCGGCGAAGGCCGCCCGCAGCGTCGGCTCGGGGAGGTCGGTGAGGTTGATGATGGCGTCGTCAGGGTCATTGACCTTCCGTTCCGCCAGGGTCTCCAGGTAGGCGATGTGGTCGGTGATATACCCCTTCTCCACGGCCATGTCGTAGATCTTCGTCCCCGGGAAGGGGGTCAGGTATTTGATGGAGATGGGGATGACCTCGCTTTTCCTGCAGAAATCCATCATCTTCCGAAGCGATTCCTCGCTCTCCCCCGGCAGGCCGACGATGAGGTTGGCGGCCACCTTGATCCCCGCCTTTACCGTCTCGGTCACGGCAAACTCGATCTCCTCCACCTTCGTCGCCTTGTCCGCCAGGTCAAGGACCGTCTGGTCCACTGACTCCACGCCGTACCAGATGTCCCGGCAGCCACACTTGTGCATGTAGGCAAGGAGCTCCGGCTGGATCTTCTCCACGCGGGTGGAGCAGGTCCAGGTGAGCTTGTATTTCGCGAGTACGTCGCAGATCTGGTAGGTCCGCTTCAGGTCGGAGGTAAAGGTGAGGTCGTTGACGTAGAAGTACTTTATGCGGTGTTTGGCCACCAGGTCTCCCACTTCCCGGTCGAAGCGCTCCGGGCTCTTGTAGGAGAGCTTGTGCATGTTGAGGAAGCAGAAGGAGCAGCGGCCGTAGCACCCCCGGGAGGTGGTTATCCCCAGTTCCGGGATTTCCGGGTCTTTCTGTACCGACGGGAAGAGGAAGAGGTCGGGGATGGGGAGCACGTCCAGGTCCATCAGCTGAGGACGGCGGGGGGTAAATTTCACCGTGTCGTCCAGGACCAGGCCGAGGCCGGCAATTGCGGTGGCGCCGTCCGGGGTTCCCCCCTTCTCGATGTGGTCCAGGAGCTCCAGCAGGGTTGCCTCTCCCTCTCCCAGAATCGTGTAGTCCGGCTTGAGACCGGTCATGATCGGCTCAGGGATGGAGGAGACCAGTGCTCCGCCGATGATCGTGATAATCCCCGGATTCAGTTCCCGTACCCTGTTCATCACCCGGAGATTGACCGGGTAGGAGTCGATGAAGGTCGGCATGGCCAGAACCCCGCCGCGTACCGCCGCATCGGCGCAGGCCTCCTCGAAGTCCTCCCCCATGCGGAGGTCGCGGATCTTGACCTGCCAGCCGGCGAGCTTTGCCACGGTGGCGATGTGGCTCACCCCCTCCGTGGGGGTCTCCAGGAGGAACTCCCGGTTGGGCGTCGGCACCTGGGGGGAGGTGGGGAGGATCATGGT
>CALMBF010000018.1 GCA_937860145.1 uncultured Geobacter sp.
CCGCTGGTGGAAAATACCCTGGCGACCCTGTCGGTACTGATCCTCCTGGCGACCTTTTACAACATCGTCCGCCTCGACCCGGTACTCCCCGGCGGCATCCACACCGACTGGCTGGTGGCCGGCAGCGCCCGGGCAGGGCTCATCCTGGACGGGGAGTGGTGGCGGGTGATCACCTCCCTCACCCTGCACCGGGACGTGGCCCACCTCCTGGGGAATCTCTGCATCGGCGGGGTGTTCGTCTTCATCCTCTGCCGGGAGCTGGGGTCGGGGCTGGCCTGGAGCCTGATCCTGGCGGCCGGGGGGCTGGGCAACCTGGCCAACGCCCTGGTGCAGCAGCCGAGCCACGACTCCGTCGGCGCCTCCACTGCCGTGTTCGGCACCGTCGGCATCATGGCCGCCCTGAGCGCGGTCCGCTACCGCGACCATCTGCAGAAGCGCTGGGGATTGCCGGTGGCGGCGGCCCTGGCGCTCCTGGTGCTGCTCGGTTCCGAAGGGAAGGAGACGGACCTGGGTGCCCATTTCTTCGGCTTCGGTGCCGGCACCATCCTCGGGCTCTGCACCGAATACCTCATCGCCCGCCGGGGTCACCCCGGCGCCATCCTCAATGCCCTCCTTGCCATCATCGCCGGCCTGACCGTGGTCGCCGCCTGGCTGACCGCCATCTCCCTCGCCGGTTGATCCCTGCTGTATATTCGTCGTAGTGTGCGGCTGTCCACCGGTACCCGTCTCCGCTCAGACGGCCTGTTTTTGCTGTTCCGCGGCTCGTTCGCTGCAGGCGATCAACTCGCCCTGCGGGCTCAGACAAGATCGCCCGCCGTCGCTCATTTCGCCGGGAACAGCGACGAAACAGTCCGAATTCGCTCCTACGGGCACCGGTCGCCATCCGGATGACTTCAGGCATGACGGAACAGTCCTGAATGGCTCACTCCGGACAGCCCCGGCATCCTTCCGCCGTTTAGGCGAGCAAGTTGCATGTCCTTCCTCGAGTAACCGGGGAGGTGACGACATGAAGAGGGTGCGACAGGGGAGCAGGGTGGCGGTCCAGTACGTGGGGACCCTGGACAACGGCCGGATTTTCCACAGTACGGACGAAGGGGCTCCCCTGGAGTTCACGGTCGGGGCCGGGGAGGTCTTCCCTGCCCTGGAGCAGGGGGTTCTGGGGATGGCGGCGGGGGAGGTGCGCAACATCGTCATCCCGTGTTCCGAGGCCTACGGCCACCGTCGGGAGGAGAACATCCTCCGGGTCGAGCGGGGGAGGTTCCCCGCCGGTAAAGAGATCATTGTCGGTCAAAAACTGGGCATCGACTTTGCCGGTGGCCGCTCCCTGGTCATGCTGGTGCTGGAGGTGGGGGAGAGTACGGTCACCCTGGACGGCAATCATCCCCTGGCCGGACTCGACCTGACCTTTGCCCTGCGGGTCGACCGGGTGGAGGGGTGACGCCCGGGAGCAGACCGCTGCCCAAAAGTGAGGCGTATACGGTTCCGCCTGCCCGCTTCCGTGGCGCATCTCCCGGCAGAATCCAACAATATCGGGTGGATGGCTCTTGGCACGACCGCTGCAATCTCCCCGTTGAACGATCAACGGAAAGGCGGTAGCGACCATGGCCAGACCAGACTATTACGACGCCCCGGAGTGCGATATCAACCAGGAGAAGGGTGCTCCCAAGTTCTGCAAGAAGTCGGAGCCGGGGGAGGGGACGGAGCGCTCCTGCGCCTACGACGGCGCCCGGGTGGTGCTGATGCCCATCACCGACGTCATCCACCTGGTGCACGGCCCCATCGCCTGCGCCGGCAACTCCTGGGACAACCGGGGAGCCCGCTCCTCCGGCTCCCAGCTCTACCGGCGGGGCTTCACCACCGAGATGCTGGAGAACGACGTCATCTTCGGGGGGGAGAAGAAGCTCTACAAGGCGATCCTCGACCTGGCGGGGCGCTACCCCGAGGCGAGGGCGATCTTCGTCTACGCCACCTGCGTCACCGCCATGACCGGCGACGACGTGGAGGCGGTCTGCAAGGCGGCCGGTGAGAAGGTGCCGGTCCCCGTGATCCCGGTCAACACCCCCGGCTTCATCGGCGACAAGAACATCGGCAACCGCCTGGCCGGCGAAATCCTCTTCAAGCACGTCATCGGCACCGCCGAGCCTCCGCTCCTCGGCGAATACCCCATCAACCTGATCGGCGAGTACAACATCGCCGGCGACCTCTGGGGGATGCTCCCCCTGTTCGACCGCCTGGGGATCCAGATACTCTCCTGCATCTCCGGTGACGCGAAGTTCGAGGAGCTCCGCTACGCCCACCGGGCGAAGCTGAACATCATCATCTGCTCCAAGAGCCTGACCAACCTGGCGAAGAAGATGCAGAAAAGCTACGGTATCCCCTACCTGGAGGAGTCGTTCTACGGCATGACCGACACGGCCAAGGCACTGCGGGAGATCGCCCGGGAGCTGGACGATGCCGTCGGCGGCCTGGAGAAACGGATCATGCAGGACCGTGTGGAACGGCTGATTGCGGAGGAAGAGGCGACGTGCCGGGAGCGGCTCGCCCCCTACCGGGCAAGGCTGGAGGGGAAGCGGGCGGTCCTCTTCACCGGCGGGGTCAAGACCTGGTCCATGGTCAATGCCCTGCGGGAGCTGGGGGTGGAGATCCTCGCCGCCGGCACCCAGAACTCGACCCTGGAGGATTTCTACCGGATGAAGGGGCTGATGCACCGGGATGCCCGGATCATCGAGGATACCTCCACCGCCGGCCTGCTGTCGGTCATGTACGAGAAGATGCCCGACCTGATCGTGGCCGGCGGCAAGACCAAGTTCCTGGCCCTGAAGACCAAGACCCCCTTTCTCGACATCAACCACGGTCGCTCCCACCCCTATGCCGGCTACGAGGGGATGGTGACCTTCGCCAGGCAGCTTGACCTCACGGTCAACAACCCGATCTGGCCGGTCCTCAACAGCCCGGCCCCGTGGGACAAGGGGGCGGACGACATCGCCTCGTCCGTGGCCGCTGCCGCCGGCCATGGCGAGAGCTACCTGTCCGAGGATATTTCCCTCTCCCGGGTAAAGGTGCCGGCCAAGACCGCCACGGTCAACCCCCAGAAGAACTCTCCCGCCCTCGGCGCCACCCTGGCCTACCTGGGGGTGGACCGGATGCTCGGGCTGCTCCACGGCGCCCAGGGGTGCTCGACCTTCATCCGCCTCCAGCTCTCCCGCCATTTCAAGGAGTCCATAGCCCTCAACTCCACCGCCATGAGCGAGGATACGGCCATCTTCGGCGGCTGGGAGAACCTCAAGAAGGGGCTCGGCCGGGTGATCGAGAAGTTCAGTCCCGGGGTGGTCGGCGTCATGACCTCCGGTCTCACCGAGACCATGGGGGACGACGTGCGCAGCGCCATCGTCCAGTTCCGGGAGGAGCACCCGGAGCATGATGCGGTGCCGATCGTCTGGGCATCGACACCCGACTACTGCGGGTCTCTGCAGGAGGGGTACGCTGCCGCGGTGGAAGCGATCGTCGCCACCCTCCCGGAACAGGGTGAAAAGATAGCCGGACAGGTGAACCTCCTCCCCGGCGCCCACCTGACTCCGGCGGACGTGGAGGAGCTCAAGGAGCTGATCGAGTCCTTCGGGTTGACGGTGCTCTGCGTCCCGGACATCGCCAATGCCCTGGACGGGCATATCGATGCCGAAGTCTCCCCCCTCTCCACGGGCGGAATATCCGTCGAAGGGATCCGCAGGGCCGGGCGGAGCGTCGCCACCCTCTACGTGGGGGATTCCCTGGCCAGGGCGGCACGAGCTCTCGGGGAGAAGTGCGCCATTCCGGCCTACGGTTTCACCTCCCTGACCGGGCTGGCGGAGGTCGACCGCTTCATGGCGACCCTTTCACACCTCAGCGGTCTCCCTGTCCCGGAGAAGCACCGTCGCTGGCGCAGCCGCCTCATGGATGCCATGGTGGACAGCCACTACCAGTTCGGGCACAAAAAAGTGGCCATTGCCCTGGAATCGGACAACCTGAAAACCCTGACCCGCTTCCTCTCCGGCATGGGGTGTCAGATCCAGGCAGCGCTCTCCGCCACCCGGACCCGCGGTCTGGATGCACTCCCCTGCGACAACCTGTCCGTCGGCGACCTGGAAGACCTGGAGGGGGCGGCGGTCGGGGCGGACCTGCTGGTGGCCAATTCCAACGGCCGGCAGGCAGCCGCAAAGTTGAAAATCGGCGCCCACCTGCGGGCCGGGTTGCCGGTGTTCGACCGGCTCGGCGCGCACCAGAAGATGTGGGTCGGCTACCGGGGGACCATGAACCTGGTGTTCGAGGTGGCAAACATCTTCCAGGCCAATGCCAGGGAAGCTCAGAAGCTGGCCCATAATTGACCCATGGTCGAAGTCTCCGGCAATATCTGGGATTACCTGGGTCGGGCCATCATCGCCCTCACCACAAACGGCAGCCTTACCCGTGACGGGCGCGCCGTGGTAGGGCGCGGCGTGGCGCGCCAGGCGTGCAACTACTTCCCGGACCTGCCGTGGCGCCTCGGCTCTTTTCTCGGTCATGGCGGCAACCACGTGCATTCACTTGGCGGTGGTCTGGTAAGCTTTCCCGTCGAGGAGACCGCCTGGTCCCATCCCGACGGTATGCTCATCGCCCGCTCGGCCAGGGAATTGCGGGAGCTTGCCGACCGAAAGAGGTGGGAGACGGTAGTTGTCCCCCGTCCCGGCTGCGGTGGCGGGGGACTGGACTGGAAGGACGTGATCCCCCTTCTGCAACCCCACTTCGATGGCCGCTTCCTGGTTATTTCCCCTTCCCAGTAGCCCCTTGGAGAAGATCCTCCGCCTCCTGCACAAGCCGTTCCGCGCTCTTCCTAATCGGGTCGCTCATGATGTACTCCGCCTGGCTCTAGGGGTGGTTTGCCAATCCTCTCCAAAGTGAAACTTCTGTCCGGGGAAAACGGTTCCGAAACAGGTACTTATGTATATTAAATTATTGACATGGTTTAATTTTAAAGATATTATTCGGAAACGGCGTGGTGCGCCTGGATTCGGCAGCGGGATGCTGCCGCCGCGAAAGGACCATGGTGGAAAAACTTCCGCAGAAGATTCGGGAATCGGTTGCCCTGATTCCGTTACCAACCCTGCCCCAGGTGTTGGTACGGTTTCTCGCGCTCGTCGACGACGAATCGGCTACCATGGCTGACCTGGCAACGGTCGTTGCCCAGGACCCGGCATGTGCCGCGCAGTTTCTCACCATCGCCTCCGCTCCACCCTACCGCACGTCCCCCCCCGTCATCAGCCTCGAACGATCCCTGGCCGCCCTCGGCAGGCCGCTCCTGCGGACCCTTGCCAGCTGCATGGCCGTGCAGAATGCCCATGCCCATGCCATGTTTGACCGCAACTTCGATTACGCCGGTTTCTGGAGCCACTCGCTCCGGGTGGCGTATATCGCCAGGTCGCTGGCGAGCGAAGTCGGGTACCAGGATCCCGAGGAGGCGTATCTCGCCGGTCTGCTGCACGACATCGGGCAGCTCCTCCTGGTGGGAGGGGTGGGGGAGTTCTGCACGCTCCTCCCC